>JADLED010000150.1 GCA_020846335.1 Bacteroidia bacterium
GAGGTTGTTAGTAAAAAGAGCCTCATCTATTTTAGAAAATATGCCAATATTACTAGCTTCTGTTGCCTTAAAAAAATCTGATACCGAATCATTATTAGTGGCCTTATACCCCTGAAGGTTGGCCAACTCATAAAATAATTTACGCCTGTTAAACTCAATGGAAGGGTCCTGAAATGGTTTACGATTGGCCATAGAACTAAGTTGAGGTAAATTCAGGAAACCATTTTGTGCCATTCTGGCGGTAGAAGGAGTTATAGGGCAAAAGGCTATCCCAGGCGCACTTGTACTTACCAACAAGTTGCCGTTCGTTAAAGAATAATCAGTATTGTTAGTAGGGATAGTTGTTGATATGGAAGAGCCATTTGGATTATAAGGACCGGTAAGTGATGAGCGAATATATAATTTGGAATTGGCAGCATCTGAACCGTTAAAAAGCGCTGTTTTATAGGTTCCCGATGGCCAAAGTCCTATCCATTTGTTATCCTGTGGAAGGGTTGTTAAACCTTGTGTGCCAATCTCACCATTCCAATCAAGTAGCAGCCCGTGTAAGTTCGCATTCATTTCGTTGTTATTAAATTGTATGTTACTATTCAAATAATGAAAGCCATAACCATTTCTAACATTCGATACATAATTGCAGGTAACATCCATATATTGAACGAGATCGAATGCAATACCAAAATTAAGTGGAACACTTGTGCCGTAACCAACAACTACATTATTGGCAATTTTAGCGGGTTGTGTTGGAGTTCCATTAACGGCTAAATGAGCAATCCCAAAACTTGGGGGCCCGGATAGAGGAGCAATCAGTGATATTATATTTGAATTACAACTGAAATTTAGCCACTTGAAGAGGGAAAAATTAATTCCTACTTCTGCATTGCTAATGTCATTTTTATCTACCTGCACAATTTGAGTTAAAGGATCAGCAATAAAAAGGCTAACCTGATTGGCCCACATCCCCATATTTATTCCAGTAGAAAGTCGTTGATACGTGGTAGGGTTGCCAGGTAAATTATCGGCTATAATATTTCTATTAACAAATAAAGAACCCGCATATGTTCCAAAGCCCCAAGGATTATTGAGTCCTGGCAGTGATAATTGGGTGCCAGTTGTCATTATGCCGATTCCCTGATTTACATTGTAAAGGGTATTGTCTTCTATTCGATAATCCCTGTACCGATTTGTTGTTAAATCAATACCATTACTATACGGAAGCCAATTCAAAGTATTCCAACCTGAGCAGCCCTTACTACTGCGAAAGTCGGCATTTGTAATACTTACGCTGTAGTAGTTGTTTACATAAACACCGATTCCGCAATCCACAAATCGGTTTTGCGTGCCCGGTGGCGATTCTACTCTTAAACGGTTGTGACTGGTTGGATCGGCTACACACCTAATACCAACGTAATAGTTCTGTCCCATACAATTTTGGAAAACTGAATTATATACAGATAAATTAGAATTATGTGCTAACATCCCGGCACTCATATTGTCAAAAATGTTTTGAGAAGCAACACCACCAAGTTCCAATTCAAAATAGACAGTACTGTTTGAATTGGGATTAAGTGTAACCCCAACATTTGTAAGGCGGATTCCGGCTTCTGGTTTTAAACCACTGTAAGGCGATTTTAAATTGGCATTAGCAACCGTTTGAGAATAAACGTTGTTGTCAATAAAAGCATTAGAAAGTGGCGCCTCAGGATTTAACGCTGTAGCAGCAATTGCTGAGGTTGGTGGAAAGCTTAAAGAAGAAAATGGAATGTCGCGAGAAGTAAACAGACAGTTTTGTATATCAAAAGGATAAATAGGAATCTGTTCAACATAATTATCAATGTCAATTGCCACATTATTTTTATTAAACGTGGTGTTGCTTACAATCAAAAACATTGCCTGATTAGTGTTGTTAGTCACATCAATTGCCTCTATAGCATCTTCTATTAGACAATTAGAAATAGTGAGTCGGCCCCCATTTTGAATTTCAATGCCTTGCCACATATCGTTGCAAGCGTAAAGGTGACTGTTGGTAATTGTTAGAAAACCACTCGATGAAATGGTTATCATTTGGCCCGAACTAATAATAAGGTCTGCGTTATTAATAGTTACAGGACCGTTTATGGTTACATTGTTATTCACACAATTTGGTCCGGTTATGATTCCTCCAGCCATTATTGATGGCACGGATGCACCGCATCCCACACATGGCACCACATTGTTTTGAACGGTTACTAATGCATTCGCCGTATTAGCACAACCATTGGCGTCCACTCCCGCAAACGCATAATTGGTGGTAACTCCTGGCGAAACATTAAAGTTGTTGGAAACCGATGTGTTATTATTCAGGTCGTAAAAGTTACTGGCACCGGTAAGTGTGATGTTAGACACATTGCCCGGAGGGGCAGAGCTTATGATAGGAGGATTGGCTGTGGCCACCACCATAGGTAGTGGATTAACCACCAGCACCCCTACCAATTGGGTATTGTTGCTCGCTATTACAGTGTATTGTGTGGTTACGGTTGGGGTAATTACAAAATTGTTGCCCACGTGTGCCCATGGGTACCAACTGTAAGTGAGCGTGCCCGTGCAGTTGTTGTTTTGGGTGGCAATTAATTGAGCCGACTGGCCCAAACAAATTTGTCCACCAACGTTATCGGATAGCGAAAAACATTGAGCGCCCAGTTTGTTAAGAAACAAACTTAATACGCAAATAAGTGTTAGTTTGGTTTTCATAAATATTATTTAAAAATTATTAAATGGATTGAGGGTTGTTAATTTCAACAGTACCTCGCTTTTAGTAGCGAATACCTGAGATAGGGTTATTTAAAAAAATAATTTAAAGGTTTAAAAAAGGAGTAAAATCCTGGGTTCAAAAAAAGAAATCAAATAAATTATTAGCAATTGATAAAAGCAACAAGGCCCTTGCCTGCGCAATTAAAAAAGCAATTGTAGCATAAAAAGCTATGATGCGCGAATGAAGATGAGTGGGTTTTTCATAAAATGGGTTAATTACGAACACTAAGCTAAATAGTTTATTTTAATTTTCCAAATCAGGGCATTTGCATAAAGTAATAAAATAGAAAGGCTCAAATCACCTGTATTTACAGCGGTTGCAGCCATTCAGTATTTCTGTGATTCGCGCCAAACACTGAGTAATGGCGCAATTAAAGAGTAGGCACTTTCGGATGTGCGCTCCAAAGCCACGTCAGTTAAGTTAAAGCATAGATTGTAAATTCAGTTAAATTAATTACTGTTTAAAAAAACACAATTACTTTGTTAAATTGTTGATAAGTTAATAGAATTGCAGCCGACTTGGTTAGGCAAAAGTTCAAATTGGCATTGGCTCAGGTCAGTAAAAAACCTTCCCGCTTTACTAAACCAACTTTTGCCCTGCACTTTTCGTAATTTAATCACTAGCCATCTGGTTTAATATAGCACAAATCTCGTTTAGGTCAACCTGCAATGCATTCCACCCGACCTATTCATATAGCAGGTCACAAGGCAATGGTCTTAGGTCAACTTAAAGTAAGACCAGCTTAAGCTTTAATGGCTTCCATCTGAGCTATTCATTGAATAGGTCAAGCTAAGATAAGACCAGGTTAACCTAAAGCACAATTAGGTCAACCTACACTGGATTCCACCTGAGCTATTCATTAAATAGGTTATCAGGCTGTTGGATTAGGTCAGGCTAAAGCACAATTAGGTCAACCTACAATGGATTCCACCTGAGCCATTCATTAAATAGGTCACAAGGCAAGGGGTTTAGGTCAGACTAAAGCACAATTAGGTCAACCTACAATCAATTTCTCCCGACCTATTCATTGAATAGGTCAACCTAAGGTAAGGCCAGGTCAACTTACAATAAATTCCAGCCGATTTGTTAATGGAACAAGTGCAGAAGCAGTGGTTTTGGGTGCGGCCATATAACAATAAGGTGGCGCAGCTATAATTTTAATTCAACCCGTATCAGGTAATGGGTGGCAGGTGATGTTTTTAATGGCGCAAATGTTAAATAAATTAAATAAGCGTTCCCATATAATTAAGCCATCACTTACAACATGTTTCGACAAACTAAAGTTTTAATTAAACGAATTTTGATTATACACCGATAAAAATAATTATCTCCTCTTCTATTACGTAAGTACCTAATTAAATTTTGAAAAATAATTACAGTTCAAATGCAACTTTTTAAGGTTTTATGCGTTTCAATAGATAAGTAACGTTACCCATTAAACAAATTTACCCAACAGTCAAACAATGTTTTGAATGATGCCTCTGCCTGCTATTAGCGGCAGCCACTTTCAGGCCTCGTTCTTTAAACCGAAACTTAATTTGCATTAGTGCTGCTCCGGAAGCAGGGCTGGGCAATAGTTTGATTGTGAACTCACGGAATACTAACCCTCCGCAGCGCCTGTTTCTGGCAGGTAATGCGTACAAAAAACATGTGTTATGAATAACAAGTTCAGAGCGGCGCATAATTTAAGTGCCCTAACACCCGATGGTAAAGTAAACAAAGCCATGGATCTTGTTGCTAAAATAAAGGCTTCCACTTTTATTAATGTAACAAAATTACCCTTGAACATTGCGGATGTGGAAACTGCCATTAAAAACCTCGACACCGCCATTGCTTCGGCAACTTCCGGTGGTGCGGGTGCAGTTAGCCACATGCACGAAATGGAACGTGTATTGGTATCGGTGTTTAATTTGTTGAAGGCATACATTGTGTTGGAGGCCAACAATATGTCCGACCCCAAGTCGGCCATAGAGTCCACAGGTCTCAGCGCGGTTTCGGGAGGCGGCACTACTGCCGTTTCCGAGCTCAGTCTGAGTGCCTTGGGCAATGGCATCATTGGCTTGTCGGTTCCCCGTGGAAAGGGAGAAGCCGCCTTTGTTTACCAATACAGTGTGGATGCTGGCACTACCTGGTTAATGCTGGAATTAAGCAAACTCGCCTACGTAGAGCTAAAGGGACAAACGCCCGGCAACACCCTTACGTTTAGGTATGCACCTATTGGTAAAGTGGCCGGTGCTTTTAGTCAGCCTAAAAGCATTATGGTGATATAAACCTTCATTTCCTGCTTCTAAAAATCCCCTACTGTAATGGTGGGGGATTTTTGTTTTTTTAGAACGTCCGAAAAGGAAGGTTCTTTTACAGAACGCCCCAAAAGAACTAAACCGGATTAATGAAAGAATGCACGAAATAACCTTTATTAACTAATTAATAAGTACTGTTCAATAAGTACAAGGCACAATCGTTTAAATTAATCTAGTTTAATTGTTTGAAAAGCAATGGGTTACAAAATCACCTGAAATGGTTGGGTATACATGTTAAAAATTGTTCAAAAATAATTGGTAAATTAGTTGTCCCTTTTTAAAGCACATATTATGAAGATTAAAGTTTTATTACTTTTTGTTTTAGGTTCTATTTTATTTTCGAATTCAAGATTACAGGCGCAAAATAAATTACCACAGTTTTCAACCGAATTTTCAGGCGATTCTCTGGATGGGTTTGATGAGCAAGACGTGAAAACCGCAATGATCATGGATGGAGTTTCCGGCTCAAGACTAAGATTAGGCTTAGAAAGCAAAAAACGGTACTTCATCAATCAAAAGTATGGCATTGGTGAATTTGCACCAGCCTATAATTTTGGGCAAAACGCTGGCAACAGTAGGCTTTCTTCGGCAATAGTTAATGCTGCACCCTGTGTTAATGAAGGGTTTGAGCTGGGTTCTATTGCCGGATGGACCTGTACTTCGGGTACAAATTTTAATTCGTGCTCTCTCCCCACTACTCCCAATCTTGTAACATTCCCTAATGCTAACTTTGTAACAACTAGTGTTACGCCATTTATCGATCCTGTGTTCAGTGTAACAATCCCTAACTCTCCTTTTGCACTCACGTCGACTAATACGGTGGTAAAATTGAACGACCATATTCCATCTGGTGGATTAACTAAGTTAGCTCAAAAATTTATTGTAACACCATCTAATTTTTTGTATCAGTTTTCTTATTACGCAATGATGGCAAGTGCAGGAAATCACACGTGCTGCGGCGCAAACAGCCAGCCATATTTGAGCGTAAAAATATTTGATCATTTAAATAATTCTTATATCAGCTGCCCGACTTTTACGTTTGCTGCCCCTATAAATGGAACAAATTCAAGTTGTTCCTCTCCTGGCATCACTTGGGCATCACCAGTATCGATAGGTGGATCACCAGCGTATAGAAATAACGGTTGGCAAGTTTATTCGCTCGATTTAACAAGTCTAATAAATAATACCGTCAGCGTTGAAGTTATCGTTTCGGATTGTGCCCCTACCGGACACTTTGGATACGCCTATTTCGATTCTAATTGTGGTGAATTGGGTATTACATTAAATAATTCAACTGTTTATCCAGCCCCAAATCAATTTACACCAGTAAAAATAGTTGCAAATTGTGGGACAACGGCTACGCTTTCGGTGCCAGGTGGGTTGGGGCCCTACCAATGGACGGGTCCTGGAATTACCGGAACTCTTACCACACAGTCGGTTGCAGTTAGCGCAGCAGGAAATTATACTGTAAGAATGAGCCCCATAGGCACTTGCAGTAGCCAGCCTTTTTCAAGGATTATTAACTTAACATTTGCTCCTCCAACATCAGTAAATATTACTCCAACCAATGTTTGCGGATTCAACACTGTTACACTAAGCGCAAGTGGCGCCACAAACTATACCTGGACACCCTTTTTTGGTGCACCAAGCAACTTATCCACATATATTTTTACTCCATTTGCAACCCAAGTGGTTACTTTAACCGCCACAACGGGAACCTGTGTTGGTACTTATACCCGCCAAATTACTGTTAACCCTGGCCCTAATATATCCATTAACAATCCAAATGGTGGACTTTGTTCTGGTGGTGGAGCTACGTTATCAGCTACTGGCGCTAGCACATACACTTGGAGTCCAGGCGCGCTCACAGGTTCGCAAGTTGTGGTTTCGCCAACAATATCCACCGTTTTTACGGTCACCGGAACAGATACAAACGGCTGCACAGGCACAGCTACCACTAATGTAAATGTAAATGCGCCACCCGCCGTTTCAGCGTTTAGTTCCAATCCAAATCCAACACCTCCAAGCCCCCCATGCGCCGGTTTGCCCATTTATCTAATAGGTTCCGGCTCAAATGTTAGTACTTATTCCTGGTCGCCCGGCGGGGCAACAGGTAACTTTGTAACAGTCACCCCCTCTGCAACAACTGTTTATACCTTAACTGGCATATCCAATATTGGGGGTTGTACAGCTACTACTACAATAAATATTGTGGTTGACCCCGGTCCAACCATGACTGTCACGAGCACACCAACTATAGCCTGCCCCTATAACAGCACGTCGTTAACGGCCCTTGCCCCAACAGCACTTGGGTTTACATGGACGCCGCCAGGAAGCACTTATGGTGGCACAACCAGTACCCACGTTGTTACCACTTCGGTAACCACCACTTATTCTGTTCAAGGGATTAACTCTAATGGCTGCCGATCTACTTATACAATTAACAGGTTGGTTAGTCCTGTACCTAACATTACCATTACACCTGCCACCTCTTCCATTTGTATAGGCAGTTCCATCGTATTAACAGCCTCTGGTGGTTCCACTTATACGTGGAATCCGGGTTCGGTGATTAATGCCAGTGTTTCTCTATCGCCAACTACAACGTCTAATTACACGGTTATTTCAAGTAATGGCACCTGTACAAGTTCGGCTACTCAATCGGTTCAGGTGGTGCCATTGCCAAATACCAATGCAGTGGCTTCTCCTACTGTTGTTTGTAGCGGCAATTCTATTACACTTACAGGTGGTGGTGCAACTACCTACTTATGGGCTCCGGGTAACTTTACCACATCGGTGGTAACTTTAACACCTGCAGCAAGCACGGTTTACACGGTTACCGGTAGTTCGGCCGGTTGTAGCAAAAATGCAACGGTTGCCGTAACAGTTAATCCTAATCCAACCATTAATGTGGTAACCACTCCAACGGCTTTATGCCCTGGCTTCACTTCAACAGTTACTGCCACAGGGGCTTTAACCTATACACTTAATGGATTGTTTATTACCGGAGTTTCACCTTACAGGGTAACTCCACCAAGTACCAGTGTTTACACCATGAGTGGTACCAGTTCTTTGAGTTGTGTAAGTTCCAAGGTGTTTACCATGGTGGTAAATCCAACGCCAACAATTAATTTAACGGCCAGCTCAAACTCAATTTGTTTTGGCAATAGTACCAACCTTTCTGCCACCGGCGCAGCCACCTATACCTGGAATCCCGGAACACTTACAGGCTCCAATGTGTCCGTTTCTCCAACTTTAAGCACCGTTTACACCGCCACCGGAACAAGCGCTGCGGGTTGTCAGGGCACCAAAACAATTAATATCACAGTAGTTCCCAATCCAACTGTTACCGCTTCTTCATCTCCTACTGCTATATGTGTGGGTTCTTCGGCAACACTTTCTGCCATTGGGGCAAGCTCTTATACTTGGAGTACAGGTTCTACCGCATCAACTGCAGTTGTTTCTCCAACTACAAGCTCAATTTACGCTGTTACCGGAAATAGTAATGGCTGTACCAATACCAAAACGGTTCAGGTGGTGGTTAATCCGCTTCCTACACTTGTGGCCACAGCCACACCAACGTCTATTTGTCCGGGCTTTAATTCAGTATTAAATGCCTCGGGAGGTGTTAGTTATACCTGGAATCCAGGTGGATTAACCGGCTCAAGTGCCACGGTTAGTCCTTCTTCAACCACAGTTTACACATTAACGGGCCTTAGCGCCCAGGGTTGTTCTGCAACCAAAACGGTTCAACTGGTGGTAAAACCTTTACCTACAATAGTTGCTGCGGCCAATCCAACTTCGGTTTGTGCAGGCAATTCAACTACTTTAAGCGCAACAGGAGCCAGTTCTTATATATGGCAGCCCGGTAGTTTAGCGGGTAGTACAGTAATTGCCACCCCTTCGGCCAGCACTATTTACACAGTAACAGGAACCAGTTCTTTGGGTTGTAACTCAAGCTCAACGGTAAATGTAATCAGAGTGCCAAGCCCTACAGTAGGAGCCTCTGCAAGTCCTTCTGTTACCTGTGCAGGAAATCTTGTGTTTTTAACCGGTACCGGCGCTACTTCTTACACCTGGAGTACGGGTGCCACCGGTGGACCAGTGATGGTTTCGCCTTCGGTAACAACCACTTATTCTGTTATTGGACTCAGCGCCGGTTGTACCGGAACGGCTGCGGTTACTGTTACTGTGAATCCATTGCCAAGCCTTACTGTAGTAGCTACACCTACTTCGGTTTGTCCGGGTGGTTCATCTAATTTAAGTGCGAGCGGAGCAATAACCTATACCTGGTTACCGGGTTCGCTTTCAGGTGCCAATGTGAGTGTTACACCAAGTGTTACTACAACCTATACAGTAAGCGGTTCTTCAGGATTTGGTTGTACTTCAAGCAAAACAATTCAGGTAGTTGTTAAGCCTTTACCTGTTGTTACAGCTGCTGCCAATCCTACCTCGGTGTGTGCCGGTAATTCAACTTCGTTAACGGCCGGTGGTGCAAGTACCTACACATGGATGCCGGGTTCTTTGGCTGGTTCGTTAGTGGTAACCACTCCTTCTGCCACAACTATCTATACAGTTACCGGTACCAGTTCACTGGGATGTAATTCAGGCGCAACGGTAAATGTTATCCGGGTGCCAAATCCAACTATAACGGCCTCATCATCTCCAACAGCCATATGTTTGGGCGGTTCGGCCACGCTTACCGCTAATGGAGGCACTACTTATAACTGGAGTACCGGTGCTACCGGTTCACCAATTATTGTTACACCAAGTGTAACCACTACCTATTCTGTTGCCGGTATATTAGCCGGTTGTAGTGGAACTGCTGCGGTTACAGTTGTTGTCAATCCACTTCCAACTCTAAGTGTTACTGCCACTCCAACTTCTGTTTGTCCGGGCGGTTCTTCCAATCTGAGTGCAATTGGTGCTTCAACCTATACCTGGTTACCAGGTTCACTTTCAGGAGCTAATGTAAGTGTTACTCCAAGTGTAACGACTGTTTATACGGTTAATGGTACTTCTGCCACCGGTTGTAATGCCAGTAAAACCATTCAGGTAGTGGTTAATCCAATACCTGTTGTTACTGCCGCCGCCAGTCCTACTGTGGTTTGTGCCGGTGGGGTAGTGGCGCTTTCATCGGGTGGTGCAAGTACTTATACCTGGTTGCCCGGGCCATTAAGTGGCGCGAATGTGACCGTTACACCTTCTGTTACAACGGTTTATACAGTGAGTGCGACCAGCTCTTTAAGTTGTCCTGGTCAGGCTACTGTTTTAGTAACTGTATTGCCTAACCCTACCATTACCGCCAGTAGTTCACCTACGGCAATATGTGCTGGCACAACTGCCGTGCTTACGGCCACCGGAGCCACCTCTTACACCTGGAATCCGGGTGGATTAAGTGGAAGCGCAGTAACCGTTACTCCTTCAATATCTACAATTTATACAATTACTGGTTTTGGTGGCGGTTGTATTGGCACTAAAACAATTTCTTTAGTGGTTAATGCATCACCAACGGTATCGGCTTTTGCCAATCCATTATCAATTTGTCCGGGTGGCACTTCTTCTTTAACAGGAAGTGGAGCCACGTCTTATACCTGGCTTCCCGGCGGATCTAATAGTACCCTGTTTCCTGTTACACCAAGTGTTTCAACAGTTTATACCTTAACCGGAGCCAATGCCGCAGGTTGTAAAGACACAGCCGCTGTGCAGGTAGTCGTTAATCCTGCCCCGGTATTAACCATTACGCCAAGCACCTTTACCATTTGTCAGGGTGGTTTTGTAACACTTAATGCCAGTGGAGCAACTAATTACACCTGGAATCCCGGAGGTTCCTTTAGTTCAACGGTAGTTGCCGGACCAACAGTAACCACTGTTTATACCGCTACCGGAACCAATGCTTTTGGTTGTGTGGGTGTTAAGTCGGCTACTGTTACTGTTGCGCCTATTCCTACAATTTCTGTTGTGGCTTCTACTACGGTAATTTGTCCTGGTGGCAGCGCAACACTTACGGCAAGTGGTCCGGCTTCCTTTACATGGAATACCGGAGCCAATACTGCTGCAATTGTGGTATCGCCTAGTGTAACCACTACTTATTCTGTAAACGGAATTTCTGGTAGCTGTTCAAGTACTGTGGCGGTAGTTACTGTTTCTGTTGGTACTGCACCTTCTTTAACGATTACGGGTAATAATACGGTTTGTGCCGGATTTGGTACTACCTTAACGGCCAGTGGTGCAAATTCTTACACCTGGAATCCGGGTGGTTCAACCGGTAGTAATTTTGGGGTGACTCCAAGCATTAGTACAACTTATACACTAACAGGTACAAATGCACTGGGCTGTACTTCGACTAAAACCATTGGTGTTCAGGTTAATCCAAATCCTTCGATTCTAGCTTCTGCCGCCACACCAACAGTTTGTGCTGGAAGTGGTACCTCTTTAACTGCCACCGGCGCTGCCACTTATACATGGAATCCGGGTAACCTTAACGGTAATCCGGTATTTGTAACACCTTCTGTTACCACTACCTATACAGTGGCTGGAACGAGTTCGTTAGGATGTAATTCTCAAACAAATGTCACTGTTTTTGTTCAACCTAATCCGGTGGTTACAGCCACAGCTTCTCCCGCTTCAATATGTCCGGGTGGTTCTTCTACTTTAACGGCTGTTGGCGCTTCATCATTTGTATGGAGCACTACTGCTACTGCCTCTTCGATAGTAGTTTCGCCTACGGCCACCACAATTTATTCTGTGGCTGGTGTGGTTGGAACCTGTACCAGTGCCATTGTTACTTTAACGGTGGTTGTTAATCCTTTACCTAGTTTAACAGTAGCCGCCACACCAACTGCGATTTGTCCGGGTGGGGTATCTATTTTGGCTGGTACTGGCGCCAGTACTTATACCTGGTTACCTGGTGGATTAAACACTTCTACAATTTCTGTTTCTCCGGCGGCTTCAACTATTTATACCTTAACCGGCATGAATGGCTTCAACTGCTCGTCGAGCCAAACTTTAGGGTTGATAGTTAATCCAAATCCAACGATTACTGTATCTGCCAGTCCGACTGTAATTTGTGAAGGACAAACGTCTAATTTAACGGCAAACGGAGCCACCTCATATACCTGGATGCCGGGTAGTTTATCGGGTAGTGCTGCCATTGTTAATCCAACAGTAACCACCACTTATTCGATAAGCGGATCAAGCCTGGGTTGTGTTTCTAATACTGTTTTAACTTTGAATGTTAATCCTTTGCCGGTAATTACAGCCACTGCTACTCCTGCATCTATTTGTACCGGTAATTCTTCTACGTTGTCAGCTTCTGGTGGAACGGCCTACAGTTGGTCTCCAATAGGACTTACAGGTAGTTTAATAGCTGTATCGCCAACTGTAAATACTGCCTACATTGTTACTGGTACCAATAATTTGGGTTGTACAAACACTCAAACTGTGAGTGTAACTGTTAACAGCGTTCCTACATTAACCATTACCAGCACCAGCCCTACTTTGTGTAGCGGTTCCAGTGCCACTTTAACAGGATCAGGTACACTTTCTTACACATGGATGCCTGGTAATATTGGTACTTCAACAATTTCGGTGAATCCTGCTTCAACTTCTGTTTATACCTTAACCGGCTCCAATGGTTTTGGTTGTACCACTTCCATGATGTTTACATTAAATGTTGTGCCTACGCCTACCATTACAATTTTAGTTTCTAATCCAACGGTTTGTGCCGGCGACCCGAGCACTTTAACTGCTGTTGGAGCAACTAATTATACCTGGAATCCTAGTGGAATTACCGGTTCGATTGCGGTGGTAAATCCTACCACTAATACCAACTATACTTTAACGGGTGATGTCGGTGGTTGTGTTACGATCAATACGGTTGACGTGTTTGTAAATCCACTGCCTACAATTGTAGCCGGAGCCTCTCCTACGAATATTTGTAATGGCGCAACGGCCACGTTAACTGCATCGGGCGCTTCGACTTATAGTTGGATGCCAGGCACTTTAAGTGGCGTTTCTGTTACTGTAGCGCCTTCGGTTACTACTGATTATACAGTAACTGCCACTGACGCCCTGGGTTGTGTGAATACCCAAACGGTGAATTTAATCGTATCGCCTACACCAACAGTTACTGCCTCTGCCTCCGCTACAGCGGTTTGTATTGGCAGTTCGATTACGCTAAATGCCGGTGGTGCCACTAATTATACCTGGATGCCGGGTGCTTTAAGTGGTTCTGCGGTGGTGGTTAGCCCAAGTGTGAATACTATTTATACGGTTACCGGCGACAATGGTGCGGTTTGTTCGAACAGTGCAACATTTGCAGTAGGGGTTAATCCTTTACCAATTGTAGGTGCTGCGGCTAATCCTACAGCAGTTTGTGCCGGTGGTTCATTAACCTTAACTGCTTCAGGCGCTTTAAATTATACCTGGAGCCCGGTTGCGGCAACTGGTAGCACGGCTGTTGATAACCCAACTATTACCACTACGTATTCTGTTTTAGGTGAGGACGTAAATGGCTGTATTAATACAGGAACTACAAATGTGGTGGTGAATCCACTCCCGACACTTACCACTGTGGCCACTCCAACGGCAATATGTTTTGGATCCACACAAACAGTTACAATGTCAACGAGTGGCGCCCTGAGTTATACCTGGAGCCCTATTGCCTCTAATAGTACATCTATTACAGATACTCCAACAATTACATCAACCTATTCAGTATCAGGTACTGATGCTTTGGGTTGTATAGGTAACAGCACAGTAAGTGTTTTTGTTGTACCTATTCCTACAATAACGGTTGCACCTACTAATGCCACGGTTTGTGTTGGCTTCTCGGCTACGCTTACTGCCAATGGCGCCACCAATTATACCTGGTTGCCTTCGGGTGGAACTTCTTCAACCGAAGTGGTAACTCCATTGGTAACTACTAATTATACTCTGATTGGCGATAATGGCGGTGGATGTCCTACTACCTTAACCGTTGATGTGTTTGTGAATCCTTTGCCGGCTAACGTGGCGGCTACCTGCAGTGGAACCATTACCTGTTCGAGCCCAACGGTGAGTCTTTCCGGCAGCACCAGCAACACCAATGTTAGCTATAGTTGGTCAGGTCCTTCGTCTTATACGTCGAGCTTGCAAAATCCAACTGGCATTAGTGTTTGGGGCGATTATACCTTAACTGTAACGGATAATGTTACCGGTTGTGTGGCCACCGCAACAGTTAATGTTCCAACCGATAATTCAATTCCTTCAGTAACTGCAACAACTTCAGGCAGCATTACCTGTAATACTGCTACTGTTACGTTGAATGCCGCTAATACTACTACCAATGCTGGTTATGTGTGGAGCGGACCTTCGGGCTTTACAGCAACGGTTCAAAGTCCTACTGCCTCGGTGGCAGGTGTTTACACGGTTGTGGTAATTGATTTATCAAGCACCTGTTCATCTACTGCGTTTGTAACAGTTGGTACTCATACCAATGTAACGATTACATCTACCATAACTCCGGCTACTTGTTCGGCGGGTGTAACAAACAATGACGGTTCGATTATTGTAGCTGGTTTTGCCGCGCTAGACAAGTTTGATATTGTGTCCGGTGCAACCTATACCGGATCTGCTACTTATACCAGCGCAACCATCATTCCAACCAATAGTATATTAACCAATAACCTGGCCAATCCGGTTGTTACTACCACCTTTACCGTGCGTTTCTTTGATGCCTTTGGTTGTATTAAAGACACAACATTGTTGCTGGTGCCTGTTGATTGTGTGCCAAAAATACTTGGTTTGGCAAAAGCAGTGGCGAGTACTTCCTTAAATGCGGATGGCACTTACAATGTGAACTATAAGGTAGTGGTTAAGAATTACAGTTCGGCTGCGCTTACTAATGTGAGCATTACTGAAAATCTGAACAACAGCTTCCCATTGCCGGCCACATTTACTTTAGTAACAGCTCCTGTAAGCAGTTCTACTTTAAGTGGTCTCACAATTAACAGTGGCTTCGATGGCTTCTCGTCAAGTAATTTGGTTGTGCCTGCTACCAGTAGCATCGCTGCCAATGGGGTTGACACCCTGAGCTTTAATGTGAAAGTGAAAACCAATGGTGTGTTTGGACCGTATAAAAATACTGTCACTGCAAGTGCGGTTGACATAAATACGGTTACCGTACGTGACTCTTCGGCAAATGGGTTAAATCCAGACCCTGATGGTGATAACAATCCAAACAACAACAACATACCTACACCAATTAATTTTACTCCGAATCTTTTCTTTGGTTTAACTAAAGTTGGTTCAGTAAATAAAATAACGGATGGTAATTTTGATGTTTCTTATACTATTACCGTTCATAATCTTGGTAATGATACTTTAAACAATGTTTCGGTTAACGATTTGTTGAATGGTGCCACAATTAAGACGCCTTCCACTTATAGCCTTAAAGCCGGACCTTTAGCCACCGGTGCTTTGGTGGCCAACACGGCTTATAACGGAAACAATGTGATTGCCTTGTTAGGTGCAGGTAGTAAAATGTTGCCGGGAACTTCGAGCGAAATAACCTTTACCATAAATGTGACTACAAATACCAACGATTCGCTGGTAATTTCTAACAGCGCAAACGGCGATGCTGTGGCAATTATTTCGGGCAGCAATGTAACGGTAAGAGACACGTCAAATACCGGAACAAATCCTGACGTGAATGGCAACGGGGTGTGGAATGAGCCGGTAGACAACGTTGCTACAAGTTTAACTTTATCTGGTATTAACACAAATACGTTGGTTGTTACCGAACCGCTCTTTATTCCTGAAGGTTTCTCACCAAACGATGATGGTAATAACGATACCTGGAAAATAAAAGGGCTGCCTTCGAATTTGGATTGTAATATTATCATATACAACCGTTGGGGCAACAGGGTTTATATCAGTTCAAACTATGCCAACTCTTTGCCTTGGGATGGTCGTCCGAATGTTTCGGGCACCTTTGGTAAAGATTTATTACCTCAGGGAACTTATTTCTATATCCTTGACATTAAGGGCAGTGGTATGAAACCAAAAACCGGATACGTAGTGTTACAGTACTAAAATTATTGAACGATGAAAAATATGAATATGAAAATAAAATCGGTTATGGCGTTTGTGTTGGTTGCGGGTACATTGTCTGTGGGCAAAGCCCAATACGATGCCATGTTTACACAATACATGTTTAACGAAATGTTTATTAACCCTGCCTATGCCGGCAGCAAGGAGGCCATGAGCGCCACTTTACTTAACAGGCAACAGTGGGTGAGTTTTCCCGGAAGGCCGGTAACCACTTCTTTCTCACTGCACGGCCCAATTCTTGGAAACAAAATGGGTGCCGGCTTAAGTTTTTTAAACGAACGCATAGGGCCACTTAACCGTAATTTACTTTATGCCAGTTATGCTTACCGGTTAAAGCTTGATGATAACAATACCATTTCAATGGGCTTAAGCGGAGGCATGGACAATCAGGTATATAAATTTTCTGCACTAAAAATTAGCAGCGATGTAGCTGGTTCATCTACCGACCCACAGTTTGCGGGTACCCCAAATGCTACCGCAGCCAATTTTGGTTTAGGATTATTTTACACGTCTAAAAACAACGCCTTCGCCGGATTTTCAATTCCACGTTTGTTGGATAACGAAGTGAAACTGAATAACTCCGGTGCTACCATAAAAGTTACCCGTTTAAGCGCGTCCAACATGACGTATTATTTTACCGGTGGTTACCTTTTTAACCTTAGTGAAAACTACAAATTACGTACCAGTGCCATGATGAAGGTGGTGAAAAATGCACCGGCTCAAATGGATTTAACAGCCAATCTGCTTATCAATAATTTAATCTGGGCCGGGCTTTCGTACCGCACCAAATCATCCATTTCGGCAATTGCCGGTGTTCAGGTAAATAAACAATTGTTAGTGAGTTATTCGTTTGATTATACCACCAATAAAATTCAATCTTATTCAGGTGGCTCTCACGAAATTGTTATAAATTATCTATTCTCTTTTACCGGTAAGAAAATTGTTACACCGCGCTACTTCTAAACTTTAACCACTTTTTATGAAACGAAGTAATTTACTTTTTGCACTTTTTCTAACCCTGTTTGTTTTTTGTTCAAAGGCTCAAACTGCGCCAGACCCAACGGTTACCCCAACTGAACCAGCCACTGTAACCCCTGCTGATCCGGGAACCACCACCACAGATGCTCCAAGCACTCCGGCGGCTACCGAAGCTACCGTGACTGTTGACGCCCCCGCATCAACCACAACTACCGAACAGTTGCCGAGCCCTGCTGCCACAAGCACACCTGCCGAAACAACCGATACTGAGTTACCACCTAATTTATCATCAGGCAATAAAAATCAGGACCGGAACATACATAAAGGCGATGTGTATTATAATAACAAAGCCTACTCGGAAGCAATACCCTATTACGAAAGGGCACTTGATTTTGATAAAACAAACAAAAAAATACTCAGTCGTTTGGGCGATTGTTACCGTTTAACCAACAATACAAAGGGACAACTGTTGTGTTATGGCGGTCTGGTAAACATGGGCAGTGCTGAGGCGATTCAGGAGTTATACTATGGTCAGGCATTGGTTGAAAATGGTGAGGCTGAAAAAGCGAAACCTTATTTCGAAAAATTTGCAATCGATCAACGTGGAAAAGAATTAGCGTCATCACTTAGTAAATTAAATGCTTACAAGCGCAATGCCGATGCCTATAGCTTGGCCCGTGTACCCTACAACTCTACCGAAAGTGATTTTTGTGCTGTAAAATTTCAGGATGCCATAGTGTTTTCATCGGCAAGAAATAAAACTGTTTGGGTAAAAAGACAACAAGGTTGGACCAATGGCAATTACCTTGGGCTTTACACAGCGCCAAGCGGTGGACAATTGCATCCTGCACCTTTTATGGGCGATCTGGAATCGAAATACAACGATGGCCCTTTGTGTTTTAGCAAGGATTATAACACTGTTTATTTTACCAGAAACAATGCAAAAAAATCAGAAAGAGCTGCCGATGGCACCTTTAAGTTACGATTGCTTGAAGCCACACTCGATCAAAACGGATTTAGCATGGTTAAAGCTTTTCCTTTTAGCAACAACAATTATAATTTCGCACACCCAAGCATTTCGCAGGATGGTTACACCCTTTACTTTGCTTCAGACATGCCAGGGGGTAAAGGTGGAATGGATATTTACCGTACTAAAAAAGATTCAAGCGGTGTTTGGGGAAAACCTGAAAACATGGGCGATGCCTTAAATACTGCCGGTAACGAAGTGTTTCCGTTCATTGCTGCAAATGGGGTGCTTTATTTTTCATCCAACGGACACGATGGACTTGGTGGCCTTGATATTTACGAATGCAAATTAAGTGGAGGTCAGGCCACAAAAATTTACAACATGGGCGAGCCGGTTAACAGTAAAGAAGATGATTTCGGTATTTACTTAATGGAAGACAATAAAAACGGTTTTATTAGTTCTAACCGTCAGGCAGGAGGATTGGACGATGATATTTACAGCCTTCAGATTTTAAAGGATGTAAAACGCGGCAAAGAAGCCCTGATTGTGGTAAAAGATAAAGACAACAGCGCGGTAATGGATAGCACAAAAATTGTGATTAACGGCGACACCGTTATGACCAATGATAAAGGCGAATATACCCTTGCTTTGGAAGACGAAAAGGAATACAAAATACAAACCAACAAAGCCGATTACTTTGGGAAAGAAGATACCATTGTTACTGCAAATGTTACGGAAGACAGCTTTACCAAAGAAATTCTGATTGAAAAGGATCCAAAAATATTTTTGCGCGCTCTAATTACTGATGCCAAAACAAACGAACTTCTTGAAGGGGTTAAAATTAAACTTACAGACATTGCTGCCAGCTCAGAAGTAGACAATTATACCACAACCAGTTCGGGCGATTATTTTAAATTTTTGTATGGCAAACGTTTAGGTGATAAACTAACTTATTTGATAAGAATAGAAAAAGAAGGTTATCTCGAAAGAACTGTTGTGTTTACACACCTAATTGACAAGGCTGGAGAAATTAACATGAACGAAAGCCTGAATTTAACCATGGGCAAAGTGGAAGTAGGCATGGATTTGGCAAAAATGATTGACTTAAAACCAATCTATTTCGACCTCGGGAAATCAGAAATCAGAAAAGATGCCGCTCTCGAATTGGATAAAATTGTTCAGGTAATGAACGAATACCCTAATATGTTTATTGAATTGGGTTCGCACACTGATTGCCGCTCAAGCTCCGAATCAAACATGAAACTATCTACTGCCCGTGCAAAAGCAAGCGCAGAGTACATTGTTAAAAAAGGCATTAACAAAATGAGAATTACCGGCAGGGGTTATGGCGAATCGCGCCTGCTCAATAACTGTGCCTGCGAAGGCAAGGTGCAATCCAATTGTCCTGAAGAAGAACACACCAAAAACAGAAGAACAGAGTTTGTAATAACCCGGTTAAAATAATCGGTAAAGCAAATTATTTAATCACTAAATTTATTACTGCTTATTCCTACATAAAGCAGCATGAAAAAGTACATTGCTTTTATCTCTTTTTTCTGCGTTACTTTGTTGCGTGCGCAAGGTCCTAACATCTGTGCCAACTTTTATGCAGTTACTGGCAATTCGGCCTACATCTGTTCAACCGGCATTCCCAACAGCTCCACCTTTGTACCCATTGCCATTCCTCCCGGAGCCAACGGCATGGCGCTCGGGTCCTCCTTCGGATTTTTAGCACCTAACCCAACTTTGTGGACCGTAATTGGCGGTACATACTGGTATTTTAATGGCAGCACTTTTGTAAACAGCACGCATTTTGCCGGTTTGGGTGCTTTAAACCCGGGCGGTAGTATAAATTACATTTATAACATTACAATGACCGGACAAGTAACCCGTTATAATGGCATAGGAAATGCAACACCTGTTACCAGTTTTACAATCCCGAATTTTCTAGTATCCGATGTGGTGGGCGATGATCAGGATAACTTTTATCTTTTAAGACAACAAAATCCACAAATGCTGGGTGTTTATAATTCAGCCGGGGTATTAACCTGTTCCTATTCCGTTTCCGGCATGGCTAACTCGCCTGCGGGTGGTGCATTGGCAATTATTGATAATACGGTAACGGTGCAAAATCAAAACGGCTATTATGTTGGAATAATTTCAGGAGGCGCCGTTAGTTTTACGCAAACCGCATTGCCCTTTACCAACGTTTCAGATTTTGCCAACTGTTTTCGCAACACGGCATTCAGTTCCGGTATTAATCCTTCGGTACCCAATCTGAGTTGTTTAATTACCACTTTGGCATTAACTGCAAGCGCCTCACCTACAATTAATATCAACAATTACAATTGGTCCGGACCCTCCATCATTGGCGCCACAAATCAGCCCAGCATTCAGGTGGCCGGGGTGGGGGTTTACAATTGCACAATTACAAGTTGCGAAGGCGCTACCTCAATAAGTGCTTACACAGTATCCTCCTTAATAACCAATCCTTTAATTGTTGCGCAGGCAAGTAAACCGGCAGTGTGTGTAGGCGATAGTGTTACTTTAAGCGCGTCGGGCGCAAGCACCTACACCTGGCTGCCGATAAATGCCATTGCTACAAGCACAGTGGTTTTTCCGACAACCAATAGCACCTACACCGTTATTGGTCAGGATGCCAATGGCTGTTTAGGCTCCGACACAATAAGTGTAATGCTTAATGTTAATCCAACCATTACGGCAGTTGCCAGCCCAACCTCCCTGTGTTCGGGTGGAAGCGCCACACTTACTGCTTCAGGCACGGCAGGTGTTTTTAATTGGGAGCCCGGCAATTTACAGGGCGTTTCGGTAGTGGTTAGTCCCGGTTCCACCACAATTTATACGGTTACCACAGCCATGGGAAGTTGCACCGCCATGGCCACCGCCACGGTTTACAATCCCACGAGCCCACAATTAATAACCAGCGGAAATACGCTCACCTGTGTTAATCCAACGGCACAATTAATTGTTTTGCCGGGTTCGGTTAACGACACCATTGCCTGGTTTGGCCCCGGAATTATATCACCGAACAATTCCACCACGCTAAATGTAAACGTTGCCGGAACCTACACTCTGGTGGTAACCAATACCCTGGCCAATTGTGTGAGCATTGATTCGGTAAAAATTTTCAACCAGATTAATCCAATACAGCTCAACATTGTTTCTTCGGCCACCCAGGTGTGCTATCCGGGCAACACTACCGTGACCATGCAGATAAACTCCCCTTCTTTTATTACGTGGTCGCCCAATTTGTTTATCAATACCACCACGGGCCCATTGGTAACAGTAACGCCAAGCACCACTACCACCTACACCGTGTTGGGTGTGTTGGGTGCCTGCACAGGCATTGCTGCTATAACCATTTCAGTTAACACCACGCCCACCGTGCTGGCCTCCCTAAATAACCCTACCATTTGTGCCGGACAAATTCTGGCACTTTCGGCCTCGGGTGCCGCCAATTATTTTTGGTTGCCGGGAAATTTAAGTGGAAGCCTAATCTCTGTCAGCGCCAATCAAAACATTAAATACGTTGTTACCGGCGAAAGCGGCAATTGTTTTTCTTCCGACACGGTTCGGGTAAATGTGTTGCCAAGCCCTCTGTTAACGCCTACTGTGTGGCCGGTGCTCATGTGCCCGGGCAACAACGCCACACTTAAAGTTTCTGATGCCACAAGCTACACCTGGCAACCCGGCGGCGCTAACGGATCCTCGATTACTGTTACTCCAAGTGTAACCACCAGCTACACCGTAACAGGAAGTAACACCTTGGGTTGTAGCAGTAGTTCTGTTGTAACAGTTTCGTTGTATCAGGCGCCAACAATTACTGCTCTTGCAAGCTCAAGTGCCATTTGTGTTGGAGACAGTGTTCAGTTGCAGGCGCAGGGAGCCAACAGTTTTACCTGGTTTCCGGGTAACATTACCGGCACTGCCATTACGGTGAGTCCGTTTGTAACTAGCAATTACACCGTGGTGGCCACTAACACGGCATGCAGCAGTGAACGTGTGGTGAGTGTAAATGTATCGGAATGTGTTACACCAGTATTTGGAATTACCAACGCAGCGGATAAACCACAACCTGAAAATCAGGACATGTACCGTATTGATTTTACAGTTACAGCAGTAAACTCCAGCTTGCACCACTTTAATAATGTGAAACTGAAAAACGATCTTAAAACCACTTTTACAGCGCCGTGTACATACAGCATTCTGGTGCCGCCAAGTCTGGTTTCAAAAAACAGTAAACTGGTGGTTAATCCTTTTTATGACGGCACCACAGATGTTGATTTGATTAAGAGTGATCTTAGTGAAATGAACGCCAGTAAAAGAGATACAGTGGTATTTAGCGTATTGCTCGAACCAAAAGGATTTTACGGCAGGGTTAGTAATTTCACCTATGGGTCGGCCGATTATCTTTTTCAGTTTTCGGTGAGCGATACCAGTAATAATGGTTTGGTGTGGGACCCCGATGGCGATGGAAATCCGGCCAATAACAATGAGTTAACGCCCATTGATGTTGACTTTATCAACTTTTTTATTCCCGAAGGATTTTCGCCAAACGGCGACGATAATAACGATTTGTTTGAGATAAAGGGATTGTATGGCCGACCGGTGAAGCTAACGGTGTTTAACCGTTGGGGAAATAAAGTGTACGAAAAAAGTAATTACGATAACAGTTGGGATGGCCGTGTGAATGTGGCAGGCTTAAGCTTTGGTAATGGTAAACTTCCACAATCCACCTATTACTATATTCTTCAGTTTTTAGACGGAAGGAAAGAAACCAAAGCCGGTTTTGTGGTTTTGCAGTATTAAGTAAAACGCTTTTTTTAACGACAGTGTGCTTTGGTGTAATTCAGTTATCACTCAATAATTAATTGCTGTCCGCCATAGGGAAAAAGATTTAGTTCGGCGGCTTTTGCAAACAGGAGTTCCACCGCATTTTTTCCGGTTAATCCAAGTTCCACCGAAAAATCATTCACATAAAGTGCAATGTGTTTTTTCATC
This sequence comes from Bacteroidia bacterium, assembly GCA_020846335.1. Lineage (GTDB taxonomy): Bacteria > Bacteroidota > Bacteroidia > B-17B0 > Aurantibacillaceae > Aurantibacillus. Next base: position 23,150 of record JADLED010000150.1, read on the forward strand.
ACCTCTTCGCTCATTTCCTGGGCGTGTTGTTTTACGTAGTTCATGGGGCTTTCAGGTTGTGTGAAGGCATATTGCACACTTTCCTTAATAAGTTGATTTACCTTTTGCTGAAGCAGGGGATCCATATCGCGGCGAATAGCTATGCCTCCAAGTGGAATGGGCGCGTTAATTAAGGAGTCCCAAAACTCACCCATGTCGGCAATTTTCTCAAGGCCTTTGTCCTGATAGGTAAAGCGGTTTTCGTGAATAATTAAGCCGGCATCCACTTCGTTATTTAATACCGCATTTTCAATGCCGCTGAAAACGTATTCCACTTTATTAGTGGCGCCGGGGTAGGCCAACGAAAAAAGAAAATTGGCAGTGGTTAATTTACCAGGAATGGCCACCCGCCATTGGGAAACCGGTTTAGAAAGCAGGTTGTTGTTTTTTTTCTGAACAAGCAATGGCCCGCAATTAAAGCCCAGCGCGCTGCCTGCACGCAAAAGAATGTAGTTGTTAATGGCGTAGGCGTAGGCATGGAAACTAAGTTTGGTAATATCTAAATCGCCGTTTAATGCAGCCCTGTTGAGTGTTTCCACATCGCCAAGGTGCACCTCAAAGTTAATGCCCCGCGTGTCTATTTTACGGTGCACAAGTGCGTCAAAAATAAAACAATCGTTGGGGCAGGGCGAATATCCTATGGTTAAATTCAAGTTAATTGCTGTTGTGGTTAAATTCCGAAATCAATTCCAAAAGTTTATTATTAAGTGTTTCCACAGCCAAGGGTATGTTCCATTTGGAGCGGTCGCGTTTTTCAACGTAATTGGAAATGGCCCGCATTTGAATGTAGTTGCACTGAACGCCCTCACAGGCACGAAAAAAAGCAGCGCCCTCCATGCTTTCGGTGTCGGCGGCAAAGTGCTGCTGTACTTTAAGTATGCTGTTTTGGTTGCCATGCACGGTATTAACCGTAATGCCACTCACCCTTTCAATAGTGGCAAGTGCGGTATAATTGTTATGAAGTTGCTGGTTAAAGGCCACACGTCCTTCAAGTCCCATTTCATTAAAGGGAATAAAGCTCAAATCGTTTTCGGCACCCATTTCGCTTAACACATCTTTTTCTATTAAAACTACTTGGCCAATTGCCAGATGGCGGTTAAATGCGCCGCAAATGCCCGCGTTAATAATCAAGGAATAGTCTGAATTTATGTGTTTGCCTAAATGATAAGCCGTGTTAACCATGCCAACGCCGGTGAGCAATATATCCACATGGTTTAAAGTGTCAATGGTATTAAGGCCCTCTTTTATGGATGTATTATAACCAACGTGTTTTAACAGGGGAGTTATTTCGGCGGCAGTGGCCACTACTATCAAAAGTTTGTGCACATTCAAAATTAAGGATTTTGTGTAAATTTGCCCCATGATTTTCTTAACCCGCCACGAGCATTTTAACGCAGCACACAAGCTGTATAATCCCGAATGGACTGAACAAAAAAACGTTGAAGTGTTTGGCAAATGCGCCAATGCCAACTGGCACGGACACAATTACGAATTAATGGTAACCATTAAAGGCGAAATTGATAAAGACACCGGTTTTTTAATGGATGCGAAAAAGTTGAGTGTGATCTTACAAGAATATGTGTGCGACAAACTCGATCACAAAAATTTGAATGTGGATGTTGATTTTATGGCCGGAAAGCTTGCCAGTACTGAAAATTTGGCCATTGCCATTTGGAACCAGATAGCACCACACTTACCTACAAATGTTAAATTGCACTGTGTTAAATTATACGAAACACCAAGAATTTGTGTGGAGTACTTTGGAAATTAGTATTTTTACAGCACACAAAACAACCGAAAGGCATTATTAAATAAGGCTAAAGCCACTTGATCAGCATACTTCTGACGCAGTGCTTTAAATAAAGAAAATCAAACTTAGTCTAACCACCTTTGTTGATTTAATTAAAACTATGAGTAAACGTATTTCAATATACCGGAAAGAGCATTTTAACGCAGCACATCGGCTCAACAGCGATTTATTAAGCGCCGAAGAAAACGCACGCGTGTTTGGAAAATGCAATTATCCCAACTATCATGGCCACAACTATGAACTCATTATAAAAGTAACAGGCGAGGTAAATCCAGTTACCGGCTACATGATAGACATGAAAGTACTCAGCGATATGGTAAAAGCTGAAGTGATTGAAAAATTTGATCACAAAAACCTGAACCTCGATACCAACGAATTTAAAAACCTTAACCCCACTGCCGAAAACATTGCCATGGTTATTTACGATAAGCTGCGAAGCAAACTCGAAAGTACCTACGATTTAAAAGTTATACTTTATGAAACAGAAAGAAACTACGTTGAATACCCAGCATAAAACCAACCCTTCGCTAAACGGACACAGTGCCGAAGAGATTGGCAATGAGCACATGAGCACCGGTGTGGAAACACCTTTGCGGGCCGATGCGTTTAAACTCAGTGATGAAGAAAAAATGAAAAAAATTGAATTTCATTTTAAAGAGATAATGGAAACGCTGGGTCTTGACTTAACCGACGACAGCCTGATGGGCACACCTGAGCGTGTGGCTAAAATGTATGTGAAGGAAATTTTTAGCGGATTAAATCCTGCCAATAAACCCAAAATAGCCTTGTTTGAAAACAGCTATAACTACAGCCAAATGCTGGTTGAAAAAAACATGACTTTTTACAGCAACTGCGAACACCATTTTGTTCCCATCTTCGGCAAAGCCCATGTGGCCTATATTTCAAACGGACACGTAATTGGGCTATCCAAACTAAACCGCATTGTGCAGTATTATGCCAAACGCCCTCAGGTGCAGGAACGCATGACCATGCAAATTGCAAAAGAATTGCAGGAAGTTTTAAAAACCAAAGATGTGGCAGTTCTCATTGATGCCCGTCACCTTTGTGTGTCTTCAAGAGGTGTGCAAGACAGTAATTCTGCTACCGTTACTTCTTTTTATGGCGGACAGTTTGAAAATGAAACCACACGCGCCGAATTTCTAAAATACATTGACCTGGAAACCAACTACTGATGAATAGTAACAAAGTTGTTTGTGTTTAAATAACGGTTAACTGCCCCTAAAGCCCGCCCCTGTTCGCCGGTAAAAAATAACGGATCGTTGAGGTTGTGCTCAATTGGCGGCAGTAACTGGTTCTGCAACCGGTTATATAAAGATAATGCCAGAAAGTTTTCTTTTTCGGTTAATTTTAGAACCACCAATGGAAGTATTTTTTCACCCATTTTGGTGAGTTTAAAATACTCTACACAATTGGCCCTGGAGTTAGGATTTGAGTTGATAGCCAAACGCCCCGAAAACCAATTGTTACGCCAGTTTTCAAATGTTTTTTCAAACTCTGCCACAGTTCTTTTTGGCAACTGTGCGGCCTCTTCCCTTAATCTGGCCATGTCGGCCACGTCCGGGAAGTGAGGATAAGCACCACTTACGTTAAAAAGCCCGGTTTCTTCGGGTTTAAGAGGAAATTCACACTGGTAATAAGCGATTACTTTGCCAAAACTATCACCCGAAAATTCATTGAGAGAATGTTGAATTCTTAAATCCGCACCACATTTCGATTCCCATAAGTGACCCTGCACCTGCTGCGACACGTGTGTGATGTTGGAGGAAGAGTGCCCCCAAACGGCAAGCGAACCTCTGTGTGAACGCGTATATCCAAAAAGAGCGTAAAATTTATCAAAATCACTTAGCTCGTTGCCGGGCCATAACCACATGTTGTTAATGCCAACCGAACACGAAACCGAATTGTAGGAGCTTGTGGGGTCGCCACATACCAAGGCAAGGTTAACGTTAAGGTGTTGGAAATAACTCCTGAATCGTTTTTGCTCAATAGGTGTTTTGTGTCTTAACATTCGTAATAGGTTTAGTTAATACGTTGTTAAATTGTTAATACCGAAATACAAATTTGGCAATTGGTAAAGCAAGCAATTAAACAATAAAACTTAACCTAAGTTAAGAAGAGCGAATGTTAAAAACACCTGTGAAAATTACCAGTTTTTTTACCTGTGTGTTTTAACAGGTACCACTACGCAATTCGCATTCAAAAATGGCTTGAAGGCCTTGTAAACAGTGCATTTTTTGACAAAATCAGGACCTATCCAATTTGGAGGCCTGTGATGGGCAATAAAAAGTGGTCGGGAATAAAAAACGCCGGAAACAAAACTAAATGGACGCCTAATTGGCATTGCCAAGTATGGCCTGAAACAATCCCAAATCGTCGAAACTCTGAGGCATGGTGTAATTGCGTATTTTCATTTTTTCGAGGGCCTTGCCTGTGCTTTCACCCATGGCCACAATTTTTTGTGTTGGAAGTATTTTATTTTTTTCAAAAAAAGCTTCCACATTGCTTGGGCTTGTAAACACCAGAATATCGGCATCTGCGCCAATTTCAATGCTGTGTTTTAAGGTGGCGTATACTTCCAGATTAAACACATTGTCGCGTTTTACCATTTGCCATTGTATGCTTTGCATGCTGCCGCGCGCAATCGGAAACAGCACCCGCCCATTGCCTACTTTGCTGCTGAATTGTTTGCCTACCAGTTTAATGTCGGTGCTGGTGCCAATAAAATCGGCCCTGTGACCAAAGGCTCGGAGTTCGGCGCTGGTGGCGGTGCCAATGCAACCAAATTTTACTTTATCGATTTTTGGTTTTTGATTAAAGAAATACCTCACGGCATGTTTGCTGCTAAAAAACACCCAGTCCACCTGAGGCAATTGCTTAATGGTTATTTGCTTAAACTCAATCAGGCTTTTGCCTTCGAGTGTAAAATTTAAGCGCCGCAAAGCATTTGGTAAATAATCCTCGTCGCGAAACGTTTTAGTAATAAATATTTTTTTTGGTTGAATGGCATGAATGTGATCCACAATTCTGTCGCTGAACCCATCGGTATCAAGCGTTTCAAAAAAAAGTTGTTTGGGTTGTTTGTTCCACGCTTCGGCCATGCTCACCCACACTTTAAATTTTAAGCGGTCTTCGTCATCGGCTTCAGTGTCGCAATAAACACCAAGCGGCAACTGGCATCCGCCATCAAACATGTTTAAAATCTGGCGTTCGATGTTGATGCGGATAAGCACATCCAAATCATTTATTTCATCCAGAATTTCCAACAGTTCATTGTCATCTTCCCTAATTTGCCAGGCCAAAACACCTTGCGCGGGTGCGGGCACAAACACTTCGGGGTTTAATCTTTCAGAATGCAAATCTTCCAAATCCAGCTCCAGTCTTTCAACGCCGGCGGTGGCTATCATAATGGCATCGTAGTCGCCATCGCGTAATTTTTTTATGCGGGTGGGCACATTTCCCCGCAAGTCTTTTATTTCAACATCGGGTCTAAAAGCCAGTAGCTGCGATTTGCGGCGGGCAGATGAGGTACCTACCAGGGCGTTTTTTTTAAGCCCGAATTTTTGTTTATCGTCGCAGGCCTCTTTGCGAATCAACAGTAATTCCGATGGGTCTTCGCGCTTTGAAACACCTCCTACAATAAGTCCGTCGGGACTGGTAGTAGGAAGGTCTTTGTGTGAATGCACAGCAAGGTCGATGCTTTTGTTTAACAATTCCTCCTCGAGTTCTTTTGTAAAAAAACCTTTGCCTTCGAGTTTATCAAAGCTGGTATCCCATTGCTGCGAGCGGTCGCCGGAGGTGGAAATGATTTTTAGTTCAACCTCATGCCCTTTGTCTTCGAGTAATTGTTTGGTGTAATTGGCCTGCCATAGCGCTAAATCGCTGCCGCGTGTGCCTATAATAATTTTTCTATTCACGGTGCAAATTTAAAAAATTAAACGGGTTTAGTTCCGGCTATTAAAGACGGTGCTTAATGTACCTTTTCAATTTCAAAACCAAAATCCATTATCATTGGTAATGGGTCTACGCGCATGCCTTGTTCGAAAGTGAACTGGTATTTGCCGGGCAAAGAAAAGCGCACGTTTTTTTTAATAGGAATTTTCAAATCAAAAATATCACCGGCACCACTGCCTTGCCATTCGCCCTTTTCGTTGGCCAGTATCACCTCCATGGTATCTTTTTTAATTTTCCCATCAGGATAATTTGTGGTAACAAATAAATACATGTTGCTGTAAGGGTAAGAGTCGCCGTGCCGCACCATTAGCGAAATATTGTTGAGCGTTTGTATGTCGTTTATTTCAACATCAAACACTGCTTTGTTTTTGGCAGACCACTCGTTGTCAGTAAAAGTTTGGTATTTGCTGTAAACTACGTGGCTGTTGCAGGCCGAAAGCAGCAGAAACACAAGAGGAACGGCAAGTCCAAGTTTAATCTTTGGCATCGGTTTTTGCGTCATTTTTTGGTGGATTTGGTTTGCGCGCTTGGTTGTTGTTAGGTCGGTTTTGCGGCCTTTGTTGTGGGCGGTTGTTTTGTTGCTGACGCGGTTTTTGTTGAGCGCTGGCAGCATTGCCCTGTTCGTTGGTTTTTGGCTTATTTTGTTCCTGCGGCTTATTTCTGTTTTGATCCTGCGGCTTAGGTTTGTTTTGTGTCTGTTGTGGCCTTGGTTTGTTTGCCTGTTCGGCAGCCTTTGGTTTACCCGCCTCTGGTGTGTTTTGTTTTACCCCCTGATTGCGGTTTTGAGTTTTTTGTTGATTGCGGTTACCGCGGTTATTATTGTTTCGGTTTTTGTTGTTTTTACTACGGTCAAAACGGGTAAGACTGTCCTGACCTACTGTGTTTTCAAAGGCAGGTTCAATGCTCACAGTTTTTTCGGCAGGTTTTTCAAAGGCAATGAGTTGTTCGGGCATTTCGCCTTTAGCATTGTCGTCTAAAATACTTTTTACTGATTCTACTTTTAAAGGAATAAAAACTCCGGGGTCGCTGCGGTAGCTAAACCACATCACTCTTCTGAAAATATCTGTTTTTTGAAGGAACGCTTCGCCTTTTTTAGTTTGCAAACGTTTGCCTTCCATTTCAGGAAATTCTTTCAGGGCATCGAGGTAACTGTCGAGTTCGTAATTAAGGCAGCATTTTAATTTGCCGCATTGCCCTGCCAGTTTTAGCGGGTTTAAAGACAGTTGTTGGTATCTGGCCGCGCTGGTGTTCACTGTTCTGAAATCGGTTAACCAACTGCTGCAACACAGCTCGCGGCCGCAGGAGCCAATGCCACCAAGGCGGGATGCTTCCTGACGGGCACCAATCTGACGCATTTCAATGCGTACTTTAAATTCATCGGCCAGCACTTTAATCAGTTCTCTAAAATCCACCCGTGCATCGGCGGTGTAATAAAAAATGGCTTTTGATTTATCGCCCTGATATTCCACATCGCTCAGTTTCATTTCGAGACCGAGTTTAAGTGCAATGGTTCTGGCGCGGTACATCGAGCTAACTTCCAGCGACTGGGCTTCGCGCCATTTATCAATATCGGCTTGTTTGGCCTTGCGGTAAACCTTGCGAATTTCTTCGCTGTCGAAATTGGCATTGCGTTTTTTCATTTGCAGTTTTACCAGTTCGCCGGTAAGCGACACGGTGCCAATATCGTGACCTGAAGTGGCTTCCACCGCAATGGTATCGCCAATGTTAAGTGTAAGGTTATTGGTATTTCTAAAAAATTCTTTGCGCGAATTTTTAAAACGCACTTCCACTATATCAAAAGGTTTTTGACCTCCCGGCAGGCTCATGTTGCCCAACCAGTCGAAAACCGTTAATTTGTTGCAGCCACCACCCGTGCCGCACGATCCATTATTGTTGCATCCGGCAGGTATTCCATTGCTTGTAGTGCCGCAACCACTTCCACATCCCATATTAAAATAAATTACGCTTAAAGATACACACTTTGTCAGTTCTGTGCAAACCTCTGTTAGCGCTTTCTTCCTGTTTTACACGGTGTTGCAAAGCAGGGTCCACCTAAAATTATTATATTTGACTGTTGAGGTTTCTCTTTATAAATATTTTTTTGGTCCTATCGGCCTATGTTTTGGCGCAGGATAAAATTTACCTGCTTAATGGCGAAGTGAGAAAGGGAAAAGTTACGGAAGTAGGCACCGAGGAAATAAGATTTATGGAAGATGGCGATAATCTTAGTCTTCTTAGATCGGATGTTTTGCTGATAGAATTTATAAACGGCGCGGTGGAAGTGATTAATGTGCCTGCTGAAAATAAAGTGTTTGCCAACACGCCAAAGGCTAAGGAAAGACATCTGGAAAACAGTAAAAAGCTGGCCACTTCCAATTTAGTTTCAATTAACTCTTTGGCGCTTTGCAATTCTGATGCGGCTTTTTTTTACGAAAAACTTTTAGACGAAAAAAGATACGGCGTGGGATTAATGGCGGCTTTTAATTTTAACTCGCGCTGTAGCATTCTTAATTCGCACATTTTTAGTTTAACGAACGGAAGAAAAAACTATGATTTGGGTGGTTTTGCCAATTTGTATTTGGGTTTGGATAGAACGGTAAAATCGTTTTATGTTGGTGTAATGATAAAATACATGGCACTTACATTTGATAAAACGGTTGTTAACGGCACAAGTATTACCAACAAACCCGCGAGTGGCAACCAACTGGCTACTATTTTTACCTGTGGCAACCAACGGTTTTTCGATAACGGTTTTTTTATAAAAACCATTTATGGCCTTGGGGGTTTTAATCTTAATGGTGAGTATAAAGACGAATTTAACTATCAAAATTCTAATAATGGTTTTGGAGCGCAACGCCCGTCTAACCGCAAATTTTTAGGCAAGTTTTATTTTGGAGTGAATATGGGATTGTGTTTTTAATGAAAAAAATTATTGTCATATTACTCTTTTTTGCCGGCACCTTAAATGCTCAGGATAAATTGTTTTATGCCAATGGCACCGTTAAAAAAGGCATTGTTGTATCCATCGGAAATGAATTTGTTTTTTTTAAAGCCACAGACACTTCTGAAGTAAAAGGCATTAAAAAATCGGAGCTGGTTTTAATTGAAGATGTGCGCGGAACGCTTTATCACATTTCGGCGAATAGTAATTTAAAAACTCTGCGCCCTAAACAGGAAGCGTCTGAAATTAAACGAAACACGTTGGGCCTGGCACCAATTGCTTTGTTTACGGGCAGAGCCACATTTATTTACGAACGGCTAAATGAAAGCGGAACTATTGGACTGGCTTTTCCGCTCTCGCTCACCTTTAATCCATACGACAACGATTCGGTTGTTTCTGGTACATCTACCGGAGGCGGTGTTAATTTTTTTGGCGGTGTGGATGTTAACTTCTACGTTGGTAAAAACAACAATGCTAAATTTTTTATGGGACCTCGGGCCAGATACGGTACCGATGTTTTTTTTGGAAAGACAGAAGCTTATACTCTGCAAACCCAATTTGGCTGGCGCTTTGGTAATCCCCAAGGCATTTTGGTTCAACACTTATCTATTGGTTTTGGTTTTGTAAGGGTTATTTCGGTTGCCAATGTTACCAATATTAATCCCAGGCAATCCTACGCATGGTACAGCCTTAATTACCGATTAGGCTTTAGGTGGTAACGCTTTTCAAAGGCAGCATTGCCCTGCAAACCACCGCTGTGAATTACCAATAATTTTGTGTTTTCGCGTAGTTTATTTTTTTTGATTAAATCGCTTACAGCGTAAAATAATTTGTTGGTGTACACGTAATCAAGCGGCACATTGTTTCCGGCTTCAAAATTATTTTTAAAATCAATCAATTCCTTATCCAATCGCGCATATCCCGAAAAACAATAATTGCTGGTTATACAATGCCTTTCAATAAACGGCTCATTCAGAACTTCATTTCCACTAATTGCTTTTGTTCTACCTTTGGTAATTTCTTTCAAAAGTGTATCCGCTTCCAGAGGCAAATTATTTTGTCCGCGCAACACACTAATGCCAACTACTGTTTGATTTGCCTTTACAGTTGCAACTAATCCTGCAAAGGTGGTGCCGGTGCCACAGGCGCAAAATATATAATCGTAATTTACACACTCGGGTTGTAAAATTTCCATGCAACCTATTGCTCCTTCGGCATTATTGCCACCTTCGGGAACCAAATAATGCCGGCCGAATTTTTCGGTGAGTGTTTGTTTAAAATCTGCTTCGTTTTTTGTAAGGTATTCATTGCGGCTTACATACTCCAGTGTCATGCCGTTTTCGATCGCCTTTTTTAGAGTGAGATTCTCTTCTTCACCGGCGTCGCCCCGTATAATTCCTACTGATTTTATTCCGGCTTTTTTGCAGGCCGCGGCGGTAGCAGCAATGTGGTTAGAATGAGCGCCACCAAAGGTAATAAGCGTGTTGTGCTTTTGCTCAATGGCTTTTTTAAGATTGTGCTTTAACTTAAACCATTTATTGCCACTCACTTCGGGGTCAATTAAATCGAGGCGTAACACAGCCAACTGGTGAGGCGAACTTGTGGCAAGGTTATGGATAATTGGCCGGTAACTAAACACGCTTTAGTTTTTAATCTGATCGCCGCGCAATTCTCTGAAACGTTTGCGGGCCTCAACGGTATAAATGCTGCCGGGGTATTTCAGCAACACGTCTTCATAGGCCTGCCGGGCTTTTTCCTTGTCCTTGAGTTTGTATTCATACAACTCGGCCAGTTTAAATTGCGCGTCGTCGCCATACAGCTCTTCGGGATAATACTGCAGCACGTTTTTATACATTTCTTCAGCATCCGTCCATTTGATTTGTGCGGCATATATCTGGGCCTTTTTAAAATAGATGTCATCGCCCAGGGTGTTTTGACTAAAGGTGCTGTTAATCAAATCAAGTGTTTGTAGTGCCTCGTCGTAGCGGTGTTGCAGAGTCATTAATTCGGCATTGGCAAACAAGCTCAAGGGTGCGCCTTGTGTTGAATCCACCGCAATGGCATCCGAAATAATTAAACTTAAATCGAGTGCGTCGTTGGCAATTAGTTTGGTGGTGGCGCCTTTTAATACATCGGCCTGTGCTTTTGCCCAGGTAAATTCGCCGGCATAAAAACTGAGTTTGGCATTTCTGAATTTGGCTTCCTGCCCAATGGCTTCGTATTTATAATCTTTTTCAACCTGAGAATATAGTAATGAGGCTTCCCAGATTTCTCCTTTTAAAAGATAAATATCGCCCAGCAAAATTTTGTTTTCGGCGCGCTGCATGGGGTCTGCACCAGATTGTTTAATGTATTCGTCCAGTAGCGAAATGGCTTCATCGGTTTTATTGAGGTGATAGGCTTTAAGCATTACCAGATTTTTTAGCAATGTTTGGTTTACAAAACGTTCGCGGTATTTTTGGTTGGCTTTTTCGAGTTTTTGTTCGAGGAGGAGTAAATCTTCTTTTGATGCCAGAGGGTTTTGTGACAGGGTGAGGTATTCCACAATTAATCCTTCGGCTATGGCAATGTCGTAATACACGTTTCCGCTGCCTTTTTCTATCAGATAATTATAGCAGCGGTGGGCGGTTTCCCATTGCTGGTTGCTAACACAAATGCGCGCCAGATCGTAAATGCGCTGGCCCTGTTCTTTTAAGCGTTTGTCGAGCGATTTGCTTTGAATAAAGGCACCATCGAAATCTTTTTGTTGAAGTAAAATAAAATTCAGGAATTCGCTAAGTATAATTTTGTCGGGATTTTTAAGAATGCGTTTTTGCAATTCCTGTTTTAGTATCGGATTTTTTATGCCGCCTTCTTCATCATCGTATCCCAAAGAGTTTTGCAATTGCATTTGCACGGTTTGTATGTCTGATTCTCTGAACTCGAGGGCGTCGAGGTATTCATTAATCATCGAATTTATGTCGTTACTTAGTTTAAATACCTCGGCTCTTTCGTAAAAATAAGGATAGTCGGGAGTGGCTTTTCGGCCTTTATTATATGTTTGCAGGGCATAAGAGTAAAGTTGTTCGTCGGTAAATTCTCCGGCAAGATTTTGAACATTGGGCGGGTAGGGACTAAGTTCTTTCAGTGCTTTTTCGTAAGCTTCCTTTTCTTTTTTTGGGTCTTCCTGAAGCTTGTATATTTTACCGAGATAGACGTAGAAGTAAACGTTATTTCTATTTTGTTTGATTTGTTTTTTGGTGATTTTTTCGGCTTTGGAATATTCTTTTGCACCCAACAAACTGTGGTAGTAATTTATATACCATTGTTCGGGGTCTTTATCGTAAAGGGTTTCAAAATAGAGATTGGCTTTTTCAAATTCTTTTTGTTCGAAATATTGCTGTGCAAGCCGTTCGGTTTCTTTTGGATTTTTTTGAGCAAAACCAAATATTCCGGCACCTGTAAGAAGATAAGCAAGCAACAGTGTTTTTATGATGGAGAATGGTTTGGCGTTCATATTTACTAAAGATACTATCAATATTTTATCCGGATGAAAATGCTTTGTTTTTTTTGTTTTTTTTCACAAGCATTGATTCAGGTAGATGGCACAGGTGAACTAAAATAAAAAAACCGCCCAATGAGCGGTTTCTTAAAAAAAGTATTGGTTTAACCGCGAAATCCTAAAAGCACCTTGCGGCCATTGTCTTCAAATTTAATGGAGTCTGCCAGATTGGACATTAAAAATACACCGCGACCGCTCACTTTATCAAGGTTTGCGGGGTCGGTAGGGTCGGGCAGGCTGGTTGGGTCAAAGCCCTTGCCTTCGTCAATAATCGAAAATACCAGAACTTCTTCGTCCGATTCAAATCCAATTCTTACGTATTTATCCGGGTCGTCCTGATTGCCATGGTGTATGGCATTGTTAACGGCTTCGGTAACTGCAATAAGCATGTTTCCGTAAACATCTTCGTTAACATTGTAAACTTCGCAAACATCGTCAATAAGGCGTTCGATTAATCTCAGGTTTTTGGTGGTGGAGTTAATCTTTAGTGTCTGGTATTTTGTAGGTATCATTATTTACTAATACTGTTAAAATAGTTATTTACTCGCTCTTTGTAATAAGGGGTAAGGCTGGGCGGTACTGTGTTTAATAGCTCCATTTCCTTCTCCTTAAGCCTTTTATACTCTAAAAATTGTGCAGGGTTGCTTAAATTTTGAGTTTTTGCTTCATTACTTTTACGTTGTTCGTCCTGCTCGCGTTCCCGTTCGGCTTTTTCGCTTTCGAGCAGGCGGCTTAAAATGTCTTGCTGGCGACGCATGGTTTCGCTGTTTATTTGCTTATTTACCAGGTCTTTTTCGGTTTGTTCCATCATGTTGGCAATATCGCCACCCGGGTTTTTACCTTTATTTTTGAGCTTGTCCATCAGGGCCTCCATTTGTCGGCGAAGGGCTTCCTGCTGGGCGGCCATGCGGGCAAATTGTTCGCTGCTGCCGGGCATGTTCATACCCGATGTGCCGCTTTGTCCCATGCCATCGCCGGGTTTTTGCCCCTTTTTATCGCCGGGTTTGTTACCTGGTTTTTGCCCTTTTTCGAGGGCGTCTTTCATGTCCTGAAGTTGTTTGTTGAGTTGCTCCTGCATTTTGCGCATGCTGGAAGATGGGGTGCCGCTCGACGATGGATTTTTACCCGAACCTTTGCCGGGTTTTTTGCATTTCCCGCCTTTTTGGCCCTTGCTTTCCTTTTTTTGCTTCATCTGGTTTTGCATTTCGTCCAGCGATTCGTTGAGCAAAAGGGCCAGGTCGTTTACCGATTTCATGGTTAGTTGCATGCGGGTGGTTCCCTCGCCGGTGTTTCTTTCGGCAAGTGCTTTCACGGTTTTATCCATGTTGAGATGGATGGCGTTTATTTCGCGGTTAACCACAGCACTAATTTGCGGGGCGCGTTTGCTCAATGCCAGCAAACTGTCTTCTATTATTTTACTATCATCTTTTAGTTTGTTTTGTTGTTTGGGAATTTCAACGAACTTAGGATTATCGATTCTTGTTTTGGAAAGGTCTTTAATCAGTTCTTCCTGAGCGAAGGAAAGATTCACCAGGTTTTCGAGTATCTGACGCAGAGTGCGGGCATTTTCGCCTTCTTTCTCCTCTTCCTCTTCTTCCATGGCTTTTTCCATCTCCTCTTTCATTTCCTGCATTTTTTCGGCTGCACTTTTTTGAGATTTGGATGCCTCTTTTTTGTTGTTTTTACTTAGCGATTCCGAGCTTTTTTGCATTTCCTGACTCACCTCTTCCTGTTTTTGTTGGTTGTCGGGCATTTTGGCGGGTTCTTCCAATTCCTTGTTTTTTTGCTCGATTTCTTTCAGGTCTTTTTTAAGCTCGTCGAACTGTTTTTTTATTTCTTCCTGCTTTTTTTCAAGCTCTTTGGCATCTTGTTTCTTGTCTCCCGCCTCTTGCTTCTTGTCTCCCGCCTCTTGTTTCTTGTCTCCTGCCTCTTGCTTCTTGTCTCCCGTCTCTTGCTTCTTGTCTCCCGTCTCTTGTTTCTTGTCTCCCGTCTCTTCCTTCTTGTCTCCTGCCTCTTGTTTCTTATCTTCCGGTTTTTTGCCTTCGGTTTCTTTGTTCAGATCTTCTTCTTTCTTTTGCAGTTCGTCCAGTTTGTCAATGGCGTTTTGCATTTTTTGTTGTAGTTCCAGTTGTTTAAAGGCTTCCAGGTTGCGGTCCAGTTCTTTTTCAATGTCTTTGTTGCTCAGTTTCATTTCCTCCAGTTTTTCCTGCACCTGATTTTTGTCGAGTTTATCCAGCATTTTGTTGAGTTCCTCGAACAGTTTTTTCATTTCGGGAGTCATCACGTTTTCAAACAATTGTTCGAGTTGTTTTTGTTTTTCGAGAATGGATTCGTCGGTTTGACTGAACTCGTTTTGTTGTTTGTTATTGATTTCGTTTTCCTGTTTTACTTCATTGATTTTGTTTTGCAATTCCTGTTGTTTTTTCAACAGGTCTTCCAGTTTCTTTTTTTCTTCGTAGCCCAATTGTTTTTTATCAGCAATTTTTTTCGACAGTTCGTTGATGTCTTTTTGCAGTTGTTTGGTTTTATTAATGCTTTCTTCAAGGTCTTTTTTTATTTCCGAATTATTTTTTTCGGTCGATTCATTTATTTCGTCGCGTGTGGGGGCTTTAAAAACCATTAGCTGTGTTTTAGAAGATTTGGCGCCATTTACACCGTCGTTGTCCCACACTTCAAAAAAGTATTCGATTTTATCGCCGGGTTGCATTTCAAACTGCGCGGCATCGAAATAATAAAAATAAGATTGCGAAATATTGTTTTTAGAAAAGCTTACCGGCGAGGTGCCGCTTATTCTTTGCGTTTTTCCGGCACTGTCGGTAACCGAACTGGTGTAGTTAAACATCAAACGGCTAAAGCCATAATCGTCTTTAATTTGTCCGCTAAAATAAATGCTTTTAGGATTTAAGGAGTCGGGCTTGCTTTCCACTTCAATGGCAGGAAACTGATCGGGAACCACCCCAATGGCATAGTTTACCGAATCGCCCACACCTTTAATAAAATGATTTAATGTTTTAACGCTGTAATTATTGCTTTGCATAAACCGGCGCGAAAAGCCGAATTGATTTTCGTTGTTGCGTTGTGGCAAGGCGGAGCTGTCCTGAAAGTGCAGTTTAATTACTTCGGTGTTTTTGGTGTTAAAAATCCAGTTGACTTTGGTGCCCTGCGGTATCTGAATATCGCCGGTGTTGGCCAGATTTTCGTTGGGTTTATTCAAGTAGGCCGGATAAATTAATTGCAGATTAAATTGCAACAGGCTTGGTTTTGGCAGCACCGACAAGGTGTATTCTTTGGATGTGAAGCCGGCCGCTTCAAACTGAAAACCCGTGTTGCTTTGTAAATTGGTGAAGGTGTAATTAAAATGAATGTTGTCTTCTTTCTCCAGTTTGTAGGCAATGTTATTAATTTTAATAAACACCTCATTGGGCACCTGTTCTCCTGTAAGTTTCACCTCAAGTCTGTAATCCTGTGTTTGCAGGGCTTCCAGATTTTTGTTGAGTATGTTAAACGTAAATGGCATTTCTTTTTCGTAGTAGGTTTGGTAATGCACCAGTCGGGTGGTGCTTTTTGAAATAACCTGTGGCCAGATAATGGCAATTAAGGCACCACCTAAAAAAACAGGGAGCACATAACGCAGGTATTTTTTATTTTCGCCCAAATCAATGGCGGTGCCGAAGGGTACTGGTTTTAATTCATTAATTTTTTGATTAATGCCTGCAAGCAACAAATCGTTTGAGCCGTTAATGGCGCGGTTGTTTTGCAATTGCAACACGTTTAAAAGTTTATCCTGCACATTGCTAAAATGATTGCCGATTATGTTTGCGGCTTCGTCGTACGAAATAATGTGGCCAATATGGTTGAGTTTTAACAATGGAATGGCAATGTATTTAACGAGCACAGCCACAGTGGCAATTAAAAAACCGAAAAACAAAATGGTGCGAACGGTGGTGTTAAACTCGCCAAAATACTCAAGGCACACAATGCTTAAAAAAGCGGCGGCTAAAATGCCACTGGCGTAAATAGCGCCTTTAATGAGTTGGTTTTTGTAATAGCGACGAATGAACTCGTCGAGTTTTCGAATTAATATGTTGTTCTCTTCCTGCAAAATCTTTTCGTCTAAGTTCAATAACGATAAGCCTGTAAATGGTTACCGCCTTTCCTCACAAATATAGCAAAGTGGCAAAAAATTAAAAGGGAATTTTTGTTAAACTTTGTGTGGAAAGCGCTCTTATACTCAGTTAAATTTACAGGCACTACAAATTCACTAGATTAGAAATACGAATGGAATCTTTATACGAAACGTAGATTTTTTTGTTTCTCAATTTCACATCTGTGGACTTAGCTGCACGGTTAAGTGTTTTGCAGGCCTCTTCAAACAGTTGGTAATTGAAACTACACAGGCTGCTGTCTTTTTTAAAATACAGTAAATTTTCGTCCACCTGAAATTGTTTAAGTGCTTTAATGGAAATCACTTTACTAAAAGCGCCAAAAATATCGAACACATAAATGCCTGTTTCGGGACAATTGAGGTACAAAAAGCCATTGTATTCAGTCATAAAATTGGGCGAAAGCTCAGTTTGTAAAACCTGTTTCAGATTTCCGGTAAAGGCAATTTTTTTGGAACTTTCGTTAAATCGCACCAACTCATTGTTTTGTTTGTTGTAAATCCAAAAGCTATTGTTGGCGCTGGCACATACCAAATCGGTTTGCTCATAGCCCAGTTGCTCCAGCGATACAACTTCGCTGTTTAAGGAAAGTTGATTGTCTAAAAAAACAATTTGTTGAAAATCGCGGTAATACAACACAAGTTTTAAAGGGTTGGTAACATCCACAGAAGTAATGTTGCCCAGTTTTAAATTGCTGTAACGCGCAAAATATTTGGTGGAAGGCAAGTACTTGGTGAGTTCTTCACCATTAATGGTATAAATGTTTCCAAGATTGTCTACATTAAAATAGTCGAATTTGGTTTTTATGGTGCTATGGTTTTTAGGTTCGTCGGTTTTAAACGCAGTAATGGCGAAGCAAATAAATAAAAAAAGCGGGGGAATAAAATTTGGCTTCATCTCTTATTAAACGTTAAGGGCAGAACTATTATTGTAACTCATTTTTAAAATCTCTTCCAGCACCTGGCGTTCGTTACTTAGGCGTGGCACTTTGTATTGACCGCCCAGCTTGTTATTTGCTTTTAGCCAGTTGTAAAAACCTCCTTCTGTAATTTTATTTACCACCGGAAAATGCAAAACAAAATTATTATAACGTTTGGCTTCGTAATCGCTGTTTTGTTTTTTTAGTTCTTCGTCGAGCACAGCTTTAAAAAATTCAAAATTGTTCGGTTCTTTTTCAAACTCAATCAGCCATTCGTGTGCACCCGCATTTTTATTCATAAACACTGGTGCCACGGTATAATCTTTTACCATGGCGTGTGTTTTATCGCAAGCTGTGGCAATGGCGGCATCGGTGTTGTGTACCATCAGTTCTTCGCCAAACACATTAATGTATTGCCGTGTGCGGCCCGAAATTTTGAAGCGGTAGGGATTAGTGCCTGTAAAACGAATCACATCGCCCAACTGATAGCGCCACAAGCCGGCGTTGGTGGAAATAATAATGGCATAATCCACGCCGGTTTTTATGTCTTCGAGATTTATCGTTTTTGAAAAATTATTTTCCTTTAAATCTCTGGGTTCAATAAACTCGTAATAAATGCCATAATCCAGCATCAACAGCATTTCATCGCTCCGCAACTGATCCTGAATGCCAAAAAAACCTTCGGATGCGCTGTACATTTCCATGTAGTTAACCTTATCGTTATTAAACAACTTTTTAAATTGTTCGCGGTAAGGCGAGAAGCTCACGCCTCCGTGAAAATAAACTTCAAGATTAGGCCAAACATCTTTTATGCTATTCGCTTTCTTTTTTTCGAGGATGCGTTTTAAAAGAACCAGCATCCAACTGGGCACGCCTGCCAAACTGGTTACGTTTTCGTTCATCAGGCTTTCGGCCATTTGTTCCAGTTTGGTTTCCCATTCTTCCATTAGGGCAATGTTTACATCGGGGGCTCTGAAAAACTCTGCCCACATGGGCAAATTCTGAATGATGATGGCGCTCACATCGCCGTGAAAGGATTGGTGATTGCCAAAAATATCTTCTCTGAAACTGCCACCAAGTGCCAGATTTTTTCCGGTAAAGAGCTGCGTTTCGGCATTGTTATAGCAGTGGAGGGTAACCATGTCGCGCCCGGCGTTGTAATGGCAGCCGTCGAGGCTTTCGTTACTTACCGGCAAAAATTTACTCTTATCGGTGGTGCCACTGCTTTTGGCAAACCACTTAATATCCGAATGCCATATCAAATTTTGCTCGCCCCTGCGTGTTCGCTCAATCAGGGGTTTCAGGCTTTCGTAATCATTTAGTGGCACTAAATTTTTAAACTGTGTATAATTTTCAATTGTCGCAAAATGGTGTTTTTTTCCATACCAGGTTCCGGCAGCATCTTTCACCAGATTCATGAGCCATTCCTGCTGCACGTCGTTGGGATACTTAATAAATAGTTCAATCTGGTGCATGCGTTTTTTCATGAGCCAGCTTGCTATGGAATTAATGATGGGCATTACTTCTTAAATTTATCCAATAATTGTGGCAAATCCAAGGCGTTAAGGCAGGTTGCCGCTGTTAACAGTCCTTTGCGGGCTGCACACACGCCGTAATACATGTCGTGGTATCCTTCTTTGTGATGTGCATCGGGATTAACCGAAACCATCACGCCTTTTTCGAGGCAATACGGAATCCAGCGCCAGTCGATGTCTAAACGATAGGGGTGTGCGTTTAACTCAATGCTTACCTTGTTGGCAGAACAGGCGTCAATAATTTTTTTATGGTCAATGGGATATCCTTCTCTTGCCAGCAAAAGCCTTCCGGTGGGGTGACCCAAAATAGAAGTGTAAGGATTTTCGATGGCTTTAAGTAATCGCTCAGTGGCTTTTTCTTTGGTCATTTTTAAGCCGGAATGAACCGAGGCAACAATAAAATCAAAGGTTTTTAAAATGTCTTCGGGATAATCCAACGAGCCATCGTGTAAAATATCGCTTTCAATTCCTTTTAAAACTTTAAATCCGGAATATTCCCCATTCAGCTTTTCAATTTCGCGGTGTTGTTCCTGAACACGCTCTATGCTTAGGCCATTGGCATAAACGGCTGTTTTGGAGTGGTCGCAAATGCCAAGGTATTGATAACCCAGTTCCTTGCAGTAATCGGCCATTTCTTTAAGTGTGTGAACGCCGTCGCTGTAGGTAGTGTGGTTGTGCAAAATGCCTTTAAGGTTTTTAAGTTCGATTAAATGGGGCAGGGCATTTTTAGAGGCCAATTCCACTTCGTTTAAGCCTTCACGTAATTCGGGCAGAATAAAACTTAAACCCAGTTCCTGATAAATTTCCTGTTCGGTGTTGTAATCTTTTTTGGTAAGCGTTTCAAACTTTATTTTTTGAAGGTGTTCGACGGTGGCACTGTATTTTAGCTGATGGTAACTAAATTCCGCGGCATCGCAATACAGATAGTTAACTGGCATTGGAAGTGCGTCTTCATATTTTTTAAACTGAGCGCCTGTGTCTTTACTTAATAATATCTCTAATTTATCAATTATTTCGCTTTTGCGGGCCAATTGTCCTACCAGTTCGGCCCTGATACCATTTGAAGAATGCTGAATGGCTTCCACCAAAGCCAGTGCCGGTTTTTCTACCGAAGCAAAATGAAACTTATTGTTGTTGGCGATTTTAAATTCGATGTTTTGTTTTACCTGTGCCTGTGTTTTTTCGCCAAAGCCTTTAAGGCTAGTTAAACGGTTTTCGTTGCAGGCATAAAGCAATTCACCAATACTTTCCAACTGCAACTCGTGCCAAAGCTGGCGTACTTTTTTAGGTCCCAGACCTTTAACGCCCAGCATTTGCACCACACCCTGTGGTGTTTTATTGAGCATGTCGCTGAGGTCGGCGGTGGTGCCGGTTTGCATGAGTTCAACTATTTTGGCCGAAATGCTTTTTCCGATGCCTTCAATGGCTTCAATGTCTTCTTTTGTTTTACCTTCAAAGTCGTAGCGTAGTTTTGAAAGTTTAAATGCGGCGTTGGTGTAGGCTTTGGTTTTAAATGGATTTTCTTCGTGAAGTTCCATCAATTTGGCTGTAATTTCCAGCGCGTCGGTTATTTCGTCGTTGCTCATCATTGGCAAAGTGCGTTTGCAATCAGTAAATCGTGTGGCGAAGTAATTTTAATGTTTTCCTGGTTGCCTTCTACTAAATTTATTTTTTCGCCACTCGCTTCAAGTACTGTGGCATCGTCGGTAAAAATGCCACTGTATTCGCGCTCAAAGGCTTTTTTGATTTGGGCTACCACAAAACATTGCGGGGTTTGAATGATTTTATACTCGTTTCGGTTTACCGAATTGTTTACGTTGTTACTTATTTTACGCATGCTTTCGTTCACCGGCACACAGGGTATGGCATTGCCTTTTTGAAGGGCTGTTTCATAACAATTGGCAATGGTTTGTTGCGAAACAAATGGCCGGGCCGCATCGTGAATGCCCACAATGGCGCCTGGATTTTCGATTAATAGTAAACCATTTTTTACGGAATGAAAGCGGGTGTCGCCGCCAAATGTAATTTTTATATCAGCCTGTTTTAGGTCAAATTTTTCTATCAGGCCTTCCAAATGTGCTTTGTAATTTTTGTGGACGCAGATGATGGTGCTAATGCTCGGATTATAATTTAAAAAAGCGCGAATGGTTTTAACAATAATGGGTTCGCCTTTAATCTCCAAAAACTGTTTTGGGCGATCGCTTTTTATACGACTACCAACACCACCGGCTACTATGATTACGTATTGCTGTTGCACTAATGGAATGTTTTAGATTCGAATTTAATAATAAACCCTCACAGATTCTGTTTTATTTTACAAGGCTTTTTTTGCTGCCTTATTCCGGTAAATCATTAATCAATTTCGAGTAACACGGGGCAGTGGTCGCTGTGCATCGCATCAGGTAAAATTACGGCGCGCTTTAGCCGGTCTTTCATGTTTTCCGAAACAAGGTTGTAATCTATGCGCCAACCTAAATTTTTACCCCGCGACCCGGCACGGTAGCTCCACCAACTGTAATGGTGCGGCTCCTGATTAAAATGGCGGAACGAATCAACAAAACCCGAATTAATAAATTGTTCCATCCATTCGCGTTCTTCGGGTAAAAAACCGCTGGTATTGGCATTCGATTTTGGATTGTGAATATCAATTGGCCGGTGACAGATGTTAAAATCGCCCGACAATACCAGGTTGGAGTGCTTTTGTTTTAGTTGATGAATGTATTGGTGATAATCGCTGAGCCATTGCATTTTAAATGCCTGACGGTCGTCGCCACTGCTGCCACTAGGATGGTAAACGCTCATTACCGAAACGTTATCGAAATCGGCCCGTAAAATGCGTCCTTCATCGTCGTAGGCTTTTATGCCGCAACCATATTCCACGTGATTGGGTTTTGTTTTAGAAAATATGGCAACACCGCTGTAGCCTTTTTTTTGAGCCGGATACCAATAGTGGTGATAGCCCATTTCTTCAAATTCGAAAACACCCACCTGATCGGGACTGGCTTTAATTTCCTGAACGCAGAGTACATCTGGAGCAGTTTGTTCAATCCAATTGATTAAGCCTTTGCCCATGGCGGCACGTATGCCGTTAACATTGTAGGAGATAATACGCATGTGATGAAATTAGGATTTTAATTGCAAACAAAAAAGGAAGTAAAGCTCAGCCTTATTTTTTAGGGCCTTTGGTGCTTTTTTTGGTTTCAAGAAGGCTGATAATTTTTTTAAGGTAGGCAATTTCGTTTTTCAGAATCTGGTTTTCCTGTTGCATGGCCGAAAAAGTTTCGGGGTTAATTTTTGGGTAACCGGCCTCCTGTTCGTTGATGTGAAAGGTTTTAACCCCACCTTGGGCATATTCTTTTTGTGCGGAGTACAATGAAAAGAAATCGCAATTTAACACTTTGCCAATTTTATTGAGTAAATCGGTATCCACACTTTCTCTTTCAAAAATATCGTAAACCACATTGCGGCTCCGGCTAATTTTTTTAGCAAAGGCACTAACCGAAATACCCTGTTTGTAAACTTCTTCTTTAATTTTTTTTCCTATGTGAACAGCCATAAACAAATGTAAACCCTGAAATTATCCCATGGACCAAACACGTGTAACATATTTTGGCACACAATGTAACTTTTTATATTACATTTGTAATAAATAAAAATGCAAGTGTAATAAATATTATTTAACCTTCTACCCGAATAACATGTGCGCCCTTCAAAGAAACCAACTACCAGACGCGTGTAGGGGAGCTTCATTAGCTACCGCTCTAAATCCAAAAATCGCGTCCGAATTGTTATTTAACAACAACTTTTTAAGTGTGTATTCTTTTAGTGTCCGCGCTAAAGAATGGAAGCTTTTGCCCAGTAGCATCCGTATAGCGGATGTTACAATTAATGCTATTAATTCTGAGATAAAGCAAACAGGCCAGGTGATGGTATTTTTAGGGGCGGCTGAAAAATATGTAAAACTTCCGTTTAAATATTACCAACTCCGAAAAATCCTGTCAATCAGAGCCAGTTTCTCGCCGCAAAGGGTAATTATTAAAATAAGCGGCAAATTTATTCTTAACGTCAATTCATCGTTTAACTTTATGGTGGTGGTACTTTCGGCGAATGTTCCACACGCCTACCGCCAATTTAACTGGACAAATTTTGAAAATATAAGAACACGGTTTAAAATTAAAATTAAGGATAAAACCTAAAATTATTCTTTAATAATCCGGAAACTTATTTCTTTTGAAGTTGTTACTGCTCTTAGCAGGTATACACCCTGAGCATAGGCATTCAGGTTAACCTGAAACACCCCGGCGTGATGGTTCTGTTTGTAAATTTCTTTTCCATTTGTGTCGAAAATTACAACCAGCATGTCTTCATCCACCTTTAAATTAAACTCGCCTTTTGTTGGGTTCGGATAAATGTAGATGGGATTTTCTTTTTCCTGCCCATCTACTCCCAGACAGGCATTAACGATTACCATTACCGTGGCTGTTTTATTACAGCCAACTGTATTGGTTCCTGTTACAGTGTAAATAATGGTACTTAATGGCGTAACAGTTTGCGATGCGGCAGCGGAGTTGTTGGACCACGAATAAGTGTTGGCGCCCTGCACAGTTAAAACGGTTTTTTCGTTTTCGCAAATAACCGACCGGCTTGCTAAGGCAATGGGGTTGGGTACAGGGTTAACGGTAACACTGCTCACGGCATAACCCGTGCAGGCATTGGTGGCAGTACCAATTATAAAATAAGAATAGTTGCCCACTGCGCTTGGTGTAACAATGTTGAACAGGGTAGAGTAAGAATAACTAAATGCCCCGGTAGGAACAAAAGTAAAGGTTTGCCCAAGACACATGCTGCCGCTATTTACACTCACCGTTGGAGATTGGTAAACGGTAATAGGTACTACAATGGGAGTGGTGGAGTTGCAACCATTGGTGCTGGTTCCGGTTACCGAATAAGTTGTGTTGGCTGCGGCAATAAGTGTAAAGGGTGGCGTGCCGCTTATGCTTCCGGGCTCAAGTGTGTAACTGTTAGCACCCGAAACATTAACCATAGCCACACTGCCCGAACACAATGAAGGTGGAACAACTGTCCCAACCGAAACAAAGGGAGGGGGATTGACGGTTACTGAAAAATTTGTTGGTGCCGATACTCCACAGGTATAAGTAGCTGTAACTTGTATATTGCCGCTAATGCCTGCAGTGGCTGTTAAAGCAGTTGTAGTGCTGCTGCCATTCCAGCCAACCGGTGTGGTCCAACTGTATGAAGAGGCAGTGCTCATGCTATTACAGGCAAAACTAAGCGTGTCGCCAAAGCAAATAAGCGAATTGCCAGTAACACCTGTTGGTGGCAGGCCCACAATGGCGGGTGACCAACGATAGGCTGTGTTGGTGGCCGAAAAAATGGCGTTGTTAGAACCTGTTACTGCAACGCCGGCAGTGCCCGATAAATTTTCGATGCCTATTGTGCCCAAATAGGGACTGGTTGAAATTAATGCCGCATGAACTTCAATAACATTGGTTGTTTCATATAAAATAATCTGACCACTGTTGAGTAAGGAAGTGTTCCAAATTGGAACATCGGTATAAGTGAGTATAAACATTTGATTGGGAGATGTTCCCACTGTGGTAAATGTAACATTACCTCCAAAACTTGGATCAAGATCGTTCCAGTAATAGCACACCATGCCGTTAGGGCTGGCAGTGTTTGGAAAAAACTGAGAGGTTTGAGAAGTGGCAGGATTGATGGCGTTAATAAGGTCGAAGGTTAAAAAACCATTGGAACCTACAATTACCTGCGAATAGGTGCCGCAATAAAAATTAAAATTAAAACCAATTGGAATGGGGCCGGTAATGCCATCATCGCCATTGGGACTGAAGACACTCAACAAACTATTTCCCGCGGTTGGAAATGTAGAATAGGTAATGGAAGAAAGAACGTAACTGGAGCAGGTTGGCACACATTGCGAACGGGCAGATGTGTTAAACAACACAATTAAACCAAGGAATACAATTAGTTTTTTCATGGCGGATAAGTTTAGTTAACATAAATGTAATCAATTTTTTATGACAATTTTATGACAAACCGGTTGTTTTTAAAAAAGAGTGTTTGATAAAAAAAAACGCCCGGAATTTCCGGGCGTTTCAATTTTAAAATTTTGTTCGAATTATTTTGGTTGAACGGCTTCAAGCGTAAACTTAATGTTTACATCGTCGGCTGCACCGCCGCCCGCAACACCATAGTCGTCGTGTTTAATAACCATTTCGCCTTCAAAGCCAACGGTAGTGGCATCTACTTCTTTATCCGCAACCCAGGATTTACCTTCAACGCCTCCCTGATAGTTAAACATCATGGCCACATCTTTTGTTACACCTTTAAGAGTAAGTTTACCTTTTGCAGTATACGCATAAAGGCCCATCTCTTCATTCTTAACAATTTCGGTTGCTTCAAAAGTGGCAGTTTTAAATTTAGCCACATCAAAAAACTCGGCTTTGTCTTTTAAGTGACTGTCTCTGTATGAGTTTTGTGTGTTTAGGCTGGTCATATCCAACTGAATAAACACTTTAGGTCCATTCGCATTTTGAAGATTTACATAACCGCTGTCAACTGTAATGGTTCCTTTGGTATCGCTGATAATGTGTTTAATGCTGAAGTTTAAAGAGCTGTGAGCACCGTCCACCATGTACATGCCATTTAATTCGGCGATGTCTTTTTTGTTGGCGTTCATAATGCTATCGCATTGTGCTTTGCTGGTGCAGGTGTATTCTTTACCGTTGACGTTGCATTTAAGCACTTCCTCAGTTTTAGCACAACAGGCACCTTCTTCAGATGAAGTATTAATGGCAATGTAAGGAGCAATAACCAACGAAACGATTGACATTAATTTAATGAGAATGTTCATGGATGGACCAGAGGTGTCTTTAAAAGGATCACCTACCGTGTCACCTGTAACAGAAGCTTTGTGTGGTTCTGATTTTTTGTAAAACGTTTCTCCATTAATTACCACACCTTTTTCGAAAGATTTTTTAGCGTTATCCCAGGCACCACCGGCATTGCTTTGGAAAATTCCCATCAACACACCCGAAACAGTAACACCGGCTAATAAACCACCCAATACTTCAGGGCCAAAAATAAATCCAACTAATACTGGAGTAATTAAAGCAATGGCTCCCGGCATCATCATTTCGCGGATAGATGCTTTTGTAGAAATAGCCACACATTTTTCGTATTCCGGTTTGGCTTTATAATCCATAATTCCCGGAATTTCGCGGAACTGACGGCGCACTTCCTGAACCATGTCCATGGCTGCGCGGCCTACTGCCTGAATACACAAGGCTGAGAAGATAAATGGAATCATACCACCAATAAATAAACCGGCCAATACATTGGCTTTGTAAATATCAATGTGTTGATTATTTGGCATGGCTATACCTACGAAAGCCGCAAATAATGCCAATGAAGTTAAAGCAGCAGAAGCAATGGCAAAACCTTTTCCGGTAGCGGCAGTGGTATTACCTACGGCATCTAAATTATCAGTACGTTCGCGAACTTCTGGAGGCAACTGGCTCATTTCGGCAATACCACCGGCGTTGTCGGCAATCGGACCAAAAGCGTCAATGGCTAATTGCATGGCTGTGGTGGCCATCATACCTGCTGCGGCAATGGCCACACCGTATAATCCGGCAAAATAATAAGAACCCATAATTCCACCAGCTAAGGTTAAAATAGGAATAACGGTTGATTTCATACCAACGGATAAACCACCAATGATGTTAGTGGCATGTCCGGTAGAGGATTGTTGTATGATAGAGTTAACAGGGCCTTTGCCCATGGCTGTGTAGTATTCGGTAACAATACTCATTATTGCTCCTACAACTGTTCCTACTAAAATGGCCATAAACACACTCATTTTGGTAAAGTGAACATCGCGTAAAACAATGTCTCCGTCAGGCAACATCCAGTTTACTACAAAGTAAGATGCAGCAACTGTAAGTAACATCGACATCCAGTTGCCCATGTTGAGCGCATTCTGAACATTTGATTTATCATCTTTAATGGTAACAAACCAGGTTCCAACAATTGAGAAGATGATACCTAAACCACAAATAACCATTGGTAATAAAATTGGCGACATTCCACCAAAAGCATCTTTCACAACTACTTCCTGACCCAATACCATGGTTGCTAAAATGGTGGCAACATAAGAGCCGAATAAGTCGGCACCCATTCCGGCCACGTCACCTACGTTATCGCCTACATTATCGGCAATGGTGGCAGGGTTACGAACGTCGTCTTCAGGAATTCCGGCTTCCACTTTACCAACAAGGTCAGCACCTACGTCGGCAGCTTTGGTATAAATACCACCACCCACACGGGCAAACAGGGCAATTGATTCGGCACCTAATGAAAATCCGGTTAATACTTCAATGGCTGTTTTCATGTGCTCAGCATTAATGCCTTCAGGGCCAAACACATTAAATATTTTAAGGAAAACTAAAAACAAACCGCCTAATCCTAATACGGCTAAACCTGCAACTCCAAGACCCATAACGGTACCACCGGTAAAGGAAACTTTTAATGCTTGCTTAAGGCTGGTACGCGCTGCCTGAGTGGTGCGCACGTTGGCTTTGGTGGCAACTTTCATTCCAATATATCCTGCGGTAGCCGAAAATACGGCACCTATAATAAAGGCAATTGAGATAATCCAACTTGAGTGAATGGCCACATGGTTAACTTCGTGCACTGTGCCAGAGTAGGCCAGAAGAGCAGCGGCAAATACCACAAAAATACTTAACACCTTCCACTCGGCTTTTAAAAATGCCATGGCTCCGGCGGCAATGTAGCCTGCCAGTTCCTTCATATTGGCATCACCGGCATCCTGTTTACTAACCCAGGCCGATTTTATTGCCATTACTATTAGTCCAACAATTCCCAATGCGGGAACTAAATAAATAACGCTATCGTTCATAATTTTAA
Organism: Bacteroidia bacterium; assembly: GCA_020846335.1. Taxonomy (GTDB): domain Bacteria; phylum Bacteroidota; class Bacteroidia; order B-17B0; family Aurantibacillaceae; genus Aurantibacillus. The sequence goes on from JADLED010000150.1 coordinate 51,037, forward strand.
TTTATAGGGCTGCAAAAATAGGAAAATTCCGGTAAAATTAAAACATTATAATGCATTGATTTACAGATATTAAGCAAAAAAGGCCCACATATTCTGTGAGCCTATTGCTAAAAGTGGAGATTTTTATTCTTTTACAATTTTAACCGTTTTGTGGCCAATGCCAGAACTGAGCCCGAGTAAATAAAATCCTGGTTCAAGGTTAGTGAGATCAAGTTCGCTTGTTTTGGTCTGTTGTAACAGCAGTTTGCCATTGAGGTCGAACAGTTTTACATCCGAAATTTCGTCAAGAAAAACTTTATTGCGTGTAGGATTTGGATACACACGAACATGGCTTGGGTTTGAAGGCAAATTTGCCATAGCCGTTGAATTGGCATATCCAATTACCGAAAGATTGGAGAACCGGATGGTGGATCCGGTATCGGGCAGGCTAATGTTAAAAGTTAGAGACACCGAATTGGTGTTACTTACCTTTGTTCGTACCGAGCTAGTTCCAATAGCAACCGTTGCGGAGTTGAGGGCAATGGGATTACCCATGAGCGTATAGGTAAATAAGGTGTATTTGGTTACAATAGAATCGAAAACTACGTTGGATGAAAACGTTTTGTTAATTGAGAGAGTAGTTGTGCTGTAACCTTTGGCAGTAAAACTTAAATAGGTAGGGTCGTTGTTCTGCGTAACCGATGCAGTATTTAATCCTGACACTATAAAGTCGGTAAAGTTGGTTGCGGTGCTAAGTGTTACTTGTGCCCTTGTAAAGCTGGCAATTAAAAGGCTTGTGATAAATAAAGTTTTTTTCATGGTTTAATTTTTTTATAAAGGTCTGTTTAAGCAGGTTCTAAAGAAGTAAACAATTCATGAATGGTAATTTTGATTTCACGAATGGTTAGATTGAAAAGAATATACAATACCTGCATGCTTTCAACGCAAAGGTTTATTTTTGAAGTAACCAGACTTTTACCAGAACTTAATTTTAAAGGTTGGTTAATTAATTGAAATAATGGGCCTTGATTTAATTACCAACCGTAATGTTGTTGGTTTTAAGCTGTTGCTCAAATTCGTTTTTACGCTCGCGAGAAATAATAATGGTTTTTCCATTGTCAAGGGTTAAAGCATTATCGGCTTTATTGTATTTTTTAATAAAGTTGATGTTAACGATGTAAGAACGATGCGATCGGAAAAAATTTGGGCGTTTATCCAGTACCTCTTCAAAAAATTTAAGTTTTTTACTCACCAGTATTTTCGATCCGTTTTTTAACCACACTTCGGTGTAGGCGCCGTCGGCTTCGAGGTAAACGATTTCGGATGTTTCTACAAACAACAAACCATCGGCTACTGGCAGGGCTATTTTATTAAACTGTTCTGATAAAAAGGATTCTTTTAAAACCTCCAATCGGTTTTTCATATCAAAACTGCCTATTTTTTTGGAGGCTTTTTCAACCGCGTGTTTTAGTTTGTCAATGTCAACGGGTTTTAGCAAATAATCCACCGCCGACACTTCAAAGGCGCGCAGGGCATATTCGTTGTAAGCGGTAACAAAAATAATTTCAAAATCAACGTCTCTGAAAAAACTCAGCAATTCAAAGCCATTGTATTCCGGCATTTCAATGTCTAAAAATACCAGTTGAGGTCTTAGTTTATTTACGGCCAATACGCCTTCAGGTACGTTGGCGCAAAGACTTATCACTTCAATATTTTCGCAATAATCCTGCAATAATTTTTGTAGCGCGCTTCTGGCCCTTTCCTCATCATCAATAATTATTGCCTTAACCTTATTCATTGCGTGCAAATGTTATAAAAAAAGAAACAAAGGACAAACTACAGTGTGCCCTTTGTCCAAAAGTTTTTAATGTTTAAATGCTTTGGTTTTATCGCAGGATACCGGCACCAGTGCTCCTTCAAATCCGGCAAAATAAACTGTGCCATAATCTTTGCCATCCCAATTTTGTTTTATGGTGCAGGGTATATAGCGGCACTCGTTTTTATCCCAACCATACGATACGGATATAACTTTGCAGTATCTGAATTTTGGAATTGTTTTTGCAATGTTTACGTAAACAACTTCCCAGTCTTTGCTGATGTAAACATAATCAATTCGGTCGCCCCAGGCTTTAGGTTTATCCTGAGCCGCCATTGGTTGAATCAAATCAAGGTACTCTTTTTCACGGGCATCGTCATTCACAAATTGTTTTGGCATCGAAACAAGTTCGCCAAAAGCACTTGTCACCTCACCATTAAAAGTAAGTTCGGCTTCAAATAAAGCGTCTGCAATTTTTGTGCTGTCCCATTGTTCCAGCTTTGTTTTATCTTTTGAAATCACATTAAATGATCCTCCTTTAAAATCCATTCCATGTTCCATAAAAAATACTTTTTTCCCGCTTTTCTTAAAGGCAGAAATATCCGGCTGGCCAACTAAAATGATGTCCGGGTCTTTTGTGTAAACATAAATGTTAGCGCCATCTTTAAACGCCTGTTTAAGGTTGCCTTTTGGCATAAACATATTTCTGATGCTCATTCTAAAGCAATTGCACTTGGCCATTGTTTTTTTAACCACTTCAGGATTCATTGCGCCAGTGCCAATGTCTGCTATCTCGTTCATGTTTGCATTTGAATAACGGATTTGCAGTTTGGGTTCGTTGTTTACAAAGTGAAATACGCCGGTTAGGTTGTCACGCATTTCTATGGTTACTTCACTTACTTTAAAAGGCTTTGGTATGTTCATCATATTAACGGTGGCAAGTGTTACAGGGTATTTCATAAAATATTTTCCCGACACGCCTTTGTCGTCTTTATGCTCGGTGGTGTAAAGTTCCACGCCTTTTGGCAGGCCTTCATCGGCAGTACTTTCGCCTCCTTTTTTTAAAAATTTTCCTAATTGTGCCTGAGTGGTTCCTCCAATCAAACAGGTGAGTGCAATTGATACAATTTGCTTTTTCATGTGTAATAATTTTAGGCAAATATGTAAGGTCTTAGTGGCAAGAATTAACACAAATGCATCAGTGGTGGTTTTGAGTTCACCAACTACATAGGAAAGTGCAAATGAATTTGTGTGCCGCAGGCTTCTTCGTTTTCAAAGAGGTCGGTTACCTGATATGTTATTTTTTTTGTTTTGCCTGAATTGAGCAAATCGAGCCGCTTTTGCACTGCGCCAGTGGCAAAGGATTTGTGAGAAAAATTACTGCGTTGTTTAATTTCGTCGGAGCGTTTACGGCCAATGCCATTGTCGGTAATAAAAACTTCAACTGAATTGCTGTGGGTAATAAAACGTATGCTGAGGTTTTTGTGACCTTTTTTATGCAAAAGCCCGTGTTTTACGGCATTTTCAACAAATGGCTGAATAACCAGCGAAGGGATTTGTTGCGCCTGGCCGCTGCTTTGGGGCGATATAATGTTGTAGGTAAATTCGCCACCAAACCTGAGTTTTTCCAACTCCAGGTAATTTTCAAGCATTTCTATTTCGTCAGCTACTGCCACTTTTTCGAGCGAAGAAAATTCGAGAACCTTGCGCATAAGGTTGCTAAATCGGCCCAGATAATGATTAGTGTTTTTTATGTCGCTTTTTAAAATTAAATCCTGAATAGAGTTGAGTGTGTTATACATAAAATGAGGATTCATTTGCGCCCTGATAGCCGTGAGTTGCGAATTAATCAATTCGTTTCTCACAGTGGCTTTGTTTTTAATGTTGCGTATAATAATTAAGGAGATAAATAAAACCAGCAAGGCACCCGATAAACCCACCAACATATAAAACCACAGTTTTTGCCAAAAGGGTTTGTTTACAGTAAAAATAATTTTGCTGTCGTTTGCGCTTAGTTGGCCGTCTTCGTTTACTGCATTTACAGCAAAGGTGTAAGTGCCGGGTGGTAATGAGGTGTAAATTACTTCGTTGTTGGCCCCATTCACAATGGTGGCGCTGCTATCGGCACCCAACAAGCGGTAACTGTAAAAGAAATTGGCACGGGCTCTGATGCAACTGGTGTTAAATTTTATTTTTAGTTTACCCGAATTAAATGCCATTGTAAAGTGTTTTTCCTTATCCAGCAGTTGATTGTTTAGTGTAACTTTTTCGATTTGGATTTTTGGCAATGCTAAATTGATGGCGTTCATTTTAAGAGGAAATTGCACAAGCCCCTTGTTAGTGGCAAGGCAAACAGTGCTGTCCATTATTTCAATGGCATTCACTTCTTTCGATACCAGTCCATCACTCACATCGTAATAACCCGAAGAACTGCCATTAAGGGCAATGCGGTTCAGGCATTTTTCGGTCGCAATAAAAATATCCTGATTGTGAATTTTAAAAGTTTTAATAGTTGTGCCTTTCATTAAGGCACTCACTTTTTTTTCCTGCTTCACTTCTTTTCCATCGTAACTCAGCAAGCCGTTGTTAAGACTTCCTATCCAAAGTTTACCGTTTTCAAAAGTTAATTTAGCCGCATTAATACGTTCGTTATTAAAATTAAGCGACTGATAATTTCCATTGGAATAAACTAAAATGCCATTTATTGTTGCAAAATAGACGATGCGATGAAGCTTATCAATAGCCACCGACCGGCCTGATTTACCAAGAATAAGTGAGGATGGCATGCTTAACGGATTTTCAATGGCTTTTTTTATACCATCCAAACGACTCACCGAATTGGAGGCAACAAAATAAAGCGTATCGTCCATTACATCAAAATCTCGAATGTTGGATGGCCATAAAATAATTTCTTTGGATTGGGTAACATATCCAAACGATCCACGGGAAACGAGATACCCATTGCCGTAAGGAAGAATTTTTCGGGCCAGGCGGTATTCGCTAAGTTTGTTGGTTTGAATAGAAGTGGGTTCGCCTTTTTTACCAAGTCGGTAAAGATGCCCGCTGTAAGTACCAAACAAAAGGGAGTTGTCTTTATCTAAAGTTAATGCCGAAATAAAATTATCGCTAATGCTTGAATTTTGACGGTTGGTAATTAGCAGGTTTTTGTTTGGAATAATATGGATGCCATTTTGCAAACTGGTTAGCCAGACATTTCCTTCTCTGTCTTCCAAAAAAGAAGAAATTTTATCGCCCTGCATTATTTGACCTGAGTAGGAGCTTACTTCGGTTTGATGATTGACAGGCACAATGCCATTGGAGGTAGTGAGCCAAAGTTGATTGTCAGAATCTATACCAACCTTGTAAACAAATTGATTTAAACGGATGTTGCTTAGTAATTTGAATTTGCCGGATTCAGTGATTTCAGATAACTGGTATTCCCGTAAATTGCCTGTTTCGTTGAGAATAAAAATGCGGTTTTTGTTTCTTTCAAGATAAACCTTGTCGCCACTTTTTAAGTTAGAAGAAATTGGTTGATGCTGAAATTTTTTACCAGTCCATTTTAAACCAAATAAACCAGATATTTGAGAAGTTGCGTAAACAGCCCCTTTACCATCAAACTCCACATCGAGCCATGCCACGGTATCGCCCTTCGCATTCAGATTATAAATCCTGTCAACAACGCCACCCTCTTTGTTGTAAACCACAATGGCATTATTACCAACCACCCAAACCCGATCCTCACTATCCACAGTGTATTGCGGATAAATGCGAAACTGCCCTGAAAAGTCTTTAAATAATATAAGCGAATCGTTCTTAACTTTAAAAAGCTGGCCATTAAAATTCTGACACCAAATATTTCCATGAGCATCCAGCTTCAGTTCAGAAATACTTTTCCCGTTTTCGCGGCTGTAGTTGTATTGCTTAAAATGAAATCCATCGTAACGGAACAAGCCGGCGTCGCAACCAATCCAGATATAACCAAAATCATCCTGTATTACCTGATACACCTCGCTCGAAGGAAGCGAATTTTCTTCGTTCAACGTGTAATAATAGGGCGCCTGACCATGCACTTTAAGGTAAAAAAGGCAGGTCAAAAAAAGCAGCAAAAAATGTTTTGGACGAAAAACCATAAAATTTTAAAGAGCCCCGGTTATTTTGCTAAAAATAGTAATTTCGTATAGATATGGAACATTTTGATTTGGTAATTATTGGTGGTGGCCCAAGTGGCTATGCAGGCGCCATGCGTGCACTCGATTTTGGAAAAAAAGTACTACTTATTGAAAAAAAACGTGTTGGTGGCGCCGGGGTTTACAAAGGGGTACTTACTTCTAAAACCCTGTGGGAACAAGCCCTTAAAGTGGCATCCATCCGCGAGGTAATTCCCGATTTTGAACCAAAATTTGAAACCTTTTCTAAAATTGTTGACGAAGCGGTATTTGAACGAAAAACACAAATGACCGTGCACCTGCAATTGTTGCAAAAACAAAAAAATAAATTATTCTATTACGAAAAAGGTACAGCCTACATTCGCGATAAACACACCATCCAAATTACCAAAGAAGACGGTTCGGTAAAAACTGTAAGCGCCGATAATCTTTTAATTGCTACCGGTAGCAGTCCGCGCAAGCCGGCCAACATTGTTGTTGATGAAAATATAATTGTTACCAGCGATGGCATCCGAAACTTTGATGCCTTTCCAGAAAGCATGGTGGTACTGGGTGCCGGGGTTATTGGTTGCGAATTTGCCACCATATTTTCGGCCTTCGGCAAAACAAAAGTTTACTTAATAGATAAGGCCGACCGCATTTTGCCTTTTGAAGATGAGGATGTTGCCAAAGTAGTGACTGACAGTTTGGAGCAACAGGGCGCACACGTTCATCACGGTGCCTCATTAAAACGCATGGAGGTAAAAAACGGCAAAGTAGAATACGAACTCGAATTTAAAGACGGACACAGCGAAATACTTACTGTTGATAAGGCCCTTGTATCCATTGGCCGCGAACCCAATGTGAAAGGACTGGGTCTGGAAAACGCCGGAATAAAACTTGCCGATCGTGGTGGAATTTGGAACGACGATACCCAAACCAACCTCAGCAATATTTATGTGGCAGGCGATGTTACTACCGAAGTGGCCCTTGTAAATGTGGGTGAGCGCGAGGCTCGCCATGCCGTGGTAAGAATGTATGGCCCAATTGTGAAACCACTTAATTACAAAAACATAAGCACCATCATGTTTTTAAATCCGGAGGTAGCCGCAGTGGGCATGAGCGAGCAGGAGCTGGTGGCCAAAGGCATTCCGCACAAAGTGGTAAAACTCGACTACACCACCAATGCCCGTGCCATAGCCATGCGTAAAACCAAAGGCTTTTTTAAAATAATTGTTACCAACGATAACGCCATGCGCATATTGGGCATGCGTGTGGTAGGCGAACATGCCAGCAGTGCCATTCAGGGTGTGGCGTATCTTATTTACACCAATCAGGGTATTCGCGAACTGGCCGACATGATGCATCCGCACCCTAGTATTATTGAAGGTGTGCAGGAATGCCTGCGCATGCTGCTGAACAAATCCATTTACAAACCTTATATTTTTACCGACCGGCTAAAATGTTACGTTTGCGAAAATGGTGTTTGCACCCCGGTAAAAACCCTTGTTTAAAAACACATTTTAAAGTTTTTTACCAAGCATAAAAAATTATTAAGCTTACTTTAGCAGAATGAATAACCGACTACTCATACTCATTTCCGTATGCTTTTCAGTAGCGCTCATTGTACTAATTTGGTTTCAGGTTTACTGGATCAGTCAGGACTTTAACATTAGAGAAGAAGTTTTTAGCAGCAAGGTGGAAGAGGTGTTGAACGCTACCGCGGCGAGAATGGAAAAACTAAGTCCACGTGGCGACCACAAAAAAATAATAAAGCGCACGCAGGGCATTACCTTTAATAATCCCAACTACAGCCCACAGGGCAAAAAAAATGTTTTTTTCAGAACCACCGAAGAAACCAGCATCGATAGCAATGGTCACCAGATAAGCCGCCTTACGAGCAAGGACATGAACTCTGACAGCAGTCTTAAATTCAGTCAGGATGCCATGGGTTTTTTGGCACAAATAAAAGCAGCACAGTCTAATCTGCAAAGTGGCACCAACGATTTATTTAAGAAAAGCGGACTCAATGGCTACAGTTTTTTTAACCGGGTTACCGAGGAGGATTATTACAACGATTATAAGCAAAAGTTGGATACCGTATTGTTGGACTCTCTTTTGCAATCAGAACTGGAAAAGAAACAAATTACTGCACGGTACATTTACTACCTCACTTCACTGAACAAAGATAATCCCCGTTATGGTGATTTAAAACGTGCCGAAAATATTTCCGACTCATTGGGAGTTATTCACTACAGCGTTAACCTTTCGCCTGGCAACAGATTTATTGAACCCGAATACCTAATTGTGTGTTTCCCTACACAAAACAGATACGTTTTCAGAGACATGTGGCCTTTTCTCATTACTTCGGTTGTTGTAATATTGATTTTGATTTTCTCGTTTTATTTCATCACCATTAATAACCTGCGGCAAAAAAAGTTATCGGTAATTAAAAACGATTTTATCAGCAACATGACCCACGAATTTAAAACGCCCATCAGTACCATTTCGTTAGCAAGCGAAATGTTGGGCGATACCAGTATTACTCAAACCCCCGACAAACAGCAGCGTTACCTTAAAATGATACGCGATGAAAACAAACGCCTGAGTGTTTTGGTAGAGAGCATTCTTCAAACCTCCATACTCGATAAAGGAGAATTTAAGCTCAAACTTAGCGAGGTGGATGTGCATGAGATTATCAACACAGCAATCAATAATACCCAACTTTTAATTGGCCAGCGCAATGGCACCATACAAACATTCCTTAAGGCGCAAAACTTTAGATTGCAGGCCGACAGGGTACACCTTACCAACATTGTTTTTAATTTAATTGATAATGCCATAAAATACTCGAAAGAAACACCCGAAATAAGCATTACCACTTTTAACACCGCCGAAGGAATTATGATTCAGGTGAAGGATAATGGCATTGGCATTTCAAAAGAAAATCAACGCAAAATTTTCGATAAGTTTTACCGTGTGCCAACGGGCACCGTGCACAATGTAAAAGGATTTGGATTAGGACTTTCGTATGTTTTGGCGGTGGTTTTAAAACACAACGGAACCATCTCTGTGGCCAGCGAAGTGGGCAAAGGCAGCACATTTAACGTGCATTTACCCATTTGATAATAAATGTTAAAAATGTTAAAATGGCATGGTAAGTGCTTACCTTTAAAATAACAATTTAACAATTGACAATATGGATACTGTTAAAACAAAAATTTTGCTTGTAGAAGACGACCCGAGTCTTGGGCCGCTGTTACAAGAGTATCTTGAAGCCAAAGGTTTTGAGACCAAGCTGGCCGATGATGGTAAAAAAGGTGGAGATATTTTCTTTAAAGGCTCATTCGACCTCTTGCTGTTAGATGTGATGATGCCAGTAAAAGATGGGCTTACCCTGGCCAAAGAAATTAGAGTGGTGGATAAAAACATCCCCATTATTTTTCTTACGGCAAAAAGCATGAAGGAAGATACCATTGAAGGGTTTAACGCAGGTGCCGACGATTATATTACCAAGCCTTTTAGCATGGAAGAGTTGTTGGCACGGGTTACCGCAGTGCTTAGGCGCACCAACAAAATGCGCTCAACCGAAAGTAAGGAAGTTAATTTTAAAATCAGTAAATACGATTTTAATTCCGAAAAACAGGTGCTACAAATCAATGGCACCGAACAAAAGCTAACCACCAAAGAAAGTCAGTTGCTGCGCCTGCTATGCATCCATAACAATGATGTGCTTGACAGAACCTTTGCACTTAAGTCAATTTGGCACGACGACAATTATTTTAATGGCAGAAGCATGGACGTTTATATTGCCAAACTCAGAAAATACCTGAAAGACGACCCCAAAGTGGAAATCATTAACATACATGGTAAAGGATTTAAACTTTTGGTAAATCAATAATAAAAAAACTGCAACAAAAAAGCCCGCTTCCAAACAGAAGCGGGCTTTTTAATTTTACAAATACAGCTTACTGTTTTACAAAGCGGTAGGCCGAGTTAAGGTTGTTATTACTCACCTTAATAAAATAAACACCCGACGAGAGTGAGCCAACATTAATATTTTCTTTTAAATAGGCTTTATTGTTGTAATTGTTTTTAATGAGGCTTTTTCCGAGCATGTCCACCACTTCAATAATGGTTTCGTTGCCCGGGTTCAAATTCCCTAAAACAACATTCAGGCTTTCATTGGCAGGATTTGGCCAAACAGATAAACCAAGCGCATTGTTTTTAGAAACCTCGCTGATGGCAACATCCGCATTAGGATTGTTGGCAATTGTAAAATTATTATCCCCAATGTCGTAAAACACATTGCCTTTGGCCTCTATTTTAATGCGGCAGGTAACAATGGTGCCGGTTACTACAGGCACGGTAATGGTTTCAATACCATCGTTAGGCGTTGACCCAATTAATACAGAGTAAGCGTTACCGCTGTTATATGAAATTAATACCCTCACCGAATCACAGCTAACAGGCACCTGATTGGTTCCATTCACATCCCAGGTAATGTTTTGCGAACTGCTGCTGTTCCAAAGTATGCCAAAAGCACTTGGGTAGGTTACTTTAAAAGGCCCCGAAGCATCGATGGCAAGCGATACATTGGAATAGCAAACGCCACCGCCACCCATTTTATTATCGCGGGCAGTTAATCTAAAATTGAGCGTTTGCGCAGTGGTCGGTAAAAACTCTCCCCGTGTAATGGTGTAATTTCCGGTAGCAACAATGGATGCTTTTGGGAAAAAGCGTGTTGGATTGGTGCTTGGTGCATACGACATAAAATAAGGTTTGGCACCGGTGTTCCAGCTTGAAGTGGATGCGCCCGGATCTGTTTCTTCCCAGGAGTAGGTAAGCGCATCGCCGTTAGGGTCAGTAGCAGAGCCGGTAAGCGAAAACGGTGTATAAACCGGCACCACATAGCTTGAGGGAGCATTTACCACCGGTGGCTGATTTCCAGTAGTTAAGGTTACTGCACAACTTCCGCCACTGCCATTATTATTGATAAAATTCACAATCTGATCGTAACTCACTGCGTGGAAATACGGTATACTGTTACTTCCCAGATTATCCACCGAACCACAGATGCCAGCATAACCCATAATGGTGATGCCACTACCGGGTTCTACCGAAGTGCTTGCGTTACGGTTACCATTGCAGGAGCCTGTTCCGGCGTTAAAGGTATGGCTGCCACCAAATTGATGTCCCATTTCATGGGCCACATAATCAATGTCGTATGGGTCGCCTACCGGATTTGGGCTGCCGGTAATGCCTCTGGCTTTGTTACTCGAATTGCAAACACAGCCTAAATAGGCGAGTCCGCCACCACCGGTACTAAAGGTATGTCCAATATCGAAATTTGAGGTGCCAATGCTGGCGGAAATAACCGACTGGCTTTGACCAATAAGGGTGTTAGCATTGTTATTGCCTGTAAAAGGATCGGTAGTGGCATTGGTATAAACTACCAGAGTTTCGGTTGAAACTAATTCCAGTCGCACAGACACCTCAGTTTCATACACCCCATCTACACGATTAACGGTGGTAACAATTTTAGCAAGTGTTTGTGCAACAGTAGGCGCAGACAAACCAGTGGCCGCTACGGCATACTCGCCTGTGCATGCAATAGCCAATCGGTATTTTTTAAGATTGGCGCCAACACAAATGGCCGGAGCGACACTTGGCCTATTGTTTAAACCAGTTGGTGCGGTATTGGCACCCGGTTTTTTTTGACCGTTTTCTGTACCTTCCACGCCGTTTTCAGGCAAAATGTCGGAGGCAGCTTTTATGAAGTCGGCAGTGTAATAAGTGATGTAGCTGTTAATGTTGCCAACACAATAAGGGTCAATAAAAAAGTTACCATTAGGCGATAGCACCATGGCGTGAAAACCAAACTCATTCCAGTCGAGTTTACCACTTGCATAAGGGTCGTCAATGCCTTTTATACTATACGTTTGAATGTTGGGGAATGCGGCTGCAAGCTCTTCGGCCATTACGGGGCTGTTAACCACTCTAAATCTTTGAAAACTGCCATTGGGAAGCGGCAGATTTATAATGGCGGAACTAAGGTTTATAGAAGTTCTTTGCTCGTTAGGTGCCGAAAAAAGCAGATTTTTTATCTGACCGGAATTGCCACCATAGGTTAAATACTTTTGAGGGACAATTTGTCTTTTGCCAGTTAGTTCAATGGAGCGTTCATTCAACGGTGTCCAATAATTTTGTTGTGTGTTTTGTGCCAACAAAGCAGTTGAAACAAACAAAGAGCTTAATGCCAGTAATTTCTTAATCATAGGGATGTATCACTTAATTCTCAAATATATTGAATTTGGAGTAAAAGGTGCAGTGGGGCAATAGGTTTTAACTATTGTCTTTTATCCATACCCCACATCATTTTATTGCGAAGTGTGGTGAAGAAATCCTGTCCCTGAAGATGAATGAGGTTAAGTCTGAAATGGGCTTTTCTTATTTTAATTTCAACATTCGAAGGCACCTGGGCACTTCTCGAATCCAACGAAATATTAAAACCACTGTCGCCACGACCACTCACTTTAAAACTTATTTCCTTGTTATTTGAAATTACAATTGGCCTCACAGTCAGATTGTGCGGGGCAATGGGCGTAATAATAAAATTATCCGAATCGGGCATCATAATGGGTCCGCCGCAACTCAGCGAATAGGCTGTAGAACCTGTGGCAGTGGCTACTATAAGACCATCGGCAAAATAGGAGTTTAAAAAAATTCCATCCACGTAAGTATCAATGTTAATCATTGGGCTACTGTCTTTTTTGTGGATGGTAAATTCGTTCAGGGCGTAATTGGTGTTGCCAAAGCAATTGCCGCAGCCGCTTAATTTTATTAACTCGCGTTTATCGAGTGTAAATTTTTCTTTTAAAAGTAACTGTAGGGCTTTTTCGAGGTCGGTTTTATTAACCGATGCCAGAAATCCCAAACGACCTGTGTTAACGCCTAAAATTGGAATTCCTGATTTTCTTACCAATGATAAGGTTTCAAGAATAGTGCCATCGCCACCCAAACAAATAAGGTAAAAAGCTTTTGATATTAATTCTTCTGAATTGGTATAAGTTTCAATCTCGAGCTTTAGGCCAAAATTGGCTTGCAGGTACTCGTAAAAAGGCTTGTAAATAATCACATTCACATTTTCGCTCTTCAAAAAAGCATAAATCTTTTCGATGTAATCGGAATGATTGTCTTTGGTAGAACGCGCGTAAATGGCTATCGTCATATAACAAAGATAATGAATTTATTTTTCCACCCTTACCGGCTTTTCGGCCTTTGCCACCATGCGGCCAATAGGCTGAATGTGATTTTCAAGTTTGTTTTCTTTTAAAAGGTTTATTACCTGCTCAAGGCCTTGGGATTCCACAGTAAATAACAGACCGCCGTTGGTTTGAGGGTCGGGCAATACCTGAAAGGCCTCCATTACGTTTACGTCTGCCGCAAAATCAACCTCGTTGCTATAGGCATTCCAATTGCGATAAGTGGCATCGGGCACAATCTGTTGGCTGAGGTAGTGTGTAAGAGAAGAGATTTTTGGTACCGACTCATAATTAATTTCGGCACTTAATCCGCTGCCTTTGGCCATTTCAATAAGGTGACCCAACAATCCAAAGCCAGTCACATCCGTCATAGCCGAAACCTGGCTTAACTGCCCAAGTTGCTCGCCCACTGAGTTAATGGCAGTGAGTTGCGCCACTAGTTGTTTAATATCCTCTTCCTTAGCCAGACCCCTTTTTTGTGCCGTAGCTATAATACCGGTGCCAATGGGTTTGGTTAAAAACAAAAAATCGCCTGCCTGTGCGGTGTTGTTTTGTTTAAGATTTTTTATTTGAAGCAAACCATTTACTGCCAGACCAAAAATGGGTTCGGGACTATCGATGCTGTGGCCACCGGCCAGTTGAATGCCCGCCTGCGCACAAATGGCACGGGCACCTTCAATTACTTTTTGAGCCAAAGCAGTGGGTAGTTTATCAACCGGCCATCCCAAAATTGCCAAAGCTAAAATGGGTTTGCCGCCCATGGCATACACATCGCTGATAGCGTTGGCCGCTGCCACCCTTCCAAAATCATAGGCATCGTCAACAATGGGTGTAAAAAAATCGGTGGTTGAAACCAGAGCTGTGCCATTGCCTAAATCGTAAACAGCGGCATCATCGTTACTACTGTTGCCTACCAGCAAATGTTTATCGGGAGCCTGCAGATTGCCGCCCTGCAAAATTTCTTTGAGTACCTGTGGCGCTATTTTGCAACCGCAGCCGGCCCCGTGTGCAAATTGGGTAAGGGCTGTGTGGCGTGTATCATTGGTTGACATGGGCGTTTAATTTTTGAAGATTAATGTGTGCATCAATGGTGTCAGATTCGATGTAGGTGATGGTTCGTGATTTAAACTCGTTGTTTTGCAGGCCCTTTAAGTAGAGTTTGTCGTAATATTTGAGCAGAATGGCAAAACAACTTTTTGTGTCTTCTTCCAATAAAAAATTAATGGCATTTTTTAATTCGAGTCCGCCCAGTTTTTTCTTGATGCGTAGCAGGGCATTTATTAATTTTTCTTTTTCAAATTTGCCATAATCTTCTACAATGTAGTCGAGGCGGGCTTCAAAGGGCACCTGCAAATATACCATTGGTGCCTGACGCATTTGTATAAAAAAGGAAAAAGGAATGTTTACCGAACCCAAACGCTGACTTTCTGCTTCGAGCCAAATGGCTTGTGCGGACCGGGTATCTGAAAAACCATGCAATTGCATTGCCAGCAGGTTTTCAAAATGTTCCTGACCCGGTTGTGCCTCCTGATTTAGATTGCCAAAAGCGGAGCCTTTGTGATTGGCAAGTGCCTCAAGGTCAATTACCCGGTTTGTTTTGGCATATAGGTTAAGCAGGCCGGTTTTATTGCTGCCTGTGTTCCCTCCTAAAATACAAAGTGTATGGTTTTTTTCAAATTGTTGAAGCACCCAATGCCGGTAGGTTTTGTAGCCGCCAGTTAAAACGGTGACTTTAAAGCCATAAAGGTCGAGCAACCAGGCCACCGCCGCACTGCGCATGCCTCCGCGCCAGCAATGCACACCAATTTCGCGTGTGCCAGAGGGATGTTCTTTCAGAATTTTTTCGGCATTTTCGACCATGCTTACCAGGTTTTTGCCAAAGTAGTCAAGGCCAATTTTTATGGCATTTTCGCGGCTTTGTTGTTTGTAGGCAGTACCCACAATTTTGCGTTCTTCGTTGGTAAACAGCGGAAAGGACAAAGCACCCGGAATGTGCGCGTGTTCGTATTCTCCCGGGCTGCGCACATCTAAAACCGGATGGCTTTTCGCGAATTCGAGAAAATCGTTTATTTGAATACGGTTTATGGCCATGAATATTGCAAATATGGCGAATTTTTTACTGGTAAGCCCGGGTTTGGGCTCGAAGCATAATTGTTCGGTTCATTAATCCGATAATAATGCAACAAATGGCCATTTTTAGGCAACTCATCGAAATTCAGGAGAACCCCGCTTTAACTAAGGGTACTTTTGCCCTGTAAAATTTAAACAAAACAAAAAATGGGAATGATTCAGGAATTTAAAGACTTTGCCATGAAGGGCAATGTAATTGATTTAGCAATTGGTGTGGTAATTGGTGGTGCTTTTGGCAGCATTGTAAACTCCTGATAGAGGATGTGATTACACCGCTGATATTGTCACCTGCTTTGAATGCAGCTAACCTCAGCAATATTGCCGACCTGAAATGGGGCGCTGTAAAATACGGCAGTTTTATTTCACACGTTATTACTTTTGTAATCGTGGCCTTTGTTTTATTTATGATTATTAAAGGAATTAATGCCGCCAAGAAAAAAGAAGAGGCTGCACCCGCTGCTCCGGCTTTACCTACTCAGGAAGAAAAACTACTTTCCGAAATCAGGGATTTATTAAAGAACAGAAACTAAAATCAATAAATCAAATACACACACAAATCTAAAAAAACAAAAAAAATGAAATCTAAATTATTACTTCTGGCAACCTTGATCTATGGAGGTGCCAGCTTCGCTCAAACAGAAGAAAAACCATGGAACGTGGGTTTATTTGCAGGACGCTCTGAATACAACGGTGATCTTGGAAATGGCTTTTTTAATTTTAAGAAAGCTTCGTATAACTTTGGCGCCGTTAGCGTATCGAGGTACCTTACCTAAGCTTTTGATGTTAGCCTTGATGCCTCTTACGGTGAGCATGGTTTTTACAAATCGGCAACTGAAAGATTAAGATCAAGAAATACTTATGGCGATTTGAACTTACGTTTTAAACTTATCCAAAAGGCAGAAGCAAAATTAGTGCCTTATATTTTTGCAGGTGTGGGTGTTAGAAATCTGAATGCGCCAAGCAGCAGCGGATTTACCGTTAACCCAGGTACCGACTTTTTAATCCCTGCCGGTTTTGGTTTGGATTACCGTATTACTCCAGCCATTTCATTGCGTTATTTCTCAACCTTTGGTTACACCTTTGGTGATAAAAGAGATAACCTTGCAACAGGTGGAAACGATATGCAATTGCAACATCAAATTGGTATTACTTTCGGTTTTGGTAAAAAACACGATGCCGATAAAGACGGCGTATCTGATAAAAAAGACAAATGTCCTGACACTCCATTGGAAGCTTTGGTAGATAAAGACGGTTGTATTGTAGACAAAGATAAAGACGGAATTGCAGACAATCAGGACACTTGCCCTGAAGTAGCTGGTATTACTGCCTTTAAAGGATGTCCTGATTCTGATAACGATGGCATTAAAGATTCGGAAGATAATTGTCCTAATGTAGCTGGTAAAGCCGAATTTAAAGGATGTCCTGATTCTGATAACGATGGCATTGAAGATTCTAAAGACAAATGTCCTACCGTTGCAGGTTTAGCTCAATTCACAGGTTGTCCTGATACAGACGGCGATGGTATTGTTGATTCGGAAGATACCTGCCCTACTGTAAAAGGAACTGTTGAAATGGGTGGTTGCCCTGATTCTGACGGTGACGGCATTAGCGATAACAAAGATAAATGCCCTACTGTTGCCGGGTTAAAAGAGCGCAACGGTTGTCCTGAAGTTAAAATTAGTGCCAAAACCAAAGAAGTGTTCCAAAAAGCGATGGCTGGCATTCAGTTTGAAACAGGAAAAGACGTGATTAAGAAAACATCGTATCCAATTCTTGACAACGTGGTATCGGTATTAAAAGAAAACAAAGACTGGAACGTTGAAGTTCAGGGCCACACTGATAACGTTGGTAATTACGATGCCAACAAATCATTGTCAGAAAAACGCGCTGTTGCGGTAAAAAATTACCTGATTACCAAAGGCATTAATCCTGCCATGTTAAAATCAAGCGGTTATGGCTCTGATATGCCAATTGAAGATAACAAAACTGCGGCCGGCAGAGCTAAAAACCGCAGGGTTGAATTTAAAGTAACTTACGAAAAATAGTAGAGCAAAAGACGGCGTGTGGTTGTAAAAAATGGGGGGTTTAACCAACCCTCCATTTTTCTATTTTAATAAAAAAGCGGCAACTATTGCCTGTA
>JADLED010000151.1 GCA_020846335.1 Bacteroidia bacterium
CACCGCTTTGGCGCGAGCCGACTATATACGGCACGTTGCTGTAAATAGCCTGATAAAATTTCTTGCGCGGATAATAGTTCACCGTTTCGCAAATCTTTGCCAGCTCCTCGCTCTCATCTCTTCCGTAGTTGAAGCAATGCAAATGGATTTTTATTCCGAGTTGATTAAGCGCTTTTATCTTGTAATACACATCAATTACACCACCATAGTTGGCAGGAAATGGAATGTCGAACGAAACGATATTAAGACTGTGACTCAATCAGTCAAAGATGCTATTTTTATTCGAAATAAAAACCGTTGGCATTTATTCCGGCTTTAAAAAAACTGAGCTGATTGCCTTTTGAATTGTAAATGTAAATGTTTGACTTTTGTGTATAATCCAAAGCATCGGCGGCATAAATCTGAAAGGTAGTGGGATGAATGCCCAGCCCATAAAAGTTTTTTGTTCCCGCATTAACCAGTTCCTGTGCGGGAAGTGCGGATGTATCAATACCCATGCTATAAATGTGTTTGTTCAGGAAAAAGAGGGTGTCTTTTCCTTTGTTCAAACACAAATTTCCCGGCGTGTCGCCCAATCCAAATTCGTGATAAAGTTCCACCTGAAGGTTGAGTACATTAATTCTGCTCAAGCGCGCCTTTATATTTTTTGTTGCATCGCCCGATGATAGCACCCAGAGGCGGTCGTTCTTATCCAGTTGCAGGCAATAAGCGTTTGCTCCAACAAACACGCTGTCGGTTTTGGTATCAGAGAGTGTGTTAAGCACATACACGTAATTACGTTTTACATTGCAAACAAATACCTTGTTGTAAATCATCTGCATTTGCTCTGTCCAGCCCGCACAAGCTATTTCACCCACTTTTAAATTCAGATTGAGGTCAATCACACTTATTGCGTTCGATTTAAAATCGCTCACATAGGCTTTTTGATTGCTTATCGGTTGAAAATATCTTGGCGAAGTCAGACCATTGATTTGTCCCGACTTTTTAAATTTTTCGTCGCACACCACTATTTTTCCCGAATTGTTTACCACCAGATAAAAGTGCCCGTTTGAAAAACCCATGCTTTGCGCCACATCACCCACCGCTGCAGCGTTTACAGACTGGTACACATTTTCGATCACATTGCCCGTGCCCGGGTCATATATAGACACTGAAGCGTTCCCTGTTCCAAAATTTCCTTCGTTAATAACGTACACTTTTTTAGAAGTACTAAGTGGAAGCACAGAGCCGCTACTGGCAACCGGCTTGTCTTTAACACAGGAAGCCAAAAACAAAACAGCGACGACTAAACCAAGGTTTTTCATGTTAACGGGTGTTATGAATTAATTTTTAATCAATTTAAGTACTTTTTTTTCTGTGCCTTTGCTTAGTTCCAGAAAATAGAGTCCGGCCGGTAAATTTTCAGTGTTTAACTCTGCGTTAGATTCGCTGATGAGCACCCTTGCTACTTCAAGGCCATTCACATTTTTCAACACCGCTTCAAGCGACTCGCCATCCAACACCGTTTTTAATTTTATCCTGTCCCCGAAAGGGTTTGGGTAAACGCTTAAATAGGCGTTGAATTTTGTTTCCTTCATTCCAACCGGATTTGGTGCTGAAGTTGAAAAATTATCCAAGGCAAAAAAGGCAGGCGTGTTCATTCCAAAACTGCCGACATCACTGCTATACATAAAAAACTGAACACTGTCTATCGAACCCAGTGCCGCGGTATTAAACCATTCCCAGGTGTTTATTACATAGTCCTGAGTGTTATTGGCAAAACGGTAATCGGCCAGATAAAACACTGCGCTGTCCGGTTTCATGCTGCCGTTTTTATAGCCTTTGGCTGTTACTTTAAAATAATCAGGATAAGCGCCCTGAGGAATGGTGGTGCCTGATTTTGTTCCGGTGGTGTCGCCAAATTTGCGCGAAAAGGCATTTCCATTTTTAATGACCTTGTAGGCGTAAGTGGTGTTTGTAATGTAAAACCCTTCCACTTTGTCGTAGGGCGATTTAAGTTTAACAATGGCACCTTGTTGTGCCACCACATAATTAACAGAATTGGTGTAGCCTTTTAAAGCCTTTACACCATAAAGGTTGGCAAATGTTCCGGTGGAGGAATCCTGTTTGTTGGTGTAGGCACTACCGCCAGCCCAAAATCCACCAAAGCTGTTGTCCCATTCGTAATTAAACACTGCCCCGGCCGTTTGAAATGAAGTACTCTCCGTTGGACTGTAGGCCGAATTTGGGGCCAGAGTAAAGGATTCGAAATCGGCCACAGTTTGTGCCCTGGCGAAATTTGCTGCTACAGTTAAACTTAGTAAAATGGTTCTGATGTTCATGATTCTGATTTTATTTTTTAGTTAAATTATTTTTTGTTTGTATGCTAATGCCAAACTCAAAGCTTCTCAAGGGCATGGGGCGACCAGCCATTACCGCGTAATTGCTGTTAAATAAATTGTTGCAGGCCAAGTAAAAAGAAAGCAAGGCTTTATTAAATTCAGCGCTGTGTGTTAACCTAACAGAAACCAAATGATAAGGCGGTAACCAGGTGGAATTGTCGCTGCTCGTGAAACGATAGCCGGTGTATTGGTGATAAAATGCCATACCCGTTTTGTTATAAGTAATCCAGGCATTGCTATTAATGGTGTAGCGCGGCGTGTAAATGAGCTGCCTGCCTGTGGTACCATTATTTTCCTGACTGCTTGAAGCGATGGTGGAAAGCACATAGGCACTCATAATGCCAAGACCCGTTTTGAATTTATTTTTGGTATAGGAAATTTTGGTGTTGGTTTCGGTGCCGCGGCTCCACACCTGCTGAATGTTTAATGGTGATGGATTTCCACCGGCACCCGGCACCCAAAGAATCCAGTTATCAATTTTACGACTGTAGGCTGAAGCACTAAGCAAACACGCCATTTTACCAAACTGCTTTTTATAGGCAGCAGTTCCCTCAAAGGTGTAGCCTTGTTCGGGGCTAAGCTTAGGGTTGCCACCCGGCAACCAGTAAAGCTCGTTGAGTGTGGGTTGTCGGTAAACCCGGGCTATGTTAGCGCCTAATTTCAGGGATTTAAGCATCTCGTATTCTGCGCTCACATGACCGGTTATTGGCAACCTGCCATTGCTAAAATATTCGCCGCGTGCCGATACAATTACCATCAGCCGGTAGTCTTTAAATGCTTTTCTGTTAGCGGCTACTACTGCCACTTTCGACAGGTGCTGACGCGATGCGTAGTTTTCGGTTAAAGCGCTATTATTCTGATAACTCACACCAAGATTCAACTGGTTACGTCTGCCCCAACGGATTAAATTTTCGTTTTCGGCAATAAAGGTTCTAGCCTCACTTTTCGAAAACAAAGCCTGCAAACTATCCGTGTAATTTATTTTGTCGTTAAAAAAAGCCGAACGCAATATGGAGGCAAAACGGTTTTTACTGTACGACCAGCTGCCTGTTAGACGCATGGCCTTGTCCTGCTGAAAAGTTTTTGAATCCTGATTACTGCCGAAAGCCGGAAGCTCGCGCTGGTTGGCATTCAGCCAGGCATTGAGCGACAGGGTTTGTTTGTTATTGATAATAAATTTTAATTCCTGCATCACACCTAACATGGTGTAAGCGGCATGTGTCTGTGTTTTTAAGGGCTGTTGTTTATCGCTGGTATCTTTAAACACATACTTGTTTTCGGAGGCACTTAAATACATTTTGGTGGAAGAAACAAATCGCTTTTTACTGTAGGTTAAAGCAGTGGAGGCGTTTTTCCAGCCAAAGCCTCC
>JADLED010000152.1 GCA_020846335.1 Bacteroidia bacterium
CCTATTCCCTTTGGCGTGAAATACTGAGCTCAGTGTTTTTAATGTATTTGCTTCGTATCCATCATGTTTTAATCTTCTGCGAATGGATAGGGCCTCTCTGAGATAGATAAGTGCGGAGTCGTTTTTTCCTTTAATTTTGGCAGCAACACCGAGGCGCATGAAAGCCAAGCCGATACCACGCTGATAGTTTATTTTCTGAGATAATAAATAAGCTTTTTGTGTCAGCAGTAACGAACTATCCAAATCAATATTTTCAATTTCTAGGGCTCTGGCAAATAATTTATTTATCGTGATTGTGTCGGGCACAGCGTTAAGGCGTGCGAAAAAGGCAACCCAAATAGAACAAATAACTCGTATTTTAACTTTTGTCACAAAGGCTCTTAAAAAGTTTGATTACTCTGTAGTTAGGAGGTTTCGAAACAAATGAGAATGATATAGAACACTAAAATGTTTTTCTAACCCGAAATTATTGGTGCTCCTGCTGTTGTATGATATGTCATACTTCCTTTAACCTGGGATGTTTTTTTCTTAGTGTTATAGATAGAGATAGTACCTACGGTTCCGAGGTCAGCGGCATTTGAAAAGGTGCCTGGGTTTGTTAGTACAAGAGTTGATGTGCCGGTTGGTGGAGAGTCTGCCGCGCTATAGTCATAAATAATATTTACTGAGTCAGGGGGATTAGGATTTAATGTAAAATCCGAAGCGTTCACACTTGCGGCCACATTTGTAATAATCATTAAATTAAATAAATAGCTAAATGGGGTAGTCTGAGGAGGCTCAGGAATCATTTCTGTTCCAACTCCGCCCATATCGCCACATAAATAACACATATAACCCAGCGAAGGGGTAATAGTGCCATTAATTCCAACATGAATATCAGCATGGCCATTTTCTAGTGAGCTTGGGTAAGAACCTAGAGGGCTACTAAATGTACAGATAACTGTACTACTTCCTGGAGGGATTGACGTGCCATTACCAGTATAGCAAATAGTAATGCTTAACCCATCTGAGCTAATAGCTCCAAAAATGAAATCTGAACTACGGACACCACTTCCTACGCCATTAATTTGTATGACAACACATTGAAGATTAGTTGTTGGGCCTGCTGGATTTGCAGGAAATAAACCAAGACCCAAAGCTGAAATCGCCATAATTTTATTTTTTTAATTGTTAATAATAATTGATTGTTTGTGGTACCGCTACACAGAAGTACCAATTTTAATTTACTATTCCAAGTTATTTTCGGGCCAATAAACCCTTGCTGTTCAAATTGGTGCTTATAACTAAAGAGCTTTGACGCTGCCCCTCCATGCTAACAAGGGTTACCCTGTAATAAAGATTTGAATTTAAGCCTTCCAACTCATAGGCCTTGCCATTTAAGGAGTAGCCGGCTCCTTTAACTTTGCTTACGGTTGTAAAAGTTTGGTTGTTCTCAGAGCTTTCAATTACGAAATAACTACTGTTTACTTCTTTTTGAGTGTTCCACTCCAAGATTATAGTGCCGTCTTCGTTATTAAGCGCAACAGGTATAGCGCTTGTTTGAGCGTTTACAACGTTAAAAGCTAAAACCGTAAGTACAGCAATTGTTTTGATTAAAATTTTCATGATATTTTTTGTTATTTGTTTGATACAAAGTTGCCGCAACAGCCAGCCGAAAAAAACACCGAAAACCCTGATTTTTTGACTTCACGGAAAACAGGGAGGACTCAAATAAATTAGAAGCCGCTATTCACAGTTTAACTGCTCACGGCATTCAGGCATTGTGTCAAATCACGGAATACAGTGTTTTAATCCGCAGTTGCCCACCATAGTTTTGTAAACGAAAACAAACCGTTTATGCACAAAAGCCTGTAACGATTGTAAGCAAAGCAGAGTTCAGAAACTGCTTAACGTACTGCAGAACGTTAAAAAAACGACCTGACACTTCATAGATAATTAGTGTGGCGAAATCCGAAAAGCCTTATGAGTAGGAAAAAAATACAGACTATGAAAAATTCAAACCAAACTTTAGAAGCAAATTCAATTCAAAAAATGATTGTGGACGATTATCGCAAAACATTTAAAGGCAAAGTGGATGATGCCCAAATCGAAAAAAATGCCGGTTATTTGTTGAGCGACCTCACAGGATATGCGGCTCAAAGCAATATTGTAAGCCTGATTGTTTACGCAAAATTACAGGTTACTCTTACCAGTCAACCTTCTCCAAATAACCTGTCAGGTAATGCCGGTGGCATATTTACCCCGGGCGCAGGAGTGGATTTTGGCACCATTTACACATCCGATTTGCCTGGTCTTTTGGCTAACACCACCAATTTTTTCCTGGCTTCAACTGCCGGATATTTCACCGTGGTGTTTTTTGACAGCAATCATACTTCATTGGGTTCTTTCCAGGGCGGCGGCCCCACTACAGTTTTTGGAACCGGTGGCGGAACCGGAACCTGGGAGTAATAATAAAACTAGCTCGTGTAAATTAGTGGGTGCGTAAATACTATGTGGCGCCTGAATTTTTAATGCTCACAGCAATTTGCTTAAATTGCAAAGCTAAGAATTGCAGGCGCCATATATATTAGGTCTTTCCTTAAATTGCGACTTATCAATCACAAATTAATTGGAAACACGAATGTGATGAACGTGCTGCCCGATGTATTAATGGCAAAATTATTTCAAAATAATTGAGGATTAATGTATCCTTCAAAAAAGATTATTCCCTCTTCAACTCAATTCTGAACGTGGTGCCGCGGTTTAATTCGGAGTTGAACACGTAAATTTTTCCTTTGTGGTAAATCTCAATAATGCGTTTACACAAACTTAGCCCAAGGCCCCAACCCCTGCTTTTGGTGGTGAAGCCAGGCTCAAACACGGTGGTGAATTTTGATTTGGGAATGCCCTTGCCGGTGTCGGTAATATTAATAATCAGGCCTTCGGGTATGCCCCACATTTCAACGGTAATTTTGCCTTTGCCGTCCATGGCATCCACCGCGTTTTTACAAAGATTTTCAATTACCCAATCAAATAAGGGAGTACACAATTGTGCCTGAATAATTTCTTCCGGCAATTTTAAATCGTAGTGTACGTTTCTGGAGGTGCGCTTTTTAAGATAGTTTATGGAGTTACTCAACACCTCGTTTACGTTTTCCTGAACCAGCGTGGGCTGCGACCCAATTTTGCTAAAGCGGTCGGTAATGGTGTTGAGGCGTTTCACATCCTGTTGCATTTCCGAAATAATGCTTTCTTCAACACCAAGCGACAGTAAATGCTCGTTCCAGGCCATGAGCGAGGAAAGGGGAGTGCCCAGTTGATGCGCTGTTTCCTTACTCATACCTACCCACACCTGATCCTGCTCGGCTTTGCGGGCCGTGCTAAACAAAACGTAGGCTATTAGTAGAAATAAACCAATTGCACCAAATTGTACATAAGGGTAATATTTTAGTTTGGTAAGTAATTCCGATTCGGCGTAATAAATGTAGTTAATCTGGCCATCGCCCAAATCAATGGCAATGGGCGGGTTTTGTGTTTCTAAGTGACTGAGCGTTTGCTTTAATTTTTCGGGTGTATTAATTGACAACGAATCTATCTTATCACTCTTGGCAATAATTTGTGTACGTGTGCTGTCGGTATAAACCACGGGGGTTTCGGCGGTATTAATAGCCACTTCTCTAAAAGATTTTATCAGATTATCAAACACCAATTGTATGTCGCTAAACACTTTGCTGTCTTTGTAATACAGATAGGATTTAAAATTTTTGTAATAATTAATTTCAACCGGTGCGTATTTTTCTTTCATCAGGTTGAGCTCACGGCGCAGGAACGTGGTGTCTTTTGATTTTTCAGGGTCCAGATTTCTGGGAGTCATTTCGCCGTTATCGTTCACCAGAATAACCGGTACGGTGGTATTGTCCTGCAGCACTTTCAGCGCAAAATTGTAATCGGCGTTTTCACCAAAGTTTGAGAGTTGTTTGGTGGCTTCGGCATACAATTCGGCCTTTTTGCGTTCTTCACTTTGAATTTCAGAAAACAATTCGTGCGTAAAACGGATTAACTGCGCTCTTTTTTGAACAGCTTCGGCCCAGAGCTTGGCTTTTATTTGCTCGTCTTTAGCAATGCGCTTTACCAGATTGTTGGTGTACCAAAAGGAGGCAATCACAATTACAAAAGCGGCCGAAGCAAGTCCGAGTTTCCAACGTTGTTTTCGAATGTAAATGTTCACCGCTTTTGATTTTTATAAAGATAGGTCATTTTTAAAAATCTTCGCCATCTTCTTCTTCCTTTTTGGGGTCTTGCGGTTTTTTAGGTGTAGCGCCGGGTTTTTCAAGTTCAAACACCTGCTCCTGCGTTTTGGTTTTCTTTTTTAAACTGTCTTTCTTAAATAAACCAAACTCCTCTTTAAGCAGTTGCCTTAGGTTTTGTTTTTCTTCTTTAAAATCTTCTTTAATTTTTTGGGTCATGTCTTTTAAATCGTATTCAATTTTTGGATCGTCGATGTTGCCCGACATTTTTATAAATAGGGTTCGTTTATTGTCCAGGTCTTTGGCCACCGGACCAAACTCTTCCTCTTTACTCTTTTTTCGCTTTTCTTTTAAATCGGAGTTAAGCAAACGGATGTTGTAGTTAATGTAATTGTCGAAGGAGTGAGTGCCTTTTAAATCAATGTCGAGCGCAGAGTTTTTAATGGCTGTTTTAGGAATAATAATGTTTTTGTCTTTAATTTCAATAGAACTCGTGAGGCTCGAAAACTTTATGTGCTGAAGGTCGGCCATGCCAAGGTATTTTGACAGACTAAGCAAAGGCTTAAAATCGTTTAACTCGCCTTTGTGAATGCTGATGTCGGAACCGGCACGAATGCTTTTGTAATCCACCTCCAGCTTGTTGCTCCAGGTACCCGAAAAATCGATGTTGGCAGTGGCAAAGCCTTTCAGGTTATTGTCAATTAAGGTGCTCTGGTCAAAGTTGTTGAACTGCGTAAACAGTGTTTTAATGTTGATGTTGTTTAAATTGCTTTGAAGCACTACCTCTAACTTGCCGCTTGAATTGTCGGCGTAGGCGCTAATTTCGGCGCTTCCTTCAAGTGCATCCATTTTCATTTCGGTAACAATGGCTTTTTGGTTTTTAATTTCAATATCACCGGTAATGTTGGTGGCCTCAAACTTTCCGAAATTAAATTTGAGTATGGCGGCGTTGAGTTTAAAATCCACGTTTTTAGGAATGAGTGGATTGTCGTTGCTTTCGCCACCCTTAGAGCTGGCCGGCATAAAATCTTCGAGCAAAATAGCATTGGAATACAAACTACCAATAATGATGAGCGGATTGCTGCGATCGGACAAATAATTAAAAATACCGGGCATTTTTCCGTTTACCTTAATATCTGAACTGCCGCGTTTTAATTTTAAATCATGAACCTCAATTTCGCGCTCCTTGGCTGTAAGGGAGCAGTTTTCAACGGCATACAGCTTGTCATCGTTTTTAAATTGTGCCTGCAAATTGGTAATGCCGACATCCAGATTTAACCGCACTTTATCTGAAAAGGTTTTTGATTTTAAATCACTAATCAATGCTTCCACATCGGCGTTTAAAAACAATTGCCCTTCGAGTTTGGTAAGTGTATCTATCGGCCAAAAACTTTGAAGGTTTTGCAGGTTAACCGAGGCCTTGGTGGACAGCTTTAAATAAGGGTCAGAAAAATTACGGACAAGGCAATTGCCACTGAGCACATCGTTGTTGAGTTTGAAGTAAATATTTTTTAATTCGAGAATGGAAACGGCATTGCTGTATTTTATCTGCCCCTCAATGTTTACGTTGGTGGCTTGTGTTGACTGTGGCTTGTAGGTAATTTGGCCGTTTTTAATTCCAAAATTGCTTTCGATCGAAAACTGATTGATGCCCGAATAGTTGAGGTGACCACTGGCATAAAAATTTCCTTCGCTGTTGTAATCGTTTATTTTTTCGCGAAAGTTGTTTGGCAAAAGCGATAGCAACGAGGCGATGTCGAGGTTTGGCGCTTTGTAGTTCACGTCCAGGTTTTGCAGGCTGTCTTTAAACACAAAGCCGCCTTCGAGTTCAATGCCCAGTCGGTTGAGGTTAATTTCGGTATGTTTAAAACGATAGGCCGTATTATTTACAGCTAATTCGGCCGTGTAGCGCAGCGTTTTTTCTTTTAAAAATGAGGTTTTTTGTTGGGTAATGTATTTTATTAAAATTTCGCCGGAGGATTGCATATCATAAGCGACCTCTGAAAAATGACCTTTAAAATCGAGCGACTTGATAAAAAATTCGGTTTTAAAAAGTTGCTGTTTGTTTTTAAACTGAATGTGGCAGTTTTCGAGTTCGAGTAAATTAAGATTAAAGTTGATGCTGTCGTTTTTTTGTTTGGGACTCTTATCCGCGTTTTCCCAAAAGGTGTAATTGTTTTTACCGTTTTTAAGAATTACGGGTCTTAACAAAGCATCTTTTAGCAACACACTTTTAATTTGGTAGTTTTTGTTCCAAAGGTCTTTTATGTTAAAAAACAAATTCAGTTGTCCTGCGTATAACAACGTGTCGCGCTTCTTTATTGGCAAGGCTTCGAGCATGAGAACTTCTTTGAATTGTATAGAGCAGTCGGGAAAGGATTTAATAATGGTAAGATCGATGTTTTCGGGGTTTATTTTTACTTCGGCTTTAAGGTGTTTATTAAGCTCCCGCACAACGGCGGCTTTTACCTCATCTTCGTAAATGAACAGAAGTGCCAAAAGTGAGGCCATAAAAAAAAGTAACACTAAAACAGAATACATCAACCATTTAAGTGTTCTCTTAAATAGCGAAGGCCGGGGCTTTTCTATAACAGTGTTTTCTTCTACCACTCCCCTAAAATTGTTGAATTAGAGCACATCTTACACAACTATAAGCAGGAGAAATAAACAGGTTACTTTTTATAATTTTTTTAACAGATTGGCCGCTTAAATGTTGTAGTAAACCCTTAAGCCAATGGCGTTTTGTAGTTTGAGCACCGGGCGAACGCCAATGTTTACTTTTTCGTGCGAAAGCGAATACAATAACTGCATCGTAAACTTGGGATTAACAGCCACATTAATTCCGGTGCCAACAAAGGCGCCTACACCAAAACCAAGAGGCACGCGGTTTGGCACCACATTGGGGTAAAAGGCCTGATTGGAATAATAGGTTAAATCAATTTGCAGGGTGTTAATCTGAATCCAATTTCGGTCGAACTTGGTAAGAGTGCCCACAAAACCCACTTCGCCTAAAAAATTGAGTTTGTCGTCGCCGCCAAACAGCCGCTGAAAACCAAATTCGAACTGAAGGCGTTGCTCTTTACCCTTAATTGGGCAGATAACAACATTGGATGTGACGGCGGGATTAATGGTGGTGGGTGGTCTTTTAGTGGTCATGGTAAAATTGCCTTCAACGCCCAGTTTAGAGCCATTTACATTAAGAAGAAAGGAACTTTTTTTATCTACCGGCAACTTAAAATTAAATCCAACCATTATGGTGGGCACATAGTGCATGTTGGTGGGCATGTCACTTTCATTAAACGTCCACATTTGCGGGTCAACGCCCAAAGCCTGCGCCACGAGGTCTTGTTGGCCGTAGCCGCCACCGTATTCGTTAATTATTTTTTGATAAATGCTGCTGTTGGCAAAATTGTTTTGTTGCCCGTAAATATCGAATCCATAGCCACTGTA
>JADLED010000153.1 GCA_020846335.1 Bacteroidia bacterium
CAATCTGGTGGACCAGGTACGCTTTGCACCGCAATTGGGCGAATACAAGGTGTACATTATTGATGAGGTGCACATGCTTAGTACCGCGGCTTTCAACGCGTTCTTAAAAACATTGGAAGAACCACCCAAGCATGCCAAATTTATTTTGGCCACTACCGAAAAACACAAAATTATTCCCACCATTCTCTCGCGCTGTCAGGTGTTTAACTTCAACCGCATTAAAACCGAAGACATCAGCAATCATCTCGCTTTTATGGCCAACAGCGAGCACGTTACCTTTGAACCCGAAGCCCTGCACGTAATTGCACAAAAGGCCGATGGTGGTTTGCGCGATGCCTGTTCTATTTTTGACCAGATGGTGGCCTTCACCGGCAATCACCTCACCTACAAACAGGTGGTTGAAAATCTTAATGTACTGGATTACGATTACTATTTTAAATTAACCGATGCCTTTTTGTCGCAACGCTTACCGGATGTGATGGTGACCTTTGACGATATTTTAAGAAAAGGATTTGACGGACATAATTTCATAATTGGTCTTGGCGAACACCTGCGTAATTTGTTGGTGTGTCAGGATGCGCAAACGGTAAATCTTTTAGAAATAAGTGAAAGCCTAAAACAACGTTACTCCGAACAGGCCAAAAACTGCAACCAGTCTTTTTTGCTCAGAGGCCTTTCGCTCATTAGCAAAACCGACGTTAATTTTAAAAGTGCTAAAAATCAGCGGCTGTTGGTAGAAATGGCACTGATACAACTTACTTTTTTAACCGCACCGGTGGATGCGGAAAAAAAAAACGATGAACCAGTAAGCATTCCCCAAAACACGTATGCACCCGGTAACGAAAAAAACGGTAGCCCCGCACCCCGCAGCAGCGCGGTAAGCGAGCCCGAAGTGAAATTTGCCAGCCGACCCAGTGTACCTTTCGAACAACTTAAAATAAAATCGTCGTTTAGTTTAAACGAGGTTAAAACCTTTCAACCCAATGGTCAAAATCCACAACACAAAACTGAAACTACACACGTCACTGTTTTCGAAAATCAGGAGGTAACACTTGATGGTGTGAAATCTTTCATGAATACCTACGCCAACGAAAAACAGGAAAGCGGTTCGCGACAACTGGCCACTATTTGCCGGCAGGCCATGGTGGATTTTAAAGACAACAAAATACTTCTTCAACTACAAAACGAAACTCAAAAAGAACAGTTTTTGGAAGTGAAACAAAATTTTGTGGACGAAGTACGACGCCGTTTGCAAAACACCAACCTTCAACTCGATATTAGCATTTCGGAAATTGAAGTACAATCAAAAGCCTTTAAGCCCATGGATATTTTTAAGGCCATGTCAGAAAAAAATCCCAGCTTACTCGAATTAAAAAAACGATTTGATTTAGAAATAGACTACTAATTAACTACTATGAATAAAACTATTCTTGCGCTCGCATTGGCACTGCCACTTGGCTTAATGGCTCAAAAACCGGGTAAATACATGGGCAAACCAATGCCCGTTGACAACTCTGTAACAAAACCCAATTACGAATTTGTGGCCAACGATCCTATGGGCACACGCATTTACACACTCAAAAATGGCATGAAAGTGTACATGTCGGTTTACAAAAACGCACCGCGCATTCAAACCTACATTGCAGTGAAAGCCGGCAGTAAAAACGATCCAAAAGATGCCACCGGTCTGGCACATTACCTGGAACACATGGTATTTAAAGGCACCGATGTGTATGGTACCAAGGATTACAAAAAAGAAGGCATCGAAATAAAAAAAATAGAAAACCTTTACGAACTCTATCGCCAAACCAAAGACGAAAAAAAACGCAAAGCCATTTATCATCAAATTGACAGCATAAGTGGGGTGGCGGCAAAGTATGCCATAGCCAACGAGTACGATAAAATGCTTGCCGGCATTGGCGCCGATGGAACCAACGCTTTTACCTCGTTTGATCAAACGGTTTATGTAAACGATATTCCAAGCAACCAAATTGGGAATTGGCTTAAAATAGAATCGGAACGTTTTCGCAAACCGGTGCTGCGTTTATTTCACACCGAACTGGAGGCTGTGTACGAAGAAAAAAACAGAGGACTTGATAATGATGACAATAAAATGTGGGAGGCCCTGTTTGAAGGCTTGTTTAAAAACCACACCTATGGCACGCAAACCACCATTGGCACTATCGAACACCTTAAAAATCCTTCGATGGTGGCCATCAACAAGTATTATCAAAAATATTATGTACCCAACAACATGGCCATTATTATGAGTGGCGATTTTGATCCGGATAAAGTAATTGTTGAAATTGAAAAAAACTTTGGCAGCTATGCATCAAAACCGGTTGAACAATACGTGTTTAAACCCGAAGCGCCTATCACAAAAAAAGTAGTGAAGGAAGTGTTGGGGCCAAACCCCGCCAGCCTTGCCATGGCCTGGCGCTTTGCCGGCGATGGCAGTAAAGATGTGGACATGTGTACCATGCTGTCGGGCATACTCTTTAACAGCACTGCCGGTCTTTTAGACATTAATCTGAATCAGGCACAAAAGGTGCTCAACTCCAACTGTTTGTTTTTTCCCCTCAAAGATTACAGCATGTTTGGATTTACAGGTGAACCAAAAGAAGGACAAAATCTTGAAGAAGTGGAACAACTTATTTTGAGTCAGTTGGAACTTGTGAAAAAAGGCGAGTTCCCGGATTGGCTGATGGAAGCTGTGATTACTGATTTTAAACTTAAAAAAACCAAAGAGCTCGAAAAAAACTCAACACGCGCCGATGCCATGCTGAGCGCCTTTGTTGACGATGTGAACTGGAAATCGGCAGTAGGCATGATTGAGCGTTTGTCTAAAATTACCAAACAGGAAATTGTTGACTTTGCCAATAAAAACTTTAACAGCAACAATTATGTGATTGCCTATAAACGGACCGGCGTAGATAAAAATGTGGTAAAGGTGGAAAAACCTGCCATTACACCGGTGGAGGTGGACCGTGATAATGCTTCACCATTCGTTGAAAACATCACAAAATCAGCCCCTAAAGGCATTGATCCCGTTTTTATTAACTACGCCACCGATATTACCAAAACCGCCGTCAAGTCAAACATTCCATTGCTCTACAACCGAAATACAGAGAACCGCTTGTTTGAATTGTATTATAAATTCGACATGGGCACCAACAATGGTAAACTGTTTCCGGTGGCCATAAAATACATTCCTTACCTTGGCACAGAGGGCACCACCGCTGCGCAAATTAAACAGGAATTGTACCGTTTGGGCTGCTCGTTTAATGTGTTTTGTGACAATGAAAACATTTGGGTGAGTTTAGTTGGCCTCGACGATAATTTCGACAAAGCCCTCCAATTATTTGAAAAAGTACTTTCTAAACCCGTGGTTGAAGAGCCTGTTCTTAAAAATCTGATTGCAGACATCCTAAAAGAGCGCAACGATAACAAACTTCAAAAACGTTTAATACTTAACCGTGGCATGGCCAACTACGCCCGATATGGCGCGGTTAATCCGTTTTCTTATGTGATGAGCGATGAGGAACTCAACAAAGTAAGCGCAACCGAAATTAAAAACACCATCAGCTCCCTCTTAACCTTCGAACATAAAATTCTTTATTATGGTCCAAAAGAAAACGACCAGGTAGTTAATTCCATACAAAATTCGCATCAGGTTCCGGCCAAACTCAATGCCCCTCCATCTGCTTTCGCCTTTAAGGAAAGGGTTTTAGACAACACCGTGTATGTGGTCG
>JADLED010000154.1 GCA_020846335.1 Bacteroidia bacterium
AAATATTTCAATTTCATTGTTGCGAACTTTGTCCCAATAGCAAATTTCGATACCTGCATTTTTATGTGTGATAAAGGTGTTTATAACTGGTCTGGGCTCGCCTGAACGGTTGGCCGGTGAAAAATGAATAATGCTTTGATCAAAAATAATGGCTTGTCCCGCCTTGAGGTAATAGGGTTTCATAACCTTATGCACCTGCTCTTCAATGCCATCATAAATATCAGGGAGAGAGGCGCCACGGTATGTTTTAAATAAGCGGTGACTGCGCGGCAGAACTTCAATGGCCCCATTTTCCTTTGTTAAATCTACTAATGGAATCCAGATATTAATTCCCGTAAAAACAGATTCATCCACCAGTGTCATATCCTGATGCATTTTCAAGGCACTTTTTTCATCGGCGCCTTTTACAATAAAACTTCCGCAGTGAACGCGGTAATCATAAAAATAATTTTCGAGACCACGCAGCATAGTTTGCTGAATTGCCGCGTCCACTTCTTTGCGGTAATCGGTATCTTTTGAAAAGGTGCTGGTATAAAAGCCTTTTACGCCATCAGGATGTTTGTTTTTGTAAAGTTGGAGCAGTTTGTTCACTTCTTCAGGAAGCAAAAAATCAAGTACCACAAAGCCATCGTTATTGAGCTGGCTTTGTAAGGTAGCATCTTTAAATACTTTTGCTTTGTGATTGAAGTTTAGCATTCTTTAATTTATTTTATCAAGTTCTTGCTGCACCGACTACAGTTTAAACGGTTCCGCTTTTGGGCTTGGAATAGATTGAATAAGTCTGAAAAGCTGCTCGGTATCAGCTACATCGGTCATTCTCATTTTACCATCGGCTGCAAGCATTTTCAACCCCTGACAATTCGTCACGGTTTCATTTCCCTCTTCTTTGAGACGTTGTTTTAATTTGCGCCAATAGGCATTTGCATCATTGCTTTGAGTAAGAATGGCAACAACATCAATAAAAGAAATATACCATTTTTCATGTTCTTCATCCCAAAGGGTTCTTACCTTTTTGTCTTCAAATAATTGTATTGCATTTTGTTGTTTCACTATCTGTTACTAAGTATAAACCCTTTTTAGTTTAATTGCTGTTTTTGGTTAAACGGTATTTTATTTCCGCTAAAATATTGGAAGGAGTGTATTTTTCAAAAAAACTTCTTTCGTCGTAATTAGGCTTTTGCACAAAATTTGTTTCAGCAACCAACAGCTCTTTGGCCACAGGTTCCGCTTTGGTTTCCTGTTTTGCCGGTGCTTTTGTTTTAGGAGAGCCATCCATATTATAATTGTAAAGGTTGGCCAGTTCGTGCATTAATTCTGAATTAAATTTCACATCAGGTAAGGTCATTACAAGGGCGCGCATTTCCTCATCAGACATTATTGGTGTCTGTTTCTTAAAACTCCGGATTAATTTTAATTCGGTGGGTGATTCGCCATTGTTGTAAAGCGACGACATAATGGAGTTATTGTATTTCGGAAAAAAACTTTCTTCTACTTCATACACATTAATTTGTTCTTCTTTTCCTGGAGCCTGATAGAAATGCAAAAGCTGGGCCTGTTTTTGTGTGATGCCAATGCCCGCAGCAATGCGCGTTTTTCCTGAAATATTTGGGGGCGAAGCATGTATGGTGCGGTTGTCAAAAATCAGGGCCTCACCGGCTTTCATTTCAATTACTTCAACAAAAGGAAAAAGTGTGAAGGCATGAGGTGATAAAACTGTTTTGGCCTGTGGTGAAGGTGATTGACGCTGATAACTGAATAATTTGTGACTTCCCTTAATTACACCAAGTGCACCGTTGTTTTTATTCACGTCCTGCAAGGGAACCCAAACTGTTGCCGAACAGAATTCTTCTTCGTCAACAAAACTCCAGTCCTGATGCGGTGGCACAATGTTTTGCAAGCCCGCTTCCTTAATCACGTAACTGGCAGTAAATGTTTTGTAGTCGCGCAAAAGTCCATCCAGTTTCGGAGAAAACGTGTGAAAGAGTTTTTTAAAAACACCGTTCACATAACTTTCGTTTTTGTTTTCTAGGCTGATGTGAAAACCGTATTCGCCAATGTGATCGTGATTAAGCGAGAGGTAATAATGTTTTAAATCCGTTACTTCTTCATCATTCAAAAAATTTACTTTCACAAAACCGTCAGTTTCAAATCTGGCCTGTGTTTCAGCATCTTTAAACAGAGCCTGAATTTTTTTTGAAGGTTTAATTTCGTCGAAGCGAGGTGCCACCAGTCCTTTTAAAAAATCGTTGTAAGTAAAATCTTCTTCTTTAAAAAATACCGAAGCTAATTCGCGTTTGCCAACAGGTTTAAGCCATGGATGAAAATTCATGTAAAAATCGTCATCGGTTTCAAGCACATGGATGCGGTGTTTGTTTTCTTCCCTGTCTAAATGATAGTGAATGGTGGGCGCCTCTTTTGGAACCAAAATGAGTTGAATGGCCAATCGCAGGCCCGGTGTTTTGTTTACGTTGCTGTAATGCACAATGCTGTCATCCAGCACAACACACTCTCCGGCTTTCACATTCATGGGTGTTAAATGTTTGGCAACAATTTCTTCTTTGAGGTGGCGCAATTCCCAGGGCACCATGGGCCCACGGTACCTGCCAAAACGTTTGTGGCTGCCATCCACCATTTGCAGTGTGCCATTTTCTTCGTTGCTATCAACCAAAGGCACCCACACCGAAACCGAAGTGTATTTCATCTCATCCACAAAAGCCCAGTTCTGGTGCATGGGCACTTCACCGCCGTCCTTTTGTTTGCGAATAAAGTTGGCAATAATAGGGCGGTAGTTGTTCAGGTAATTTTCTGTTTTATTTTGAAATGCCTCGGTAATTATTTTAAACACCTTTCGTTTGTAATCAGTGTTCTTATCTATAAATGTAAAATCGTAAGTAATAAGGCTGTTCGTATCAAAATCAACATCGCCCGAGGTTTTAGGGCCACCACTTTCGGCAATTGTTTCAAAAAACATTTTTTTAAGGTGTTCAATTTCCTCACTATTCAAAAAAGGAATTTTTGCATAACCCTTTTGGTTAAATTCCTTTTCCAGCAATACATCTTTAAAAACCTGATTTGGCATAGTTCAACTGTTAAAGATTTTCCACAATCTTCTTCTCAAATTTAATAAAATAAAAGAAAGAAACGGCTAGGAGAAAGCCGTAAATGACGAACATCAGCAGGGATGTAAGGGACACGCCCGTATTAAAAAACATAGCGCCTCTTAGACCTTCAATTGCACTGGCCAACGGATTAAGATAGAACACATAGTTTTTGTATGGGAAAGGCACAATTGATAATGGAAAAAAAACGGGTGTTAACCAGATACCAAAATTAATCACAAAGGGGATGCCATGCGCAATGTCGCGGTATTTAAGGGCTATGGTGCTGCAAAACAAACCAATGGCGAATGAAAGGATAAAGGTTTGAACAAAATAGAAAATTGAAGTTAGAGCTAAAAAACCCGGTGGCTGGCCACTAAAAAGAGTAATGACAAAGAGGAGAATAAGTAAAATCAGGCATTCGAGAATTACCGGTACAATTTTTGAGATAAGTATAATCAATCTTGGAAATGAAACTTTATGTATGAGGTCGGCCGATTCAATTAGCGCAAAGGTACTCTTACTGATAATACCTGCAAACAAATACCACAAGACCAAACCGCTAAAAACAAAAGAAGGATATGGAATATTGTCAGAATTTATATGTACGAGGTATTTGAAGAAAATGGAGTACACAATTACCACTACCAATGGCTGCAAAAAGAACCAACCAATACCTAATAAGGTGCGTGAGTATTTTATTTTTAATTCGCGAACAGATAACACCCTTATTAAGAAGGCATACTTAAACAGTTTTTTCCGATACTCGGAAATTGTGTAAGGTTTATTGCTTATTATTTTTTTATTATCTGACAAGAACTATTATTGAAACTGTTTTATTGAATGTTTTCTTTGGCTAAGCTGGCAATTAGTTTTTGAGCAAATAACTTGTTCGCCTTAAAACTTGGATGGTAAGCATCATTTGGTAAATTAAAGTTATTCTTATCTGTAAAATCCATTGACAGGTTAAATGTATGTATTTTTTTTTCTTTGCAATAACCCAGAATTGTTGCCAAATCTTTCTCCTCCTCCATAAAAGATACGTAAAAGCGAATCCCATTCGAAAGGCAAAGCTGATTAATTTCACCCAATAAATAACAGGATAATTTTTTTTCAGATGCTTCATCCCTGTTTAGGTTATCACGTATATTTGAAATTTTATTCGCTAATGCCGATTGTCTTTTTAAAGGAAATTCATTGTTTTCCATTTTAGCGAAGCTTATGTATGAAACCTTATGAGTGCTGTCTGTTGGACTAATGAATGGAAATTTTGCCTGGAAATCTGTTCTGTTAATTCGATCTGATTTTATTATCCTGTAACCGTTCAGTAGTTTTGTTTGATATTCATTGTTTAAAGAGTTTCTTTCGTCATGAAAATTTAAGTAATTTAATACCACTGCTGTTGGTTTAGAAACCTTCCCGGCTTTTAATAAATTTCTCAATTTGATAAGGGTTTGCAACGTTCCGCTTCCTGGCACACCATAGTTTAAAATGTTGTAATTTTTAAGAATGCTATCCGCCAAATAAGGATAAGTCTCCTTATCATTTAAGCTATAGCCATAAGTGAATGAGCAGCCCATCAAAAAAATTTTTGGTAAGGTATCATTGTCCATTTTATAAGTTAATCTGCTGTGTTCTGCTGTATGTGTACTTATCTTTTTTCCTGTTTTATATATAGATTCAAATCGTCCGGGTATTAAATCAGCTCCCATGCTATCAATAATTTTGAAACGATCTTTAAAATTACCTTGCAAATCAATTTTAGGTGAATCATATGTTGAATAGCCTAATAGTCTCAGCAATACTTCCAGGGCAAGAATAATTATTAGGGTGAACGATAAATAATATAGAATTTTTTTCATTCAGAACATTTGTTATTGTTTAATCCACATTAACCAATGAGAGATTTCAATTTCTGAAAAAAAGAACTTCTTTTATCTGATTCACTTGTAATGTCTGAATTAACTCCATTGGGTTCAGCAATAAACTCACAATGCGAAATTGTAGCTTGTTGTTCGAATCCTTTTTCAATGCCATTTAATTCGCATAGTTGCTCAAAGCTTGCAGAGTCCATGTCAGGAAACTCTTCTTCTACTATTGCTATTGTTTTTCCGGTTTTCGGAC
Organism: Bacteroidia bacterium; assembly: GCA_020846335.1. GTDB lineage: Bacteria > Bacteroidota > Bacteroidia > B-17B0 > Aurantibacillaceae > Aurantibacillus. The sequence continues at coordinate 5,223 of JADLED010000154.1, forward strand.
GGGAATGACAATCATAAAAAAAACTTTCATTTTTTAAAAGAAATGAATCTTCCTGTTTTATTAATTCAATTTTGCTACCAGTTACTTTTTCTTTAAAACAGGTGATTAATTCAGCATCCTTTGGAAATATGCCACATAAGGCTACAATTCGGTCGCTACCAGCAGTGTTGGTAAATGAATTATGAACGATTCGGGGATCAAAAATAAGTGCCTCACCAGCTTTGAGGTAAATGGGTTTTAAATAGTCTTTTACAGTATCATTAATTTTTGAAAAAGGAAAGGGAAAGGAAATGCCCCGGTAAGGAGAAAAAAACCAATGCGATTTTTCGATAACACCAAGTGCTCCGTTTTCTGGTGTAATGTCCTGCAAAGGTATCCAAATGCTGAGGGGTGAATAGGTGAATTCGTCCAAGGCAGTTGTGTCCTGGTGTGTATAAAAACCACTGTCCTGCCCCGAAATCTTATTAATAAAAATATTGATGACGTTTTTGTAATCCTTAAAATGTTCTTCAAAAAGTGGTTTTATTATTTCGCCGATGTTTTCATGTATTCTTTTTCTATAGGCATGATCTTTGGAATAGAGCGTGTAAAACATGGCGCCTTTTTCAGCCTTGATGTTATGTTCGTTGGCGTAAAGCTGTTTTAGTTGTTTAATCTGGTCAGTATTTAAAAATGGAAGAACAGCGTAGCCTTTTTCGTGGAGCGTTTGTGCCAATGCCTGATTTTTAACCACCGAATGGAAAACAGGTTTCCAGTTTTTGTAAGTGTTTAAAGTTCTTACAGGCAATTCATTAATGTCATCAGGCATTCTCAAAAATAGCAAGAAAACACGGTTAAACAAAGGGGGAATACCGTAAATCTTAATCTCCGGCAGAAGGATAAAAAATCAGTATCTTTCCTCACTATAAATGCAGTAAAATTGTTGAATTTTAAAAAAATATGGAACCCTGCAAGAATTAAAAATCTGGCTTCGCTTCAAAAGAGCAAAACCTTCTGCATCATGCCCTGGGTACATTTTCACGTCACACAACATGGCACTGTTACTCCCTGTTGTCAGGCGCCATGGCAGCAAGACAAAGCTTTTGGGAATATTAATAACAATTCCATTCTCAATATCTGGAACAGCAATGGTATCCGAAGTTTCAGAGAAACGATTATGGAAGGTGGTGTTGACGACCGCTGTATTTCCTGTTTTAAACGCGAAAAAATGGGCTTCACCAGTCTGAGGCAAATCACCAATAAAAAATACGAACACAAACAACAACTTGCCATTGAAAGCAGAAACGAAAATTTTACCTTGCACAACACGCCGGTTTATTTCGACATTCGCTTTTCAAACATCTGTAACCTCCGTTGCCGCATTTGTGGCCCATGGTCAAGCTCCTCGTGGTACAACGATGCTGTGGAACTTGGAATGACAGACTCTTCCAAACCCGCTATTACAAGGGCATTCAGCAATACACAACATTTTTTTGAAGAACTCGAAGACTGTGTGGAGTGGTTGGAAGAATTGTATTTTGCGGGGGGCGAACCATTGGTAATGGACGAGCATTATCAACTTCTTGAATTGTTAATCGCAAGAGGGAAAACAAATGTGAAGCTGACGTATAATACCAATTTTTCTTCCTTTAAATACAAGCACTACAATATTACCGAACTCTGGAAAAAATTTCCAAACATCAGTCTGGCAGCCAGCCTTGATGCCGAAGGAAAGCGCGGTGAAGTTCTGCGAAAAAATCTGGTTTGGGAAAAAGTAGTGGAAAACCGAATCTACCTGAAAAAAGAATTGCCTCATGTTGAATTTGTGGTATCACCTACTATTAGCATCTACAACCTCTTGCATCTGCCATATTTTCACAGAAGTTGGGTAAGTCAGGGCTTAATTAATGCCGAAGATTTTATACCCACCTTGTTGGTGGTACCTCAGGAACTTGGCATTGCGGCCATTCCAAATCAAATTCGCTACAAAGCCATTCACGCCTACAGCATACATCTGGTTTGGATTAAAAGGCAAGCCGTATTTAAAAAAGAAAAAAGTGAACACATGATTCAGCAATTTGAAAATGTGTTGAATAGCCTTAATAACGCCAGAGATGAAAGTTTAGAAAATTTTGAAAAGAATTTTAAAGCACTTGATAATTTGCGGGACG
>JADLED010000155.1 GCA_020846335.1 Bacteroidia bacterium
ATAAAAATTAATAAGCGCACTGCTAACCACCGACATTAAAAGAATATAAGCCCCCAGCGAAAGTGCAATACTATTACGGTTTGCCGAAAGTGTGAAATAGATCAGAATGCCTGCCGGTAGTAACCAATAGCTTTCGATGAGGTGAGTTGCCGAAGTACTTAAATGTTCCAACAGGCAAATACCCAAAACAAGCAAAACAAAAATTACGCTGCCGTTTGATTGGTTTTTTAATATAACAGTTAAATTATGAATGCTTATAAAAACAGCCAACAGCAACACGCAACAACCTGCCAGCGAGACAAACACAATGGGTTTGATACTGAAGATGCTTAAAAAATTAAAATCGAACGTGGAATTATTTACCAGACTCACCAAATTGGCGTTAAACTGATTGAACAAAACAAACAGCAAAACAAATAGTAAAATCACGTTTTGGGCAATGGCACTGCTCCGCTCTCTTAAATTAAAATAGAAATGAAAAGCCGTGGCAATAAATAAAAATACCAGGGCATTAAATAAGATGTCGCCCAAAAAGCCATTCATAAACGATTGGGCATTGCCAAACAAATGGGGGTCAAACAAGGCGGTACGGTTCAGAAATTCGGGAACGTGCCAAAACACCATGGCCGCTCTGAGAGCAATTACTCCAAACAAAATCGCGCCAAAAGTTACCCCCGAAACGCCACTGCGGATAAGCAACAGCAGAGTTATTAATATCAGCAAAAAAAAGACCGTAAAAATTCCCCCACTTGCAATGTCGGTTTTGGTGTTAAAATAAACAGGTTCGCTGCCTTTTATTCCGAATAAAATTTCGTTACCAAAAAGTACCGCGTTTTTTTTCTCAGCCAAAAAATCAATCTCCACCTCTTTCGGAATTTTTGTCCATTCGCTGAAAGAATTGTCGAGGTAATTGTTTTGTAATTCATAATTGGGTTTAACAAGGCTTAATACCAAAGTGGTTTTTTTATTTAGAACAACTTTGGTGTACAAAAAATAGCCGTGCTTTAATTTCGCCAGTCCCTCGGCATTTTTAAAATACGGTGGCGTTTCATTCATTTCCCACTGCGAGTTGTTCCAGTAAACCAAACTATCGTTTTCAAACAAATAAAGTCCGGTTTTTTCACTGTCAAACAAAGCCTCCCATTTTGTTTTGGTTTGCAGGGAATCATTTAACGCTTCGTTGGCCAGATTCAGGTTCCGGCCACTTTTATCAGCAATGGTTACAGTGGCCTGCGCAGCAATTTGAGCCAAATCACGCCCCGAAAAAGTACTTAAAATTTGTACCCCAAGCATGCCCGAAATGCCAATGCCCAGTAGAAAGAGATAAAGCCTGTTTTTGCGCATTAATAAAAGCAAATTAAGTATAATTCCGCTCCAATTCTAAAAAAAATATAATTATGATTATTAATTTGCCATTATATTTGTATTTTGCAGATATTTTAAATTATGGCAACCAACAAAACATCATTAAAAGCTCCAACATTTGCCCCCCTTAGTCAAACTTTCAAGTATTTTACATTTTTAAACCATAAGCTGGCCATGATTATCATTGGCATAGTTGGTTTTACTTTTTACATAACCTCCATCAACGGCGAATATGCCCTCGATGATGGTATCATTATCCACCAAAACGACCACGTTATCAAAGGTGTGCGCGGTATTAAAGACATTATGACCCGCGATGCCTACGAAAGTTTTTATCGTCGCATGTGTGCCACCGATCAGTTGGCAGGTGGTCGTTACCGTCCACTTTCAGTAGTTAGCTTCGCTATCGAACAGGAAATTATTGGCAGTTACCGCACCGGACTTTACATGAAGGTGGAAGACTCCAACCACAATGGCGTGCTGGATAAAGACATGGTGAGCTACACCTCGCCTTGCGGTCGCCCCGAAACCAATTATGAATACAACGATTTTGTGGATCAGAATGGCGACGGACAGGCACAGCCAAACGAGTGCTACAACTGCTGGGATTTAAATAAAAACTTTAAAAACGAGTGGGACGAAGATTTGAACGTGGATGGAATTTTTAATGAAGTGGATTGCCAGGTTTACGGCGCAAATGTGAGGCACTTTAACAACATCTGGACATTTGCCCTTGGTTGTATGTTGCTTTATCTGGTTTTCTCGCGCTACTTCTTCCGTACCAATCAGGATTTGGCTTTTCTGGCCGCATTGCTCTTTACCATGCACCCTATTCACTCCGAGGCCATAGCCAACGTAAAAAGCCGCGACGAAATTTTCTCACTAATTTTCATCTCCCTCACTTTCTTTTATGTCTTCCGCTACCTCGAATTGAAAAAGAGTGTAGACATCTTTTGGTCATGTTTAATGTTTCTCTTAGCCCTGCTTTCCAAAGAGTACGCGGTATTCCTCTTATTTTTGGTTCCGTTGGCCGTTTATCACTTCACCGAAAACGATTTCGATATTAAAAAGTTTTTCGACACCAAAGAATTCCGTCAAACTCTGTTTGTAGGCGCAGCATTTACCATTTCGGCATTTGTAATGCTCTACCTTAAGCGCGATTTCGACATGCACGCCCCTCCGGGTGCCAAACCAATTAAAACCTTCTGGTTGTTCCCATTCATGTATATTTTGGTGGGAATATTCCTGATGGGCAACAGCAAAAAGAATAATTTCCATAAACTACTGAGCTGGTTCTATTTTGTATTGTTGTTTTACCTCGCAATGCGTTTGGTGGCCGTTAAATTAAAGCCGGGTGTGCCCGATACCGAAATCCTGAACAACCCTTATTTGTTGGCCAACGGTCAGGAGCGCTTTGCCACTAAAGGGTACGTGCTCTTAAAATACCTCATACTTCAGGTATTCCCGCATCCGTTGTCTTCCGATTATTCATACAACACCATCGAGTACCGTCATTTCACAAGTTGGGATTTTATCCTGTCAATGGTAATACATTTGGGTATGGTTTACTTTGCAGTTAAACTCATTCTTAAAAAACACATCCTCGGGTTTGCACTTGCCACTTACATCATTTTTGCGTTAATGATTGGTAACGTGCTAATGGACATTGGAGCAACCATGGGCGAACGTTTAATTTTCCACTCATCTATTGGTTTCTGTATTGCCATGGCCTATGGAATACTTTGGGGCCTCGATAAACTCACGGCAATGAGCTTTAACTTAAGAAAAGCCTCGCTTATGTTTTTTGTTCTGGTTGTTACCTTCCTTTACGGATGCAAAACCTGGGAACGCAACTGGGATTGGAAAAATGACGTGACGCTCTTTCTTAAAGACGTTAAAACCATGCCTCACTCAGTTCTGGTGTTGGGTAATGCTGGTGCCCGTTGGGTGGATTTGGCAGACACCAAAGAAGTTACAGGTGTTCAGGTAGTTGGTCAGGATTCAACACGCTTTAACGACTACAACGGAACACTTAAAATAACTGACGAAGAAGTGAAAGAAGGTGGATTTAAAAACAAACGCGAAGCCGCGCTTAACAAAGGAATCAAATTCCTGAAACATGCCGTTGAGTTACACCCTCGCTATGTGAACGGTTACCTTAACTTAGGTTTGGCCAGCTTTAAATTGCGCAACGATTTTGACGCGCTTTATTATTGGAAAAATGCCGAGCGTTTATATCCAAACAATCCTTACCTGCGTAATTACTATTCAGTATTTGCCAACGACCTTAAGAGCAGAGGCATTACCGCCTTCAACCGCGGACGAATGGATTCTGCAGCGATGGCCTATAATAAATGGACCATCCTTACTCCGGGCGATGCCGAAGCCTGGTATAACTTGGGTGGTGCTTATTTTAACCAACAAAAATTTGCCCTCGCCAAAAAGAGCTGGGAGCGTGCTCTCATGATCAATCCTAACTACAACGAAGTGAAACAGGTATTGCAACGCATCACCCCGCAAATGCTGGGTCAGCAAATGCCGCAAAGCGTGCCGGTGGCAGTGCCAATCAACAAAAAATAATGCTAAGGCTATTTATCATAATAGCCTTAGCCTCTCTTTTATTTCCTGTTAAAGCACAACAGTACTTAACCGATACAATTGGTAAGACTTCGCTTACAAACAACATTTACAACAAACCATTGTTTAGCGATAGCCTAACCAGTAGTTTTTGTATTGTTATAAAAAAGGAAGTAAGAGCGCACAGGCATTTGCATCATAGCGAGCACGTGGTGGTAATTGAAGGACAAGGCCTGATGAAGCTGGGCGATAAAAATTTTATTATTAAAAAGGGCGATGTAATTTTTATTCCTAAAAATACCGTGCATTCAGTAAAATCAACAGGTGAAATTCCATTAAAAGTAATAAGTGTGCAGTCGCCTCGTTTTGATGGCACAGACAGGATTTTTGAAGCGGAGGAATAGTATCAAAAAGGGAGATTACGAATCAGAATAAATTTATTGGGTGATTAAAGTAAACTCACCAATCTTATCATAAATCTTTCCATCCAAATCTTTAAATTTAATTTTATAGATGTAAACGTCCTGCTTCATTGTAGATTCACCCTTATTAAGAATAGTGCCATCCCATCCTTTATTCGGGTCCTTAGAGTGGTAAATCACATGCCCCCAACGGTCAAAAATATCCATCTCAAAAGATTTAGAATCCAGACCAAAAGGCGAAAACACGGGGAAGAAGTAGTCGTTCACGCCATCAGCATTAGGAGTAAAGGCAGCAGGAATAAACACATTAAAATCGTTTTTCACATCAATAATGCGTGTAATTTCGCTTTTGCAGCCATTAAAATCAGTGGCCAGTAACCTCACACGGTAGGTACCAATATTGGTAAAACTCATTACAGGACTCACTTCCGGTTTGGTGTCGTTATAAGCAGGGCCACTCACCGTCCACAAATAGCGGTTGTTTTGCAACACCGAACTCAAATTACTTAAAGTAACCACAGGATTGGCCACACTGAGCTCTTCCGGTTCAAAAGCAAAATCCGCCTTGGGCGAAGCTAAAATCAGCACTTTTTGAGTCAAAGTATCCTGAGCCACACAACCCTTTTCCGACACATAATTGGCCAAAATGGTGTAAGAGCCCGGTAAAGAAAACGAATGAGTAATACTAATACCCGAAGCAAAAGGCAACTTATCGCCAATGTACCAATCAGCCTTGCCACCCAAAGCACCGCCCACCGGTTTAAGGTCAAAACTAATGTTGGCCGGAGCACAAGCAGTTCCGCTGCTGCAACTCAACACCACAGTAGGAGTTTCATTCACGGTCACCATCACCGTTTTAGTATCCGGACAAAGCAGAGCATCCGGCAAAGAAAAAGTTTTGTAAGTAATCTGATTATTGCTTCCCAAATTGGCCTTGGCCGGATTAAACATATTGCCACTCACAATACCAGTACCCGACCAAAAGCCTCCCGGATTAAGCACATAAGAATTCATGTTTACGGGCAAATCGCCCTGACAAAAAGAAATAGGCTGCGAAGAAGCAAAATCGGCCGATATAAAAGGCTGCACAAACACGGTCGACTGGCCAAAGGCCACACACGGCCCAGCCGAAATACTGTAACTCACAAAATTATTACCCACCACGGCAAAAGCCGGATTAAACAAACCACCCGCGTTTACCGCACCATTATTAGCTCCCGAAAAAATACCACCCACCGGATTTACAAACAATTTAAAAGGCAAAGAATTAGTACAAAACGGCCCTGCCGCCGAAATCACCGGCGTAGCCAGCGAAAACACTTTTACCGACACAGTGGCCTGATCAGGACACAAACCACTTGGCGAAGAAGAGGTATTGTAAGTGAGCACATGATTGCCCGCTCCGGCCACCCCCGGACTAAAATTAGAACCCAACACCCCAGATCCCACCCAGGTACCATTGCTGCTAAGGGTAATCGGCAATAAACTCACCGCCGAACCCGTGTTACATAAATCGGCAATTTTGTTGGTAATAGTAGCAGGCACAAAAGCCTCCACATTTACCGTGCGGGTATGCTGGGCACTACAGGTGCTTGTTCCGGTAACATACTGCACCAGATTAACCCCCACAGCACACAACGAAGGATTAAACACCCCCGTGCCACTCACATAAGGAAAAGCAGTCCAGGTACCCGAATTGGCGGGCGTTACCGAAAGCTGCACCGTTCCATCCGAAGTACACAAAGGCCCTGCCGAAGCAATGTTTGGAGAGGGAGGATTTAACACCGACACCACAATGGTGCGACTGTCAGGACAAATTAAAGCATTAGGCGTTGACACAGTGTTGTAAATCAGCGAATAGGTATTGGTTGGTAAACCCGTTGGACTAAACGAATACGAAGAGGCCGAGGCTCCTGCGGCTACGTTGGTGCCAGTCCACGAACCGCCAACTGTATTTTGAACAATGCCCATCAGATTGATGAGCACATTGTTTTTAGCACAAAGATTATTTATAGTGCCGGTAATATTGGCTGTATTAAACTGAGAAACATGAAAGGTAGCCGATGAAGAAGCCACACAGGTGCCAATGCCCGCCGTGTAAACAACCGTGTTGGTTCCTATGCTGCAAACAGAGGGATTTTTAACTCCCGAAAAACTAACACCAGAGCTTTGGCTCCACAACCCCCCAGGAGGGTTGGCCACCAGAGCAACGGTTGGGCTATTGTTGCAGGCTGGCGCTATTGGCGCAATGAGCGGAATGGGCGGATTAAATACCTGCACAGTAATAACGGTGTTGGCCGGACAAACCGAAGCAATTGGTGTTGAAACTGTGTTATAACTCAGACTATAGGTGCCGCTGGGAAGTCCACCGGGATTAAAAATATTATTGCTGCAATAAGGACCGCCGCCCCAAACGCCCGTTAAGGTGCTTTGCACAATGTTCATTAAATTAAAAAACGGATCCTTTTCGCAGGTTAAAGAGATACTACTGGTTAGCGCCGCGGTGTTAAACCTCGATACCGATATGGTATCTTTATTACTAACAATACAAGTGCCCACAGAAACGGAATACATCACACTGCTGGTGCCAATTGCGGCCAACGCTGTGTTTAAAATGCCACCCGAAGTAACAGCCGGATTTGCAGACCAAGTGCCACCACCCGGACTAGCGAGCAACGTTACCAAACCATTGGTATTACATTGTGGCGGAGGCATGGTTAAGGTTGGCGTTAAAGGATTGTTGATGGTTATGGCAATAGTACGGCTAATAGGACAACTGGCCGCCGTGGGCGAGACGGTGAGTGTGTAAATAATGGTTGAAAGCGAGACCGTTGTGGGTAATAAAGGAGGCGAAATGTTGGTGTTGGACGAAGTAGGGCTTGCGACCCCTGCCCCCAGTGCCGGCGACCATGCATAGGTGAACGGTCCGGGCCCACTAAAGGCCGTATAAACCACCACAGCATTCACATTACCACCCTGACAAATTATGGGATTGCCCGGTGAAATGGTATAGCTCGGAAAGGGTACAACAGTAATGGTCGTAACAGCCTGGCAGGTACCAGTGGAAGGTACTGCATTGACCGTGGCATTTGCCGTGCCTTTTAAGGTAAAAGTAGTGGTGGTGGTTAAACTGGGAACAACATTAAATGCGGAGGTGGTGGAATAATTATTGGGGCCAAACCAGGTGTATGATGTTACTGCTGTGCTGGTACTCAAACTAAGGGTATTGCTTTGACCCGGGCAAATAATTCCGGAGTTACTGGCTGTGACACTGCACACAAAGCCACAATTGGTGGTGGCCGCACCCTGCTGGTTAGCGTTCTGCTGCTGAAAGGTAATGTTTTGGGTAGCACCGTTAAAATTGGTAATCAGCAAAAGGTAGAATTGGCCCGCCACTGCATTGGCAATGGTGCAGGTTTCGGTGTTAGAGCCGGAGTAACTGCAATCCGCCACATTCCCATTGGTTAAATTACCACAGGCACCTCCTAAATTTGGAAATGGTCCCCAGGCGCAAAAATCAATGTCAAAATTTGCAGACATGGTAATTACCATTGGGCCTGAGTTTAGAATTTGCATAAAAAACCAGGTTGGGCGCGGCTGAGAACCCAAACAACTGTAGCTGGGACCTGCCTGAGCCTGAGAGTTACCGGTTTGTGCCGGAAAATTCATGGTTTGGCCAGTGCAAAAGGGTGCAGCATTGGCACAAGTAGTGTTGGTGGTTTGAGAAAAAGCAGGAAAAGCAAGGCTGGTAAACAGAACTACAAGCAAAAAAATAACTATTTTAATCCCAGATTTCATGGTCGCTTCTCCAGCAAACGGCTTAATAGTTTAATAAATTATTAATTACCAAGGCTGTTGGACTAACAAAACTAATGATTTAATCAGCAAATCACTGAAAATTCACTCATTGTTTAGGCTGTTCTACTAAGTAGAAAGGCGGTTTCTGCAATAAATGGGTCTAAAAGTCCCGAAAACACAATAAAAAAGCCGCAACAATAACTGTTGCGGCTTGCCAATTCGTTAAAGCCCGATTTTTAATCTTTTCTACCGCCGAATAAACGGAGTAAAAACAAAAATAAATTGATAAAATCCAGGTAAAGTGTAAGTGCTCCCACAATTCCCATTTTACTTGAAAGGCTTGAACCTTCTACCTGATAGCCCAAATTTTTAATTTTTTGAACGTCGTACGCAGTTAATCCGGTAAAAATAATCACACCTAAAATACTGATGATGTAATCGAAACCGGCACTTTGCATAAAGAGATTAATTAAAGAGGCAATTACAATGCCAATTAAACCAATAAACAAAAGGCTTCCCAGCTTAGTAAGGTCGGTTTTAGTGGTGTAACCGGCAATGGCCATCACCGCAAATAGTGCAGTAGTGCTAAGAAAAACATTTACAATGGAGCCAATGTTGTAAATAAAAAAGATAAAGCTAAAACTGATTCCATTGATAATAGAGTAGGCGATGAACAGGCCTACCAAAGCGCCATAAGAAAGTTTGTCGAGGCCAAAGCGAATGCCAAGAACAAACAACAAAGGCGCAAACATGGCTACGTAGGCCAAAAGAGTTGGCTTAAATCCGGTATCTGTTTCAGTTAGAAGAAATGAAGTGAGGGCAGGAACCTGAGAAAAAAGCAGTGCAGCCAGTGTGGTAAGCAACATGGCCAAACTCATCCATGAAAAAGACGAACGCAATAAACGGTTGTCACCAATAACTGTGGCGTTCTCAATGTTATTAATGTTGGTGTTTCTGAAATTATCCATAATGATTTAGAGATTTTACCCAACAAAGGTATTATTTTTTCACAGTAACAAAAGGTTAAGAATGACTAAAAATACAGGTCGCTGGTTTTAAGTCGGAGGTAGCGAAGAACCGCTAAAAGAGCGCTAAACGAAGAAATGATAATGCCCAGTAACACAATGCCGCTAAATAGCATTACCAGCACGTTTTCGTCCTGCAATTGTAATAAATCCGGTATAAACCGTGTGCTCAGCGCCAAAAAGCCCGCCAGCATTAAGCCGGCAATTATTCCTGCAATAACTCCCTGCCTGAAACCCTTAAAAATAAAGGGCTTGCTGATAAAAGTACGGGTGGCACCCACCAGATACATGGTTCTTATTAAAAACCGTTGCGAATAAATTGAGAGGCGGATGGTATTGTTAATTAGCACAATGGCCACCACCAATAACGCACTGGTAAAAATTAAAATAAAAAACGCCACCGCCCTGGTGTTTTTATTCAGTTTGTCAATCATTACTTTTTGATACACTACCTCTTTCACAAAGGGCTTAAGTAATAAATTTTTTTCAATGAGGCTCAACGAGTCGTTGGTGGTGTATTCCGCATTTAGCTTCATGTCCAGCGTATTCAACAAAGGGTTGCTTCCTAAAAACGAAACAAAGTCTTCGCCTAAATCGGTGCGCAGTTTTTCGGCGGCCTGTTCTTTGTTAATGAGGTTAACACTTTTGGTGTAGCGCGATGTGTTGAGTTCCTGAATCAACATGTCTATTTGCGCGGAAGTGGCGGTGTCTTTTAAATACACCTGAAAGCCAATGTTTTCTTTAAAATGGGTGGAAAGTTTATTGGCATTGATGATTAGCAAGCCAAGTGCCCCAAGCATAAATAAAACCAATGAAAGGCTTATGATTACGGTAACTCCCGATGTCCAGACTCTTTTTTTTGTTAACCTGTCGCTCACGTATGCAAAGTTTATCTGAGCGAAGTTATTTTATAATTTGGCATTGCACAGGCACACAACCCGCGTTTAATTAACAAAGCACTGTTTGTTGCAACATTATTTCAGGCAGAAAGTTGTATGCCGGCGGCCAGGGCGTAAATCAGAAAAAGAATACCCAATGCAATGCGGTAATAACCAAAATGTTTGAATCCGTATTTGGTTAAAAAATTTATAAACGCCTTGATGGCAAAAAAGGCCACAATAAAGGCCACCACTGCACCAAAAAGCAAAAGCTTAATGTCTTCGGAATGGATGTTGTCTTTTTCTTTTAGCAAATCGTAGCCGGAGGCAGCAAACATGGTGGGAATGGCCAATAAAAACGAAAATTCGGCGGCCTGTTGGCGGTTAAAGCCCGAAAATATTCCACCAAAAATGGTGGCGGCCGCACGCGAAACGCCTGGAATCATTGAAAGGCATTGGAAAAGCCCTATTTTAAAGGCTGAGGCATAACTCAAATCCTCCACCTCTTTGTACTCGCTTTCTTTTTTTTCGCTCCACTTGTCTAAAAGAATTAAAAGCACCCCGCCAATTACCAACGAAATGCTTACCGTAAACGGATTAAACAAATAATGCTTAATGGTTTTATAGGCCAAAAAACCCACAATGCCTGTTGGAATAAATGCCACCAGTAATTTGAGGTAGATATTGATGCTCACAAAAAAACGTTTGATGTAAAGAAAAAGCACGGCCATAATGGCTCCCAACTGAATTACAATTTCAAAGGTATCGGCAAAATTTTTGTTTTCAATTTTCATCAAGGAGGTGGCCAGTATCATGTGGCCGGTTGACGACACGGGTAAAAATTCCGTTAATCCCTCAATAATAGCAATAATGAGCGCTTGTAGATACGACATTGGTTAGTTTACAAAACTTACTTTATGAACAAAATAATCGGTTTCGCCCTGCCAGAAAAAATTTTTAATCACCTGTTTGTAGTGCAACACCACTTTTTTTCCCTGATCGGCTTCCAGCTTGTCGTAAACACTTTTTTCGGGAACCGAGAATTTAAAAACCGTGGCTGGCAATATGGCACCATCGCCCTGATTAAGTCCTCCCACAATTAATTCGCCCTCGTAGGTCTTAAAAACATAGCCTTTTTTACTTACTTTGGTGAGTATGCCCGAGCGGGTGCCCTCGCTGTAAGCCATGCCGCAAATAAAATAGTAAATAAACCAAATTACAATTAAACCAAGCAGCGAAATGAGTGCCCACTTTTTTAATTTGTTTGGCTTTTTAGTCGGTACGGTTGTATTTTGACTGGTGTTATCCATTTTTATTTAACGTTTTCGGTTGAAACGTTTTTAGGTCGCCACATAATGGCAATAACAATGGTTACAAATCCTGCCAAACACACCATTGGTGCCAAAGTAATGCGTTGAAAATCGAAAATGGATTCGCTGAAAACATTAGGATCTTCGCTGCCGCCACCAATCATTAACAGATATCCCAGAGCAATAAGCAAAGTGCCAACGGTTAAAATGATGTAATTTTTTTTGGAGAAGGTTGATTTCATGTATGCCTGTTTTTTTATGAATTACTTTAAACACTCGTTTTTATATCCCCGAATGGCAAAAAGGTTCATTTTTAGTTGCTTTTCGGCCAATTCGAGTGTCAAATATAACGAAATCATTTCATCTGCCGTTGTTTCAAAACAACCCTGATTCTGTTTAATTTTTTGTAATATTGTTTTTTTATACACTATGTCAAAAATAGCACTGATAACGGGCGTAACAGGACAGGACGGGGCTTACCTCGCCGAGTTATTGCTCAGCAAAGGATACACGGTACACGGCATCAAACGCCGCAGTTCACTTTTTAATACCGACCGCATTGATCACCTCTACCTCGATCAACACGAAAAAAATGTAAATTTTAAATTGCATTATGGCGATTTAACCGATAGCACCAATCTTATCCGCATTGTGCAGGAGGTGCAGCCCGACGAAATTTATAACCTTGCGGCGCAAAGCCACGTTAAGGTGAGTTTTGAAACACCTGAGTACACGGCCAATTCCGACGCTTTGGGCACTCTGCGTTTGCTTGAAGCCATCCGTATTTTGGGGCTCGAGAAAAAAACGCGTTTTTATCAGGCTTCCACCAGCGAGCTGTATGGTTTGGTGCAGGAAATTCCTCAAAAAGAAACCACCCCGTTTTATCCACGCAGCCCTTATGGCGTGGCCAAGCTTTACGGTTTTTGGATTACAAAAAATTACCGCGAAAGTTATGGCATGTATGCCTGCAATGGTATTTTATTTAACCACGAAAGTCCGATAAGAGGTGAAACATTTGTTACCCGCAAAATTACCCGTGGTGCCGCCAAAATTAGTTTGGGCATGCAGGAAAAACTGTTTATGGGAAATATAGATTCGGAGCGGGACTGGGGCCATGCCAAGGATTATGTGGAAGGAATGTGGCGCATGTTGCAGCAGGATGTGGCCGATGATTATGTGCTGGCTACCGGAATTAAAATATCGGTGCGCGAATTTATTAATATGGCTTTTGACGAAGTGGGAATTAAAATCCGCTGGGAAGGAAAAGCAGAAAACGAAAAAGGCATTAACGAAGCTACCGGAAAAACCGTGGTGGAAATTGATCCAAAATATTACCGCCCTGCCGAAGTCGATTTGCTGGTGGGCGATGCAAGCAAAGCAAAAGCCAAACTGGGTTGGGTGCCCACCTACACCGTGCAGGCCCTTTGCAAAGAAATGGTGCTGGCCGATTTAGAACTTTTTAAAAGAGATAAATATCTGTTGGAAGGCGGACACAAAGTACTTAATTACAAAGAATAATTTTAAAGTAGCATTTGCCGGATTTTAGCAGGATGAAGCAGGATTCCAGAATATACATTGCAGGACACAGAGGAATGGTGGGCTCGGCCATACTTCGAAATTTAGAGACTAAGGGCTTTCACAGTTTTATTTTAAAAACATCGTCAGAGCTTGATTTACGCGATCAGCAGCAGGTGGCCGCTTTTTTTGAAAAGGAAAAACCGGAGTATGTTTTTTTAGCAGCCGCTAAAGTGGGAGGCATTCAGGCCAACAATACCTACCGGGCCGATTTTTTGTACGACAATCTGATGATTCAAAACAACGTGATTCATCAATCGTATGTGCACGGCGTAAAAAAATTAATGTTTTTAGGTTCTTCCTGCATTTACCCTAAAATGGCGCCGCAGCCATTAAAAGAGGAGTATTTGTTGAGTGGAAAACTAGAAGACACCAACGAACCTTATGCCATTGCCAAAATAACCGGCATAAAAATGTGCGAAAGCTACCAACGTCAACATGGTTGTAATTTTATTGCGGCCATGCCAACCAATTTGTATGGCCCAAACGATAATTACAATCTGAATAATTCACACGTGTTGCCGGCTTTGATACGCAAGTTTCACGAGGCCAAAGAAAGTAAGGCCAAACAGGTTGAAATTTGGGGAACCGGCTCGCCATTGCGCGAATTTTTGCATGTGGATGATTTGGGCGAAGCCTGTGTTTTTTTAATGCAGAATTATGATGGGCACACACATGTAAACGTTGGCACGGGCGAGGATTTATCGATTAAGGATTTGGCATTGCTGGTGCAAAAAATTGTAGGTTTTGAAGGAGAAATTGTACACGATTTATCGAAGCCCGATGGAACGCCGCGAAAATTAATGGACGTGAGTTTTTTACACAAACTGGGTTGGAAACATACCATTAATTTGAGTGAAGGCATAGCCATGGTTTACGAGGATTTTAAGAAAAAACAAAACGTTAAGGTTTGGTAATAGTTCTGCTCACAATACAAAAAACAGTTGGGTTTTGAAATTTAAACACTATACGTTTGTTGTTATCTTTCAGTTGTGTTTAAGTTTACACTTAAAGTCGCAGTTTTATAATTTACCCAATGAGTATTCTTTTTCGCTATTAACCGAGCGAAATCTGGCCCAGCGTGACTCCTCGATACATACTGGCGTTAAGCCGTATATTCATTTTTTTTCGCGCCGGTATGTTGATGCGATTGACAGTCACCGTGTGTATAAATTTATCAGCAACGATCCGGGATTGGACGCGGCTTTTTATAAACACCTTATTAGGTTAGAACCTAAAAATGAAAATTTTAAATTGCGACTGGATCCTTTAATAAATTTTGAAGGCGGGTTGGATAATTCGCAAAAAGTAAAAAGCAAGTTGTACACCAACACACGTGGTTTTGTGGCCAGTGGCTACATTGGCAATAAGGTTTATTTCGAATCCATTTTTTCGGAGAACCAATCAGTTTTTCCGGTTTATTTGTCAACCATAACCAAAACAAGTTTGGTTGTGCCGGGGCAGGGGCGCTGGAAAACATTTAAAACAAACGGATACGATTACGCCTTTTCAACGGGCATGGTTTCGGTACAACCGCTTAAAAATTTAAACATTCAGGTGGGGCATGGCAAACAAAAAATCGGCCACGGTTATCGCTCGTTATTATTGAGTGATAATGCATTTAATTATCCTTACGCACGCATTACGCATCAGTGGTTTAAAGGGAAATTGCAATACTCCAACATTTACGCGGTTTTTATGAATTTAACGGCAGCATCTGTAAAAATTACTTCGGCAACTGAAAGGTTATTTCAAAAAAAAGCGGCCTCATTTCAATACCTGAGTTTTAACGCCACTAAATACCTCAACTTTGGTTTTTTTCAGGGCATGATCTGGCAGGCGGGCGATGAACGCAACCGTCAGCATTTCACGTGGCAGTATTTTAACCCACTTATTTATTCCAATTTATTGAGTTATGGATTAAATTCTAAAAACAATATTTTAATTGGCGGCGACTCTAAATTAAAATTAACCGATAAATTAAATGTGTATGCGCAGGTAATGGCCGATAATCTTGTTGATACCAATAAACTTGGTAAGGGTTGGGGTTATCAAGCCGGTGTGAATTATTTTGATGTGGGTGGAATTAAGAACCTGATGGTTCAGGCCGAATTTAATTTTGTGAACGAAACAGCTTATAGTAAAATAAGTGGAGTTAGTACCGATCAGTCCTTTACCCACTACAACCAGGTATTGGGCTATGTGCCGGGGCACGGTCAGGAACTGATGCTTTTGATGGATTACAAATACAAGCGCTGGTTGTTTAATATGAAATACAATTATCAGGACGTGCCTTTGAATGGAAAAACGTATTACCTCAATAATATTTATAATGTAAGAATTGGCTACCTGATTAATCCATCTTATAATTTTAATATATCGGTTGGCTTTAATTACCGGAACCAAAATTTTTATAACTTTAGGACTTTAAATAACGAAACAAGCTATTTTTATTTCGGGTTGAGAACAAGCTTGTTTAATTTCTATTACGATTTATAATGGCAACATTAATACTTGTTTTTTTAACATCATTTATAGTAGTGCTGTATTCAACCCCGGCGCTCATAAAAGTAGCAGTACTCAAACGTTTAATTGATTCGCCCAGCGAAGAACGTAAAATTCACAAACGCTCAATACCCACCATTGGTGGAATTATAATTTATGCCGGCACTCTTTTTGCCTATTCGCTTTGGTATAACATTGAGGACCGAATTTATTACGACAAAATATTTCAATCGGTTACTGAGTTTAAATTAATAATTGCCACCAGTTTAATTTTGTTTTTTGTTGGTGTTAAGGATGACATTGTGGGCACAGCACCTGTTAAGAAACTATTTGCTCACATTGTAGTGGCTTTAATTCTGGTGTTGATGGGTGATATCCGCATTACCAGTTTGCATGGAATTTTTGGTGTGTCGGGCGCATTGCCATATTGGGGCAGCGTGTTTCTTTCTATTTTTACATACGTGGTGGTTGTAAATTCGTTTAACCTGATTGACGGTGTTGACGGATTGGCTTCTGGTGTTGGTTTTATTACCTGTTGCGCTTTTGGAATCTGGTTTATTTTTGCCAACGAGTTTCCGTATGCTGCTTTATCTTTTGCTTTAGCCGGAGCGCTTTTGGGATTTTTAATCTTTAATTTTTCTCCTGCAAAAATTTTTATGGGCGATTCGGGGTCATTGGTTATTGGCATGTTTATTTGTGTGTTGGCCATTAAAATGATTGAATATCCCACCGAGCAACTCGATTCTTTTTGGGTGCATGTGAGTAAACCCGTTTTTGCCATTTCGGCGCTTGTGTATCCGCTCATGGATACTTTGCGGGTGTTTATTATCCGCGCTTTAAAAGGCCAGTCGCCATTTACCGCCGACAGAAATCACATCCACCATAAACTGTTGGATTGCAAATTCAGTCACGTTAAAACCGTGGTAATTATTTACATATTTTCAGCACTTACCATTTGTGCCTCCATCCTCACGTATTTTTTTAAGGCGCCTACTTTTAGCTTGCTTACGGTTGTTCTCAGCGGCCTTATATTTTTGGGGGTGGTTATGCGTTTAAACGCCGCTAAAACTAAAACAAAGTGGGTTGATGCTGACGAGGAGGACTAAAAGGAGCCTGCAAATTCGCATTAAACCTGAATTTAAACCGCTTGTGTAAGTGAGCCGGACAGGCCCAATAAATTCAGTAATTTTAAATTCAGATTTTCCCCATGAAAAAACTATTGCTATTAATTCCGTTGCTGTTTGTTTATACCGCTAACTCCCAATCTGCATGGGATTTGCAGCAATGTATCAACTATGCGGTTAACCACAATCTTAATTTACGACAAACTGCTTTAAATAATGAGATTAGCAACAACAACACCAATCAAAGTATCGCTTCCATGTTGCCATCATTAAATGCAGGCGCCAGTCATGTATACAATTTTGGAAAAACCATCGACCGGTTTACAAATACATTTGCCAATACCCAGGTGCTATCGCAAAATTTTTACGTTAGCAGCAATGTTACCTTGTGGAGCGGACTTGCGCAATACAATAACGTGAAGGCAAGTGAATATTCTTATTTAAGTAATGTTGAGCGTTTGAAACAGCAACAAAACGATTTATCACTGAGTGTGGCCAATGCATACATCGGGGTTATTTTTTCGGAAGAAATGCTTAAAATTTCACAGAATCAATTTAACATTACCAGAGAGCAATTGGAACGCACACAAAAACTGGTGGATGCCGGATCGGTGGCAAAGAGTGTGGAGTACGACATTAAGGCACAACTGGCCAACGAAGAAGTGAATGTGACTACAGCCGAAAATAATTACCAGTTGAATTTGTTAAGCCTGAAGCAGCTAATGAATTTTGACAGTATTACAAATTTTGCCATTGCGCGGCCCGAAATCCCTGCAGTTGAATCGTTGTTGCTGGAAAGTAACATCAATGCCATTTATGAAACTGCCTTAAAAAATCAACCCTCCATTAAAAGTGGCGAATATCAAATGATGAGTGCCAATAAAACGCTGGCTGCAAGTAAAGGAAGAGTTAGTCCATCACTTAGTTTTAATGCCAGCATTGGCACCGGATATTCAGGCCTGGCAAAAGACATAGTGGATCAAAGCCTGTCTGGTCAACAACAAATAGGCGTTACAAGCACCGGGGTTGGCGTATATACTCCGGTTTACAGTTATGTTACCCGTCAAACACCATTTAAAACACAATTTAACGACAACATCAATAAGAGTTTGGGCTTTTCACTTTCGGTGCCATTGTTCAACGGCCTGCAAACCCATACCGCAATTAAAAATGCGAAACTAAATACACTTAATGCAAAATTTTCGCAAGACGTAAATAAGCAAAATCTTTACAAAAATATTGCGCAGGCACATGCCAATGCCAAAGCAGGCCTGAATAAATATAGCGCCACTAAATCGAGCGTGGAAGCAGCCACAGAGTCTTTCCGCTACGCGCAACAAAAATTTAATGCAGGTGTTATTAGTGTGTTTGACTTTAACAGTGCCAAGAACAGATTGTTTGCCGCCGAAAGTAATTTATTACAATCTAAATACGATTACATTTTTAAATTAAAGGTATTGGATTATTACATGGGTAAACCACTGGGGTTTTGAAGGGATAGAAGGGACTGAAGGGATAGAAGGGACTGAAGGGACTGAAGAGAGGCAAGAGACGAGAAACAGGGTTTTTGTTTGGGAGTTTAGTTCTGATTTTTGTTTTCCTTCTTAAAGATGGCTCGTAAAACAGGTATGGCGGTGATGATGATGAGCGCAATAAAAATATAACCCATGTAATTGGTTATTCCCGGAAATATCTGTACCAGAAAATAACCTATGCCTGCTAAACTAAGTATCCACGCAAGAGCACCTATCACATTAAAAATCATAAAGGGTACAAAACCAATTTTAATAACCCCGGCAATTATTGGCGCAAAGGTTCTTACCACTGGTAAAAATCTGGCCAATATGAGTGTGAGGTTACCACCGTATTTATGATAGTATTCTTTGGTTACCACCAGGTGTTTTTGTTTAAAGATTAAACTGTCTTTTCGTTCGTAGAGTTTTTCGCCAACACTTCTTCCAAACCAATAACCGGCGGTGTTGCCAAGTATTGCGGCCAATGACATGAGTGCTACTAGCGTAAAAAAATTTACCTGCATCAGTTCAGGTTTTGCTTTGCATAAAATTCCGGCCAAAAGAATGAGGTTATCACCAGGTAGAAAAAAGCCAATCAGTAAACCGGTTTCGGCAAAAATTACAAACAGCAATAACCACAGCCCTCCGTATTGAATGATGCTGTTGGGATCGGTTAACTGTTTTAAAAATTCCCACATATTATTTGATTTTTTTTAATACCACCCATTCGTGAAAAACCAATGAACCGACATCACCCGAAGTTAAGCTATTTAAAGAAGCAATGGGTGAATTATCGGCAGCATGCGTGGTGCCTGATGTTTTGGCTAGTAATACAAAGTGTTTGTGTTGCTCAACGCTATCGTTAAAATAAACCTTTACAAGAAAGACGGCCTTGGCTTGCAGGAATAATTTTTTTTCGATGATGCCTTTGTGTGTTTTTTTTAAGGCGCTGCGATTCGCGCTTAAAGGAACAATATGAATTGCTTCACCGTATAGTTGCGAAATTGCGGAGTCGTTGTAGGATTCTCCTTTGATTTTTAAAATCCCAAAGAAAATATGAAAATCATTGTCCTGCGAATTTTGAGTGATTACTGTAAATGGGAATTCTGGTTTAACAGGTACCCAGGTTCCGGGTATTATGCTGAAACGACTTAGTCTGACTACAATTATTCCAAGAATAAAGGATTCGAAGAGTAGAAACCATACAAAGGCACGCATGCCTTTTGTTGCACCATTAAGATAAAAATAATAGGCGAAAATGAGGAAGATAACCACCACATAAAGTTGAGCTATCTGACTCCGTATTTTTTCCTGATTAATAGTTTTATTTGGTTTATAAAAAGGCGAATTGTTTAAACTGTTGTTAAGAATGGTAATGAATATTTGAACAAGTAGAAAGAAAAAAATCATGTTGAGAAGGGACCCAATTAGTGGCGATTCAATGCTCAGCAAAAAATCGTAAATGCCATGACTCACAAAACCAAAAGTGGCGAATAAAAAAATTGATTTTGATGGTTGTTGATGGTGTTTGTAAAGAACGTAACCGTAAATAAACATGGCCGAAAAGAACATGTGCCCCGGAACCGATAATATCGACCGCATTAAAAGCACTTCATGTCCGTAGGCTTGTGCGTATTCCACATTCTCACCAAAGGCAAATCCCAAGGCAGAAACAGTCGCATAGATAACATAATCCAATGGTTCATTCACTTCCTTTTTTGCAAAACGAAGTATAAGGATAACTGGAAGTATTTTGATGGCCTCTTCAAGCAGACCCACACCTAAGGTATAGTATAGGAAAACCGAAACAGGGTCGCTACCTTTTTCTATGCCCAGCGGTTCGTAAATATAGGTGTGGATAGGGTAAATAATGTTTGGAATAATGCTGCCGAGAATAAAGGTTATTAGAATGAATTTGGTTTTTTCGTTCTCAAAAACATCAATGAGCTTTAAATAGTACAACCAAATAAACGAAATGAAAAGCGATAAAATTATGATGATGATCAGATTCATCGATAGCGGATATTTTTTTACACGGCCCTTTTCAGATTTTCAATTGCACCGCCGGGAATCGATGAAATAAGGCGCTTGGTGTATTCGCTTTTTGGATTGGCGTATATTTCATCGGGGTCGCCCATTTCTTCCACCCGACCTTTTTGCATCACCACCATGCGGTCGCTCATAAATTTTACCACACTTAAATCGTGACTGATAAATATATAGGTGAATTTGAATTCCTGTTTTAATTCGTTCAGTAAATTAAGTACCTGAGCCTGCACACTCACATCCAGCGCGCTCACACTTTCGTCGCAAATAATAAATTTGGGTTGCAGCCCAAGCGCACGAGCAATACAAATGCGCTGACGTTGCCCGCCGCTAAATTCGTGCGGATAACGGGTAAAGTGTTTTTCTTCAAGTCCCACTTTTTTTAATAGTTCGTAAACCTTTTCTTTTCGTTCTTTGTAGCTGTTGTATAACCCGTGCACTGCCATTGGTTCTGCAATGGAGTTGCCAATGGTTATGCGGGGATTAAGGGAAGAGTAGGGGTCCTGAAAAATGATTTGCATATTGCGACGGTGTTGCCTGAACTCCGATTCGTTCATTTGCAAAAGATCCTGTTTTTTGTATAAAATTTTTCCACCCGAAGCCGGCGCCAGTTTTAAAATGGTGCGACCCAGTGTTGTTTTGCCACAGCCGCTTTCGCCCACCAATCCAAGTGTTTCGCCTTCATACACATCAAAACTCACATCGTCAACCGCTTTTGTATAATTGAGCACCTTGCCTAAAAATGTTTTTTTTGCCGGAAACCAGGTTTGCACGTTTTGCAATTCAAGAAGTTTTTCGCGTTGATACAGGACTTTGTGTGCGGCGCCTCTTTCCTCAGGGCTCACAATAATTTCCTGTACTGTATTTTCAATTTCATGTATGGTGCCATCTTTATCCACACGCATAAAATCCTTCACAGTGGGCAGGTGTTTTATGCGTTTGCCTAATGGCGGGCGGCAGGCCAGTAAACTTTTGGTGTAAGGGTGTTTGGGTTTTGAAAAAATTTCCTTCACAGCGCCCTGTTCCACCACACGCCCCTTGTACATTACCACCACTCTGTCAGCCAGTTCGGCAATCACACCAAGGTCGTGGGTAATAAACAGAATGCCCATGTTGTATTGTTGCTGAAGTTTTTTCATTAACTCCAGAATTGTTTTTTGAACTGTAACATCCAATGCAGTGGTGGGCTCAT
>JADLED010000156.1 GCA_020846335.1 Bacteroidia bacterium
CCGCAATTGAGAATGAAGTAAAGGATCGAGGTCTTTAAACATTTTGTGTTTTAAATGATGAACGTAACAAATGGCCAGGAATAATGTGACTAAAAATTAAAGAACCCGAAATGCATAAAAACTGTTCGGCATTTCCCAAAAACACCGACAAGGCCGCAAATGCAAATGAAAAAAGACTACCAATAATCAAAGGTTTAAAATTGAGGATGCCACCTGTAATCAAAGTACTGATGCCGTAAAGCAACATTAACACAAAATAGGTGACTTTAATGCCGTGCCAGGGCATAAACACCAATGTAATAATCAATGCAGTTAAAAATCCGCCAACCACATAGCTCATATATGTATCCACATGGGTTATCACCTTTTTGTTTTTCTTTTCCTTTCTTCCATAAATTGCTGACACTATTCCGCCCAGAGGTGGTAGAATTATCCACACCCAATAGCCCTCATAAATTCCAAATTGAATGGCAATATAATTTGCCAAGGCGCAAATGGTAATTAACCATCCCCAAAAAATAAAATAAAAACCATCGTCGGCCAATTTGTGTTTGGCTTGTTGAATCATGCTGTCAATAAGTGCCAGACTTTCCTGCGGGTTAATTTCTTTTTCCTCCATACTTTGAACCAAGTTTTTTGTAAATGTAAAGTAGTTTATAGTATAAACCAAATTTAATAAATAAAAAAATACCGGGATTTTTATGTCCCGGTAATTTTTGTGATTTAGCCTTTAGCAGCGTCCTGCGCGGCTTTAATTTTAGCTTTAATGTTATCGGTGGTTAAAGAACCCGGACGCTCAATTGGTGAGTTGGTGGCGCGGTCCCAAATAAGACTTGCCAAAACACCCAAGGCGCGGCTTACGCCAAACAAAACGGTGTAAAAGTCGTACTCGTGCATGCCGTAGTGTACCAACAAGGCTCCTGAGTGTGCATCCACATTTGGCCAAGGGTTTTTAATTTTTCCGGTACTTTCCAAAATCGGAGGTGCCACTTCGTAAACCATTTGCACAATTTCGCAAATGTCGTCGTGTTTAATATAGGTTCTGTAAAAATCCTGTTGAGCTGCAAAACGTGGGTCGGTTTTACGCAACACCGCGTGGCCGTAGCCCGGCACAACTTTTCCTTCGGCAAGTGTTTTTTTAATGTATTCTGCAATTTGTTCTTTGGTTGGTAAACCGCCTCCCAAACTTTCTTTCAGCTCCATTATCCAACCCAACACTTCCTGATTGGCCAAACCGTGTAAAGGACCTGCCAAACCATTCATACCGGCTGCAAAGGCAAGATAAGGGTCGCTGAGTGCCGAACCAACCAGGTGTGTGGTGTGAGCCGAAACGTTTCCACCTTCGTGATCTACGTGAATGGTTAAATACAAACGCATTAAACGTTTCATGTCAAATGCTTCGTAGCCCAGCATGTGTGCGAAGTTGGCTGCCCAATCGAGTTTGTGATCAGGCTCAATGTGCACACCGCCTTTGTATTTACGGCGATAGATATAAGCTGCTATGCGTGGAAGGCGTGCAATCAGATTCATGCTGTCTTCATACACATAATCCCAATATTCTTTTTTGCTAATGCCTTTGGCGTAAGCTTTTGCAAACACCGATTCGCGTTGCATGGCCATTACCCCAATGGTAAATTGTGTCATCGGGTGAGTGTCAACCGGCAACGATTCAATAACGTCGAATACATGTTTGGGTACATTGTTGCGTTTTGTCCATTCGGTGGTAATAAATGTTACGTCATCCTGTGTAGGCAATTCGCCAACCAGCATCAGGTAAAAAATACCTTCGGGTAAAGGTTCGGTGCCACCCGGTGCTTTTGGCAATTGTTTACGCAGTTCAGGAATTGAGTATCCTCTGAAACGAATTCCTTCTTCAGGATCGAGGCGTGATGTTTCTGTAACCATGCCCACCATACCGCGCATACCCTGATACACCTGCGCAACTGTGATTTCACCTAGTTTTAAATCACCATGATTTTTAATAATATCTTTAATGTCGGCAGATAGTGCGTCTGCCTTGGTTTTAAACTTTTCTTTCAACGGATCCATGTCTTTCTTTTTCTTTAGTGGTTATAAATTTACAACCTGAACAATTATAAACAAAGTGATTTGTGCTAATTTATTATTTCGCAAACTTAAAGGATTTACCAAGGTAACGGGCCGAGTTTCCTAATTGTTCTTCAATTCTTAGCAATTGGTTGTATTTGGCCACCCTGTCGGTACGTGATGGGGCACCGGTTTTAATTTGTCCGCAACTTAAGGCAACGGCCAAATCGGCAATGGTTACGTCTTCCGTTTCGCCGCTACGGTGGCTCATTACCGAGGTGTAGCTGTTGGTTTGCGCCAGTTGCACGGCGTTAATGGTTTCGGTGAGTGTGCCAATCTGATTTACTTTTACCAGAATAGAGTTGGCCACACCTGTATTAATGCCTTGTGCCAGGCGGCTAACGTTGGTCACAAACAAATCGTCGCCAACCAATTGCACTTTATCGCCAATGGCCGCAGTAATTTTTCCCCAACCTTCCCAATCATCTTCCGAAAAACCATCTTCTATTGAAATAATAGGATATTTTTTGCACCAGTCGCCCCAAAAACTTACCATTTGGTCGATGGTTAATTTATCGCCGGTAGATTTTTTAAAGTGATACATTTTTTCTTCCGGCAAATAAAATTCAGTTGAAGCGGCATCCATGGCAATGTAAATATCTTCGCCGGGTTTGTAGCCTGCTTTTTCAATGGCCTGAATTACCAGTTTTATAGCGTCTTCGTTGTTTTTAAGATTTGGTGCAAAACCACCTTCGTCGCCAACATTGGTGCTTAATTTTTGTGATTTTAAAACCGATTTAAGGTGATGAAAAACTTCGGTACCCATGCGCAGGCCTTCGCTAAACGATTCGGCACCAACTGGCATTACCATAAATTCCTGAAAATCGATGCCGTTATCTGCGTGTGCGCCACCATTTAAAATATTCATCATTGGTATTGGCAACAGGTTGGCATTAACGCCGCCCACATAGCGGTAAAGCGGTGAGCGCGATTCTTCGGCAGCGGCTTTTGCAACGGCCAAAGAAACACCCAAAATTGCGTTGGCGCCCAGTTTGGCTTTGTTATCGGTGCCGTCGAGTTCCATCATACGGGCATCAATTTCCGATTGATCAAATATGTAGGACCCTTTCAGGTTTTCCCGGATTACGGTATTAACATTATTAACGGCGTTATAAACGCTTTTTCCGAGGTATAAATTATTATCGTTGTCTCTCAATTCAACCGCTTCGTGTGCGCCGGTAGAGGCTCCGGAAGGCACTGCGGCACGGCCCAAAATGCCGTTTTCTGTAATTACATCTACTTCAATTGTTGGATTACCGCGCGAGTCTAAAACCTGACGGGCTGTGATATTGTTTATAAATGACATAAAAAAAGGATTAGACGCCGAAATTAGTAAAATTTCAGCAGATGAGTTCAATGATTTTTGAAGTAAAACGGATGGAATAATTGAAATTTAGCAAGATTTAGTAATTTGATTATAATTAATAACCGGAATGAAGTTTAGGCATAAAGGGATGATTTACGATTAGTTTTTTGACTTATCTTTTGTTATTCTGATTAAATTAATACCTTTAATCAGTACTATTTAAAACAATCTAAAAATAAAACTATGAGAAAAAATTACACTGTTTTAAAATTATGTTTTCTGCCCGCTTTAATGATAGCGTTTTTAGCAGGAAATCTCAGTGCACAAGTTATTCAAACATTTACGTACACAGGAGCGGTGCAGTCATTTACTGTTCCCTCGTGTGTTAACCAAATTACTATTACGGCAAAAGGGGCTCAGGGAGGCACTAATGCGGCCAACACTGTTACAGGTGCCCTGGGTGGAATGGCCACTGGTGTGTTAACAGTTACACCCGGCAATATTCTAAATATTTATGTTGGCGGAATTAATGGCTACAATGGTGGCGGCGCAGCGGGTGTTTGCAGCGGTTGCAGCAGCGCTGGCGGTGGTATTGGAGGAGGCGCTTCAGATGTTCGCCTTAACGGAACAGCATTGGCCAATCGCATAATTGTTGGCGCCGGTGGCGGTGGCGCTGGTGGCGACAGGGTTCCTTCCTGCGGGCGTGGAGCCGGCGGTGGTGGCGGTGCAGGCTATTATGGCGGCGGCGGCGGTGCCGGTTGGCCGGGTTCTGTTTCGGGTAGCACAGTGGCTAGTGGTGGCTCGCAAGCAAGCGGAGGCACAGGAGGAACTTCTTCAACAGCTTCAAACAATGGTGGTGCAGGAGCTTTGGGTGTAGGTGGTGCTGGTGGCGGCGAAACCGGTAGCGGACAAGGAACACCACAGCAACCAGGATATCCCAGCGGACCAGGTGGAGGATTAAATGGAGGTTCGGGCTTTGGTACATTTGTATCGTCGTATTGGCCGGGTCAAGGCGGTGCCGGTGGTTCAAGTTTTATTGGCACTTTGCTTTCAGCCAGCACTTCATCCGCTAACAATTCAGGTAATGGCAATGTGGTATTAGCATACGATTTTGCCGGAGGAGTTGTAAATGCTGCGGCCAGTAACACACTTATTTGTAGTGGTGCCAGTATTAATCTTACTTCATCTACTTCTTTTGGCCCGGTTTTAAGTTATACCTGGAACACTGGTTCCAACAGTACTTCACTAACAGTTTCGCCTACGGCCAATACCGTTTACACTGTTTCTGCTACTAATTCACTTAATTGCGTTTCAATGGCAACAGTTGGTATTACAGTAAATTCAGGACTACCTGTTATGTCTATATCCAGCAGTACCAATCAAACCTGTTTGGGCAAATCAGTTTCGGTAACTGCAACAGGTGCCAATACCTATACCTGGTCGAACAACCTTAGCAATGGTGTGTTTTTTACACCTACATCAACTTCTACATATGTAGTTACAGGTCAAAATGCCTGTGGAACAAGTACTTCAGCTATTACAATTACAGTTGCGCCGCTTCCGGTACTCTTGGTTGCAAGCCCAACCATTGTTTGTTCAGGTCAACAGACCACCCTCAATGTGTCTTCAGCCGCAACTACTTTTACGTGGTTACCTATTAATACCAATGGCGCCACAACATCGTTGGTGGTTAGCCCTGCAAATAACACAACATACACTGTTGCAGCCACAGATGGTACCTGTTCGGGTGTTGGTTATATTACTGTGCCTACATTGGCCAATCCTACTGTAAGTATCGTTTCAAGTGCATCGCTGATTTGTGAAGGTGATCCGGTTGTTATGACTGCCAGCGGCGGATTATCGTATACATGGACGCCTGTAAATTCTTCTGCTCCAACAATAACCGTTAATCCAATGGTGCCAACTGCCTATTCGGTGGGTGCCACTAATTCCTTAGGATGTTCGGCCGGAGCACAAACCGTGGTTATTACGGCCCCGGCACCAACTTTGGTTGCCAGCAGCAGTGACAATCTGATATGTTCAGGAGGTACAGTAACTTTAACTGTAAGTGGAGCTACGTCATACAGTTGGAGTACTGGTTCAACAGCCAGTGTAACTTCTGAAACGCCGCTATCAAGCACGGTTTACACCGTAACAGGTTTACTAAATACATGTTCAACAACTCAAACAGTTCAGGTGGATGTATTTACCCCATCGGTAAGTATAAGCGGTGCCACCGTATTGTGTGAAGGCGCAACTACTACTTTAACTGCCAATGGTGCCGATACTTATACGTGGGAACCAAATCAACCCTTCCAGTCTATAACAATAACTCCATTGGCAACAACCATCTACACAGTATCTTCTATAACAGCTACCGGAAATATAAGTTGTGCCGGTGTAAATACTATACAGGTAACGGTTAATCCAAATCCTACGGTAACGGCTGTTGCATCCAGAACTGCCATGTGTAAGGGCGAGTCGGTTACAATCAACGCAGCCGGTGCTTCTACCTACAGTTGGAGTACATCAGCCACCACACCGTCTATTGTTGTTACATCCTCATTAATTACCACACTAAATTATCAGGTTATTGGAATAGCGGCCAATTCCTGCACCAATTCGGCTAATGTATCTGTAAAGGTAAATCCTTGTGTAGGTATTACGGAGTTTGCCGACGGAGGAAAGGGTTTATTGGTTTACCCAAATCCGAACTCGGGAGAGTTTACTGTGGAATCACACAATGAAGTGAATTTAAGTATTGTAAATCAGTTAGGACAGGTAGTTAAAACATTTGCTTTAAATTCCGCCAACAATTACAAGACGAAAATTAACGGTTTAAGTGCCGGTGTGTATTTTATAGTTGGACAAAATTCAACTCAAAACATCAACCATAAAATTATTGTGGACAAATAAAAGGTAACTACCAGACAATTATAGGGCTGTTTCTAAAGCAGATGGTTGAAGTGCCAAATACCCGGGTAAATGGCGCTTACCAAATCTGACTTAGAAACAGCCTTCTTTTTTCGCCCAAATTTTAACATCTATATGGCCCTTGATTTTATTTTTATAAATTTGAAGAAGAGATTTCTTTAATACATTTAATTAAAACTACGTAAAATGAAAAAAAACTACCTAAAAAAATTAGGCAAACGCTTAATGATTGCAGCGGTGGCAACTTTTACCTCCCTAAATATTGAGGCACAAAGTATAACCACCTTTACCTTTGGTTACACGGGGTCTATGCAATCGTTTACCATTCCATCATGTGTAAACTCGGTAACCCTTTTAACAAGAGGAGCCCAGGGTGGAGCAAGTGGAGATGCTGCTACTGCTGGTGGATTAGGAGGCATGGCTACCGGAGTTATGAGTGTAACACCAGGAGATGTTTTAAATATTTATGTTGGGGGAACCAATGGTTATAATGGTGGAGGTGCTGCCGGCGTTAACAGCGGTTGCAGTTCTGCCAATGGTGGAATTGGTGGTGGTGCCTCTGATATCCGATTTAATGGCGTAGCACTTTCTAACCGTATTTTGGTTGCTGGTGGCGGTGGCGGCGCCGGTGGTAATCGGATAAGTGGTTGTGGACGCGGAGCTGGCGGCGGCGGTGGCGGTGGATACTATGGTGGCGGTGGTGGCTGCGGCTATCCCTCAAGTTCGTTAGTGGTGCCAACAGGTGGAACTCAGGCCTCTGGCGGAGCAGGAGGAGTTTCTGGTTTTTCAGGAACTCAAAATGGTTCTGCCGGAACTCTTGGCATTGGTGGTGCTGGTGGTACTGAAACCGGGAGCTCCCAGGCAGGAAACAACAGTGCTTTGGTTGGCGGTGCCGGCGGTGGTTTGGTAGGTGGCAACGGGCAACAGCCACCAACCAATATTTACACCGGGCAAAGTGGTGCTGGTGGATCCAGTTTTTTGGGAACCTTAACTAGTGCTTCTACCACTTCGAATACCAATACAGGTAATGGTTTTGTTTCTATCAGTTATATCTATGCCGGTGGTGTAGTTGCTGCTGTGGCCAGTAACACCTTAATTTGTACAGGTGCTTCAATTAACCTAACCGCTTCTGGTTCGGTGCTAAGTTATACCTGGAATACAGGCTCAAATAATTCTTCGTTAACCGTTTCTCCAACTACCAACACAGTTTACTCAGTTTCTTCAACCAATTCCATTAACTGTGTTTCTACTTCTTCGGTTGCAATTGTTGTAAATTCAGGTCTTCCGGTATTATCAGTAGCCAGCAGTACCAATCAAACCTGTTTGGGCAAAACAGTTTCTGTTACTGCCACAGGTGCCAATACCTACACATGGAATAACAGTGTGGTAAATGGCGCTTTCTTTACACCCACAGTTACTTCCACTTATGTGGTTACAGGCCAAAATGCCTGTGGAACCAACACCTCTGCGGTAACCATCACTGTGGCACCTTTACCTGTATCTTTGGTGGCAAGTCCAACCATTGTTTGTTCGGGTCAACAAACCACATTAAATGTATCTTCTTCAGCAACTAACTATACGTGGTTGCCTATTAATACCAGCGGCGCCACAACATCGTTGGTGGTTAGCCCTGCAAATAATACAACTTTTACGGTTGCAGCAACGGATGGTACATGTTCGGGTGTGGGTTTTATTACTGTACCAACTTTAGCTAATCCAACAGTGAGTATCGTATCAACTGCATCAACTGTTTGCGAAGGATCCGCAGTAACCATGACGGCCAGTGGAGGTATCTCCTATACATGGTCACCGGTGAGCTCATCCTCATCCGTTATTACGGTTAACCCAATGGCGCCAACAGCTTATTCAGTGGGTGCCACCAACTCTTTAGGATGTTCGGCGGGAGCACAAACGGTAGTAATTACCAATCCAAGCCCTACACTTAGTGCAATTACCAGTGACGCATTGATTTGTGCCGGAGGTTCGGTAACTCTTACGGCCAGCGGTGCCAATACTTATAGTTGGGATTCAGGTTCAACTTCATCTGTAGTTGTTGACTCCCCTGTTTCTACTACAATTTACACCGTTACCGGCACTACCAATAGTTGCAGTGCCACCCAAACAGTTCAGGTTGATGTATTTACCCCATCTGTTTCTATAAGCGGAGCCACAGTATTGTGTGCCGGACAAACAACCACGCTCACAGCAAATGGCGCTACAAATTATACGTGGGAACCTAATAATCCTTTCCCATCAATTACAATTACTCCTGCTGTAACAGATATTTACACGGTTTCGGCTGTTACTAATACAGGTAATATTAATTGTGCCAGTGTAAACACCATTCAGGTTACGGTTAACCCTAATCCAACAGTTACGGCTGTGGCCAGCAGAACAGTGATGTGTAAGGATGAATCGGTAACACTAACTGCAAGTGGTGCCTCTACGTATAGCTGGAGCACATCAGCAAGTACATCATCAATTGTTGTCACCTCGTCGTTAATTACCACTTTGAATTATCAGGTGTTTGGTATTGGTGCCAACTCCTGCACAAATGCGGCAACCGTGTCAGTTAAAGTGATTGGTTGCGTTGGGCTTACTGAACTAAACAATTCGGTTGAGGTATTGGTTTATCCAAATCCTAACACGGGTGAATTTACTGTGGAATCACACAATCAGGTGAATTTAACTGTTGTAAATCAGTTGGGGCAAGTGGTAAAGCACATGGTACTTGATGCTGATAATAATTACAGAGCAAAAGTATCCGGATTAAGTGCTGGTGTTTATTTTATCACGGGACAAAATTCAGGAACCAGTATTAACCACAAAATTATTGTGGAATAATTCTTAAATTTTATTTATTGCAAAAAACTCCGTAGAATTTTCTACGGAGTTTTTGCTTTCAGGGCATTTGCTATTATTGGAGTGTGAACGTGTGTTGCCCTTATTTTTTTTTTGACAGCAGAATTTTTGATCCAAATGTCATGTTCAATTTGATTTTAATTTAAAATCCTGTGTTATTAAAAGTTGGTTGTATGGCATGTTGTTGCCCGCAAGCAATTTTAATTTCCACTGCCATAGTTACTTAACCATTCCTGTTTCATTTTTTCCTTAAAGCCTAAAAAATCGCAATCAGAATTGGGTGTAAAATTTCTGGTTTGGCCGTTGCTTTCCAAATAATCGAAGTAATCGTAATGCTCCGTATTTCCTTCGCCATACATGTAACATTGAATTGTAATACAGGTAGGTCCTGCGATGTTGGCGTTGCGTAACTGGTGTGTTTGGTTTAGGTCAGGAGAAATCCAGGTTACATCGCCTTTAGCAAACTTGGCTACAGCAAAGGGTGTGAGGTGATAGAGAGAAAGCATAGGATATAGATTAACTGTTATTTCGCCATGTAAAACCCTGATTACCGCATTGGCATTTGCATGGTTGTGTACAGGTGAATAATGTCCCGGAGGCCATATTTCCATTACAAATGGCACACCCGGCGAATCGCCCTGATTAACGCCCATGGTAATTCGCAGGTAGGTTTGGTCCGGATTTGGTTCGCCACCGAATTCGGTTGATTTGGATTTTAGCGTTTTATAGCACCAGCCCTGAGGACTGGCAATGCTGGCTTCAATGGCATCGGTAAAGTGTGGAAAGTCAGGCGTGTTCAATTCAAATTTTGCACCCGCCACATTGTTATATAACTGTTGACAGGTAGGGGTTAAATTGGCAACCACAGTGGCCCTGTTGCGGGCAATGTCATCCATGGTCAGCGAATCGGTAGGTACCACATACATGGCGGGGTCAACCGTTAAAGGATCGCGATACAATTTAACGGGTATAAAAGAATTTTTATTAATGTCAGGATTTTTTTCATCATCGTGTGTGTAAAAAATCGATGAAATTTTAGATACCCACTCAAATGGGTCATCCTGATTTTCGTGTGGGGCTTTGTAGTGTAATTCGGCCAGCAGAGTGCTTTTTCTTACCTCGCCCTTACCATAACGTAGCAAGCGGTTGTGCGAATCAAGGCTAAACCAATAGTGACATTTGATGTCGGGGTCGAGTCCGCTGCCGGTTTTTACAAACACATCAAAATCATCTTTTGTAGTAGATTCAACATCGTTGCGAACAAGTTCCCATTTACCATTAATTCGGCAATAAAACTGAGCGGTGCTTACTTTACCTGCTGCATTGGCTGTAATTTTAAGTTTAAAGCCATTAGTTTTTTTGTCATCATTGTCATACACCGAAAAACTAAAAGAGCGTTGGTTGTTTAAGAGTTTGCCTAAAAGAACCCCCTGGCCTTTTACCAGCAAATGGGTTTTTTCTTTAAAGGAGTTTCTGAAGGAAGAGTCGGATGCCAAAGCGATTGGTGCTTTTTCCAGCTCATTTAATACTGAAAATGTGTGCGATTTAGGAATACCTGAAATTTCACGTTGTACTGACGACATAATTAAATTGATTTTTATTGCCTACTCTTTATGGGATTTTCGGCACGCTCCATTTGAACTAATTCTAACAAATATGTTTCCTAAAATGTTTAGATAAAAATATTTAGTGAAAAATGTTTAAAAATGAGGCCAAAAGCAGAATGCAGATTAGTTTTATAGAGGCTTACCGTCGAAATTTAATATAAGATGTTTGTAGTGACTTTTGGTGGTGTTGGGGTAAAACAAAGAAACGAAGCTCCTGTTTTATAAAAGCAAAAAACCACCGGCATTGTACCGATGGTTTTTAAAGAAACAGAAATTGCTGACTATTGTTTTATCAGTTTCTTGATTAAAAGTTTATCCTCACTTGTAATTTTAATGAAATAAATGCCGTTTGCGTATTCGCTCAATTCTAAAATTTGCGACTTGCCTGATTTAATTTCCACAACCATTAATTGCTGACCTAAGGTATTACACAAAGCAATTTGCCCTTTGTTGAGTGTGGTTTCAATTGTTACCTTGTCGGTACCGGGATTCGGGTAAATTTTCACCTCGCCTGAGTGAAGTGTTTTATTAATATCGGTGGTTAAAAAATTAACACAGGCACTGGTGTCCGAACAATTATTAATAGTGATGATTACCGCATAATTGCCATTGGCCGTTGGTGTAAAGTTTTGTGCGGTGGCACCTGCAATTATGGCCGGATTTTTATCACAATCAATCCATTGATAAGTGGCACTTGGCGTAATTGCCGAAATCACCGTTTCAGAATTAAATACACTCACGTCAATAGCAGCGTCCACGTTAAGCGTGGTGGTTAACAAACTGTCGCAACCATTGGCACGGCTTAGTAAATTGGTGTAAGTGCCGCTGGCGCTATAGGTGCTGTTGGCAACTGTAAATGTTTTTCCAAAACATAAATTAACCGATTGAGACGCAGTCACCGAAGTATTTACCGTTATGGTAAGGCTTTTATTTTGTGAGGCACCACAACTATTGCTGCTTTTTACATTAAGTAGGCCGTTGGTTGAATTAACTATGGCACTTATGGTATTACTCACCGAGGTTCCGGACCAACCACCCGGCAAGGACCAACTGTAGGAGCTTGCGCCCTGAACCGGCGAAACACTATAAACAACAGAACTTCCGAGGCATACTGTGCTTGTACCTAAAATAACCGAAGGACTTTGTGGTGCCGTGACTACCGTTAACGTTTTTGCTGTGCAGGAACCAGTCACCGCACAACCGCCTTCGCCACGCACAAAATACACAGTGTTGGCAGTAGGCGAAACCACAATGCTATTGCCGGTTCCTAATAGGGTGCCACCGCACGAGCCGGAGTACCAGGCCCAGTTGGCCCCATCATTTATTGAACCGCCCGCCGTAAGCGTCATGTTGGAACCTACGCAAAGCGTGTTGCTAAGAGAACTCAAGGTAGGTATAGAGGCAGGTAAACACGAATCGCGTGAAACAGTAAATTGTGTGTTGAAATAAGTAACCGCACTGCCACTGTAACTTAACAGCGCATTGGTGGCGGTGGTGGCTGCGTAGGCACTGTCTATTTTGTTCCACGACGAAGCCAGATAGCCGCCTGTTACACGGTTGTAAAGTTTAAACTTACGGGGAGCACCTGCCTGCGTTGCAGTTATATTGCCATAGCCCGTTAACGACATGTTGGAAACAGCATTAAAAGAACCATTGCTGCCATAATTATTTATGATCCAGTATTTTTTTGCGGTGTTGGTAAACGATTTTCCTGTTGGTACAGAATCAGGTTGAATGTTTAAACGCGTAACACAAATTTCTCCATTAGGGATAACCGCCGAAGGAAAATTAATACTCACACCTTCGTTTGTAAACACTTTAAGCCCCGGTGTGTTAATGGTTTGTCGCTCGCTGTTGCCGCTTCCAACAGGGGCAGTAGAAAGTACGTGATTTGAACTACCGTTTAGAACCGCATTTACATTTGTGGCCCGGTCATAAATAGAATTTCCTACTTCGTTAAACTGATAATAGGTTTTAAGTGCAGGGTCAATGCTGTTGTGATTTCGGGTAAGGTGCATCAGTTCCCGAATCTCATCACGGTTTAAGGTGCGGTTATAAAAACACACTTCATCCATCATCCCGCTCATGGTTCGCGAAGAATTATCCCGGTCGTTGCCTAAGTTAAAGCCACTGGTAAAATTAATAGGCGTGTTGGCCACATTGTTAATATAAGGCACGCCGTTCACATAAATGGTGGAAGAGTTGGCGGAGGTGGCCAGTGCTACATGCACCCATACATTTTGAGGAATGGTAGGACCTCCGGCGTAATTGTAGGTGCTCGCTAAACCATTGTAATGGTATCCGATTTGGTTGCCGTTTCTGAAGTTAAGTCCGGTGGCAGTTCCATTAGGCGAAAACACAATGCCTGCAAACGAAGGTTGAACCGCATCAATTTTTATCCATGCCGAAATGGTAATGGAGTTGGTGTTACCCAGGGAAATTGGTCCTGTTTTAGCGTAATTCGAGGTGCCGTTTACAAACAAGGCGTTGCCGGGAATGGTGTCGGCATTACAACTAATTACCTGAATAAAGCGGGTAATTGTTTTTGTGGAAACGTTATTAAGCGCATCCTTAATGGTAAGAGAAATGGAATAAGTACCCGTTACACTATAAGAAACATTGGCTGTTGGCGTAAATGCTGCGGTGGGTGCGCCTCCCGGAAAGTTCCAGGTGTAGGTAATGGGCGTGTTGGTAGTTCCTACCGAACCATCGGCCACCTGAATGGAAGGCGTAGAGCAGGTGATGGTGGTATCTGTATTAAAAATTATCTGCGCACCAAAAACCCTTAAATTATCAAACCCACTTTCCCAAATGGCACGACCATAAGAGGCGTAACGAATTCTGGATTGATTGGTTCCGTTGTCGAACATCGAAAAACCGGTTGGGCTTCGGCGTGATGGCAGGTTGGTGCTATAATTCGTCCAACTGGTTTGTCCCGCTTTTTTGTAATACACGGCATTGTTGGTGGCCACCAATACCAATTCCTGAGTGCCACCATATTCTTCAGCCAGGATGCGTCGATGATTTACATTGGGAAGATTAAAGGTAACGTTAGCCCAACTGGCACCTGCATTGGCCGAGCGGTAAATAAAATTATTAGCACTCACATAAATTATATCCGCATTATTAGCCATGGTGGCAATACTTCCCAAATTACTTGCCGAACTGGGCAAATTGGAAATACTAAAAGTTGGATTTGCCGAAAGCGCGTTGTTGGAAACATACAAGGCGCCACTGCTCACCAATACATATAACCTATTGGGGTTGGCAATGCAACTGTGTACAGCACGAATGGTGAGACTAAAATTGCTAATCACTGTCCAGGTTGGACTGGCATTGCTCAAGTTGGTGGTTCGGTAAACATCTGTAAATCCCATAAAGCCAAGGTTATTATTGGTTCGGTTAAAACCAAAGGCATTCCAGTTGGTAGTAGGCAAATTGTAGCTTACCGATGCACCGGTGTGATTTTGTTGTCGGTTCAATCCATCAAAATAAATGTTGCCATTGTAATCGCATTGTCTTTTCGCATAGTCATCGCCACCGCCAATGGTAAACCATCCGTTCTGATCCGAATAAAGTTTCCCGTTGTCCTGTGTGCCAATGCTCACAAAATCTTTTTTAATTAAACTGCCAATGCCACACTCGTTACCTATTTCGTAGGCATATAATCCATCACTTTTTGCCACCCAGTTGTTTCCACCATCCGTGCTTAACCAAACGCCGCCATCGTTGCAACTGTATAATTTGGTGTTGTCAAACGGAGCCTGTTCAAGCTGATGCATATCGGTGTGTACTATATTTGCCCAAAAAGTAAGCATGGTCCAGGTAGCACCACTGTCTGCCGAAAACCAGGTGTTGTGAGACTGCAACCAAACCTTGGCAGGGTCGGTGCGGTCAACCGTTAAAGCGTTGTTGTAATTACCCTGACTGCTGGAAGTATTGGAGTTGCTGTAGAAAGTAATGTATGGGCTTCCACCCGGTTTTTTTACGTTGAATGAAAGACCGCCGTTGTTTGATTTGTGAACAATGCCACCTTCACCAATTACTTCAAAATATACTACATTGGTGTTGGCGGGTGTTACAGCTATGCGGGCACCGCCGGTTACAAAGGTGTTGGAAGTAACAATGCCGGTTGTAATCTGAGTCCAGCTTGTTCCAAAATCGGTAGAGCGTAAAAATTTAGGAACGTTTTCGTTGGTGGTGGCATAAAGTGTTTGTGAGTTAACCGCCGCGTTGCTTTTCA
This sequence comes from Bacteroidia bacterium, assembly GCA_020846335.1. Classification (GTDB taxonomy): domain Bacteria; phylum Bacteroidota; class Bacteroidia; order B-17B0; family Aurantibacillaceae; genus Aurantibacillus. The sequence goes on from JADLED010000156.1 coordinate 15,059, forward strand.
TGTCGCAAAATGGAAGGGCTGTGGAAGTGGTGGCTGCCCAGCTTGTTCCACCGTTAGTCGATTTGTAAATACCCTTGTTGGTGGCAACAATGTATTCGCTTGAATTAAGCGGGTTTTGAAGCATTTCAATAACCAAACAGTTAGTTAAGGAGTTTTGAGTAAACGAAATTCCCCCGTTATTCGAATACATTAAACCCTGTCCGTTGCTGTAATAATTTGGGTCGCCGGTGCCCAGCCAAATATTTTGTGTGTTTGTATAATCCACGCAAATGGCAGCACAACTCGAATTAAGTGTTTCGGTGCCTGGGGCAACAGTCCAGCTCGATGCCTGATTGTTGGTAATAAACAAACCACCCTGTGCGGTCACTGCATAATAAATGTTGTTGTTGGTGGGATGAAATTTCATCTGGCAAATACGCGAAAACCCATTTATTTGCCCCGATACATTGGTTGGAAAATTAGTACCACCGGGCACGGACGACCAGTTGGCAAGTTGCGCAGCAGATTTTAAAATACCTAGAACCAAAACTAAAACGATAAGTTGTAATTGTTTTTTCATACGCTGTTAGTGATTTAGTTTTTACCGTTTTTTAATTCGAGTTCTTTTAATTCTTTGGCCTGTTTGTCTATTATTGCCTGGCGCTCTGTGTCGCTGATAATGCTGCCATCGGGGCGCACCCAGGGTTTAACCGTTTGCATCCATCCTTTAAATGCCCTAACCTGTGAAGCATATTGGTGCGTGCTTTGATCGCCTCTTTTGTTTTGTTTTTTTAATTCACGTTCACGTTCTCTTTCGCGTTCTTTTTCCGATTCACCCTCTTTTTCAAGGCCTACTTCTTTTTCAAAGGTATCGGCTCCTTCGGTTTCAAAAGGTTCTTTTGGCAACACGCGGTCTTTCCAAAATTCGCGAAAGGCTTTTAAAGTTTCAAAGTAGTTGGCATTGGGGTCATCCATCATGCTAATCCAAAGAGGTTCTTTCCTGTAATTTTTAGAATTGTAATTGCTGTTTTGAGCACCGATTTTATTTGATAAAATAAATAAAAGAAGGAGGCCCGTAAGGTGTAAGTTAAATTTCATAAACGTGATTGTTGCCGGCGAAAATACTTAAAATCAATCAATTGTTGAAATGTCATGTCATAGTCATTAATAAAAAAAACAGGATAAATAATTGTTAAAAAAATTGTAACTAAATTTAGTTTCTCGCGTTACAGGGCGCATTGTTACAAATGAAACAAATCTTTTTAATTGGCATTTTTTTTGTATTGGGAATAATTTCAGTTTCCGCTCAAAACAATACCTATGCTTTAAAAGCAAAGGTGTTGGCTCCCGATGGTCATCCGCTCGACTACGGAAATGCCATTGCTCTTCATGTTAAAGATTCCAGCATCCATAAAGGTGTTCCTTTTCAAAACGGCGAATTTATACTCGAAGGATTATCAAAAGACAGTTTGATTATTAAAATTACCGCCATTGGTTTTGAGGATATGTACAAAAATTTTATTCGTACAAACAACGATTCCCTTGTGGAAATACCAACCCTTCAACTAAAGGAAAATAACAATCTTAAAGAAGTAACCATTACCGCTAAAACACCCATGTTTGAAATGGATGGTGAAAAGGTAAAAGTAAATGTAGAAGCAACTGGATTAACTTCGGCCGGAAATGCTTTGGATGTATTACGCCGCTCGCCGGGAGTTTCGGTCAACAGTTCGGATGTTGTGTCGGTATTAGGTAAAGGCACAGCCATTATTTATTTGGATGGAGTGCTTATTACCTCAAACGACATTCTTAAATCATTGCCATCGGCTGATATTAAATCAATCGAAATCATCAGCAACCCTTCGGCGCGCTACGATGCTGCGGGCAGAGCGGTAATTAATATTATTACGCTGCGCAACAACCGGCAGGGATACAATGGCAGTTTGATTCAAAATACATTATACGGCAAGTATTTTTTTTCGTACAGTGGTTTGCGGTTAAATATTACAAAAGGCAAGTGGAGTGTTTATTTGGGATATGGTGCCAATATGGGCAAACAGTGGAATTCAGACGACTACCTGCGCAAATTCAAATCGAACGACACCACTCAGCTTGAAATGAGAAACAGTATTTTTGAAACACAAAATTATTCAAACGTAAACTATTACCGCAGTGGCTTTAATTACCGACCCGACAGTTCCAGCGTTTTGGGTTTTCAATACTCGGGCTTTTATAATTCGCAGAACAACCTAAGCAATAATCAAAATGAGGTTTTGCAAAACGGTGCCAATCAGTATCAGTTAAAAACCAACACTATTGGTAAACCTGTTTTGCTTAATCATGGCTTCAATGCCAACTATTCAAAAAAACTGGATACTCTCGGTACTGAATTATTTGTGGCCGCACAATATGGTAATTTTATTTCCAACAGCATTTCCAATATTAGCCAGCAAGCCTCTTCAGCAACAAGTAGTGCCAATGAAAATAAACGAAACACCAATGCCAACGATATTAAAATTTTTGGGGCGCAAATGGATTTTACCAAAGTATTTAATAAAACATGGCGACTCGAGAGTGGCATTAAAAATTCCTTTGTAGCAAAAACCAGCAATATCCGTTTCGAGAATTATGCCTCCGATGGCACCTGGGTGTCGGACCCGGCCTACCTCAATGGTTTTGTTTTTAACGAAAACATTTCGGCGGTTTACAGCGAAGCGCGCTTCAAAAAAAATAAGTTCAATATGCGACTGGGCGGTCGCTCAGAATACACCTATTCCGACGGGTTTTCAAAGCGACTCAATCAAAACATCATAAAGCGAAACTACATCAATTTTTTTCCGAGCGCATTTGCAGGCTACGATTTTACCAAAGACCTCAGCACCTCGCTCACGCTTTCGAGTCGGATAAACCGTCCCACCTTTCAGGATTTGGATCCATTTATAAATTACATCGACTCGTTAACTTCTTTCAGGGGCAATCCTTATTTGCTTCCCGAATACACCAACAGTATCGAAGCCTCATTAATTTATATGAAAGAAGCAAATATAACAGTTGGCTATAACCGCACCAATGGCGCGCTCAGGCTGGTGGTGGATAAACTAAACAATGGCACCGATGCATTTACAGCCACCACCAAAAACCTGAAAAAAAGTGAATCCTATTCATTTGGTATCACCATACCTTATGAGCTGGAGTGGTGGACAACCGCCAACTATTTTGGCTATTTTTTAAACACATTTAGCTACGAGCAAAATGGCATTTTGGTTAATAATTATAAACCTACTTTTTCCATTTATCTCTACAATGAATTCCGGTTTAAAAAATTATTCTCTATGGAAGTAGTATATGAATATACCTCGAAGGCAGTGGATGGTATTTTTATTTCAAAACCTTTTTCGATGCTTAACGCCACACTAAAAAAGTCGTTTTTTAAAGACAAACTCGTTTGCCGCTTTACGGCCGGCGACATGCTTAAATCCTACATCATGGCGGGTCAAAGTAATATTCCAACCTATAATTTGGCCTATTATTCGCTCATTAACACGCACTATTACCAGTTGGCCATTAATTATAAATTCGGCAAACTTAAAAATGTTAGCTACAAAAATAAAACGGTGAGCGACGATGAATATAATCGCATAAAAATGGGGAAATAAAACTAGATTTCTGCCTTTAAAGTTAATTCGGTTTCGTGACTCAGGGCACTAAAATCATGGGTCAGTTTTTCTTTTTCGCCGAATTTTTCATCCAACAAGCAAAACTCTTTGTAAATAGAATTTAATTCGCTTTCATTAAACAAAGCGCTGGCATTGTTAAGGATAATCCGGTTTTCGCGGTTCAGGTGGTCAAACATTTCGTTAAGGTATTTACCAATGCTTTGTCGCAAATTAAAGTAATCGTAAGCTGCATAGTAATTTTCAATTTCGGCTACCAGTGCTTTAAAATCTTCGTGATTGTCGTATATTTCGTGCATAAAATCTTCTCCCATGTTTTTTGAGCGATTACGTAACATCGGATAAAAAATTGTTTCCTCTTTTGGGAAGTGATAAATTTCAGTGAAATTTCTGATAAACAAAATGAAGTCACGGATAAGAATGCGGTATCGCTCATCGTTTTTTACTTTTTGGATATCGGTGCCCAAAGTAATGGCATATATCAAAAGTTGATGTTCATCCTGCAATGTTCTGATCGGATTTTTCATAATAATTTATTTACCATAAACTAAGTCAAAACACCGGTAAAATGCTATGACTAAAGTCAGCCAGAGGACTTAAAAAGATGATTTTTGTTGGAGATAATTTAAAGAATCAAATGCAATAAAAAGGTATTCTCAGAATTTGATTTAATCTTTGCTCACGCTAAATACAACACGTCTGTTTTGTTGGTGTGCGGCCTCGTCGCAGGTTTGTCCATTACCGCAGTTGTTCAGCAGTTCTTTAGCACCTTTTCCTTTAACCGTAACAATTTGCGATTTCTTAACCCCATTTTTTAGTAAACAATTTCTAACTTCCTTAGCCCTTGCTTCAGAAATGCGTCGGTTATTTGTTTCGCTACCACGCACATCGGTATGGCCGTAAATTTTCACTTTCAGCTCCGGATTCTTTTTAAGCAGTTCGATGTTGGCAGCCAAAATTTCGAGTGCATCGCCGCGCAAATCGGTTTTATTAAAATCAAACAACACCGGGTTTAAATTAAAGCCAATGGCCATTAGTTGTTCGTTGCTTAACTCGCCTTTTAATGTCGAAACATCAGTAAATACCGAAGCCGGTGGTTCAACAATCAATACCGGTTTTTTTAATTCATTGTCGGTGTAGTTACAACTTACAATAGGCATCAGGCAGGTGTCGCAAATGGCCACTACCTTTGCACTTATTTTATAATTTCCTTCAATTAAATAATCGTAATCAAGTATGGCGCTGCTGCTGTCTTTTACCACATCGTTTACCCGCCACTCGTAACTAAGAACTTTATAATTGGAAGGGACGGCCACTTCAATTTTGTTTTTAAAATCACCACCTTGTTCATCCGTAATTGTTAATGCCATTGGTGCCGTGTTGTAGGATGGGCAGTTGCGGTTAATTTTATCCAGATAAATTATTTTGTAAATGTCCATATCGCCAAAACCACCGTTGCGTGATGAAGACATATAGCCCACGGAATGAATGCTGTCGGTAATCATAAAAATATCGTGACCGGGCGAATTTATGGGTTCACCTAAATTTTCAGGTTTGGTCCAGGCAGTATCTAAATAGGTGGTTTTGTAAATGTCAAAGTTGCCAAAACCTTCGTGTCCTGTGCTCGAGAAAAAAAGTGTACGACCGTCTTCCGATATAAATGGCGATTCTTCATCAAATGACGTATTAACTGTTGGGCCAAGGTTTTTTGGTTTGCCCCATTGCCCCTTACTGTCTTTAATCGATTGGTAAATGTCGTTGCCGCCATAACCGCCTATGGCATCGCTGGTAAAATAAAGTGTGTTCCCGTCACGGCTTACAAAAGCATGATTCTGATAATAATTAAAATTAATGGTACGCAACAATTTTTTTGGTTTAAAGCGCGAGCGGTCGTTGATATTGATTTCGAAAATTTTATTGTCGCGGAAAGTAAAAAGTTTTTTTCCGTCGGGACTTATTGAAATAATGGATTCGTGGAATTTTGCGAAATGAGAGCGCATGTAAAAATCGGGCAGGGTGTAGCGCCTTACTTTTTTAAAACCAAGGCTGTCCATTTTACTAATGTACATGCTCTCGTAATATTTGCCATCCATGTAATTTAGTTCCTCTTTGCGGGTATCTTTGCGTTTGGAAGTGAAAATTAATTCATTGTCGGGAGTAAGCACCGGTACGTATTCAGGCATTTCGGTATTAATTCCCTTACCGGCATTTATTAAAAAAATAGTTGGATTTTTTGGAGCATATTTATGTTCAATGGCGTAGGCACAATCGTCTTTTCGTTTTTGAATTTCGTGGGTAAGATCAATTTCATTATCAAAATCAACACAACCATCCAGCATGCTATAAAAATGAATGGCTTTTTCAAACTCGCTGTTGTATTGATAACATTGGGCCAGGGCAAAGGCCAAATCTTTAATGGTATCTTTTTTACTGAGAGCTAAAGCTTTTTCAAGATAGGGCAGCGCTTTGGTGTGTTCATCCAGCAATTCGCACATCATCAGTCCAATGCCCAAATTGGCATCGTAGCTGTCAGGGTTTTTTGCCAAGGCTCTCATGTAATAAGCCTTCGCATTTTTTAAATTCCCTTTTTCAAGACTTTGTACAGCCTTTTTTAAAAATTTTGTTTCGGGTTTAAAAGCAAAAGCAGTTAAAACAATAAAACCAAGAATAAGCAGAGATAACTTTTTCATTCGTTGACTAAAGGTAAAACATTTAGCGATTTAAGCAAAACAAATTACCTCTTAATTCTAACGACAAATAAGTATATTTATCGCATCAACACAAAATGTATGACCAAAATTACCCTTAACAACAAAATTAAAACACAAAGCCATGTTCTGCTTATAACCGAAAAGTTTAATAACGAGTTCGAACTGCCCGAAAAGGTAAACGATTACATTGTTAACGCCTTAAATGACAAGGATAAAAAAACACTAAGCTATAATTACATTGGAAAGTACATTTCCATTATTATTGTTGATAAAAGCAAGGAAGAAACCCAGCTAAATGAGCAACTTCGCCGTCATGGTGCCACTGTGGCCGATGCCATCAACGCCCACAAGGGCAAAGAAATTTACATCTACAATCAAACCAATGCGCCTCATTTATCTTTAGCCGCGGCCGAAGGCATTGCGCTTGCCAATTACCAGTTTATTAAACACAAACCCAGTGCAGCCAAACAAAAAAACACCCTCGAATCAATAATAATAGCCAATACTAAAATAGATACCGAAAAAATTAGCGAGCTCAACATTGTGGTTGATGCCACGTTAAAAGCCCGTGATTTAGTAAACGAACCGGTAAATGTTTTAAACGCCACGGCTTTGGCCAACAGCTTTAAACACATGGGCAAAGAGGCAGGTTTTGATGTTGAAATTTATAACAAGAAAAAAATTCAGCAATTAAAAATGGGAGGTATTTTGGCGGTTAATGCGGGTAGTGTTGATGAGCCCACGTTTACCATTATGGAATACAAACCCAAAGGCGCTGTTAACAAGCACCCTTATGTGTTGGTGGGAAAGGGCGTGGTTTACGATACCGGCGGTTTAAGCCTTAAGCCAACACCTAACAGCATGGATTTAATGAAATGCGACATGGCAGGCGCCGCCGCCGTTGGTTGTGCCATGTATGCCATTGCCAAAGCAAAATTAAAAGTACACGTGGTGGCCTTGGTGCCTGCAACCGATAACCGTCCGGGTTTTAATGCCTTTGCCCCCGGCGATGTAATTACCATGATGGATGGAAGCACTGTGGAAATGCTTAACTCTGATGCCGAAGGCCGCATGATTTTGGCCGATGCCCTTCACTTTGCAAAAAAATACAAGCCCGAATTGGTAATTGATATGGCCACATTAACCGGCGCCGCAGCCGCAGCCATTGGCACTTTTGGCATGGTGGGCATGGGCACCGCCGATAAAAAGCAAAAAGAAAAAATAATACAAAGCGGATTAAATGTACACGAACGCATTGCCGAATTTCCGTTTTGGGACGATTATTCGGATTTAATGAAAAGCGATATTGCCGATCAGAAAAATATTGGCGGTCCGGCCGCAGGATCCATTACAGCCGGTAAGTTTTTGCAAAAATTTACTGATTACCCGTATTACCATTTAGACATTGCAGGCCCCGCGTTTTTAAGTGCGAAAGATAATTATAAAACCAAAGGAGGCACAGGTTACGGCGTGCGTTTCTTTTTTGAGTTGATGAAAAACGTGTAATTGAAATTCTTTTAAAAAAAAGAAATCAGGAATTCAAATCGAAATTGGTTTCGAGCAACTGATTTTTAACGGCAAACATTACAATGCCGGCGGTATTATTAACACCCAGTTTTGCCATAATGTTTTTGCGATGCGTATTAACTGTGTGAGTGCTTAGTTGAAATTTGTCGGCAATCATTTTATTGGAAAGACCCTCGGCAATACCACGTATAACATCCGTTTCGCGCTCAGTAACCGCAATGCCATCGCAGTTTAGTGATTTAATAAAGGAATTGTTTACCACAATTTCGGGACTGGCCGAAAGTGAAGAAACAATTTTACCGCAAATAAATTTTTCGCCTTTAATACTCGAATTTATTGCTTCAAGAATTTCTGAGCGGTCGCACATTTTTAGTAAAAAGCTGGTAATGCCGGTGTCGAGAATTGCCAGCATTTCCTTTTTAGAATGCCCCTCGCTGATAACTAAAAAACGGGTGCGGTTAAATTTTTTGGTAAGCGATTTTAGTTCATCAATGGTAATACCCAGCGAAACAAAATCTGCAATTAATAAATTCGGTTTTGAAATGGTTAACTGACTTATTAAATCTTCCTTGTCACCACAAACCGAAGGCACCAGATCAAAGCCTTTCAGCTCTCCAACCAATAGTTCGAGCCCAACACGGGTGAGAAAATTTTTGTCGGCTATAAGTACCTTAATCATAGTGGCAAAGATACAAATCTAATCGAACGGGAAATTAAATTTTTAATAAATTGCCTTCTACCGCAAGTGTTACCTTATCAAAAATTCCAAGGGTTTCATTTCTAAAATCTTCCAGTTCGCGGTAACGTGCCGAAAAATGCCCGAGTAAAAGTTGCCCGACATTGGCGCGATTGGCAATTTCGGCAGCCTGTGCGGCAGTGCTGTGCATGGTTTTTTTTGCACGTTCAACATGATCATTCAAAAAAGTACTTTCATGATACAATAAATCCACTTTATTAATGTAGTTTAATAAATCAGGATCAAAAACAGTGTCGCTGCAATAAGCATAAGAACGCGGGGGAGAAGGATCGTGAGTGGCTTCCGAATTTTTTATCAGCTCACCATTTTCGTTTACCACATCCTCCCCGTTTTTTAAAAGCAAAATATCTGCCACCGAAATGTGGTGTTTTTCCAACATGAATTTATCAATTTTTCGGGGCAACGGTTTTTCGCGAAACAAAAAGCCGGTGCAGTAAATGCGGTGTTTAAGCGGAAATGAATGCAATTCAACTTTGCCATCTTCAAATAGCAAATTAAGTCCGTTGTTGTTTGTAAAAATCCAGTTGATTTCAAAATTGAGCCATGTTTCGCTTACTTCAAACAAACTAACCATAAGCGGTTTAAGTTCTTTAGGGCAGTAGAGGTTAATGGGCTGCTTTCTGCCCAATAAATGCATGCTGCTAAGCAAACCGGGCAAGCCAAAAAAATGGTCGCCATGCAAATGCGAAATAAGAATGTGATCGATGGATTGAATGCGTACTTTGTATTTACGCAATTGCATTTGAGTGCCTTCGCCACAATCTATTAAAAACAGGCGTTCCGACACGTTGAGCAGTTGCCCACTCACATTCCTGTTGTCGGTGGGACTGGCAGCCGACGAACCTAAAATCAATACTTCAAATTTTTGTTGACTCATAGCAATTGCTCGTAAAAGTAAGGTATTCAAAATAAAACAAGGCAATTAACACTTTTATCTAGAAAAGCAGGTGTTTTATCTAAAATTGGGGTATAAAAGCACGAGATAATGGGTTTAGATTTGGATAAAGCCCCTTAATTCAATACCTTTGTGCCCCTAATTAAAAAAAATGACTGGTAAGATAACTTTTACAATGATTAAACCCGATGCGGTTGAAGCCAATAACATTGGTCCTATTCTGGCAATGATTAACAAGGCAGGATTCAAAATTGAAGCCATGAAATACATGCGCCTTACAAAAGCTCAGGCAGGTGCCTTTTACGCGGTACACAAAGAACGTCCGTTTTATGGCGAATTAACCGAATACATGTCGGGTGGCCCAATAGTGGCAGCTATATTAAGTAAAGACAATGCTGTGGCAGATTACAGACAACTGATTGGTGCCACCGATCCTACAAAGGCCGAAGAAGGAACCATTCGCAAAGTGTTTGCAAAATCCATTGCTGCAAATGCAGTGCATGGAAGCGACAGCGATGAAAACGCAAACATCGAATCCAATTTTTTCTTTTCGCACCTCGAAAGATTTTAATTGAATAATCTTAAAAAAATGAACCCGTTTGACGAACAGTTAAACGGGTTTTTTTATTGAATAATAACCGCCTGATTAACCAAACAGACCACTTTTAAAGAAAAGCTGCATTTTTGAAAAAAAGTACTCTTTTGCATTTTGTTTTCTGAATTAAATTGAACAAATTTGTTAAAATTTACAAATATTACACTAACACCGTTTTGGTATGATAAACTATATGTCTAAAAAAATTACAAAGTTATTGGCGATGGCATCCCTCACAAGTTCTGTTGCGTTGATGGAGGCACAAAGCACCTATACCTGGAGTCCCGTTGGCCCTATTTACACCGCGGGCAGGGCCAGAAACATGGTTGTTGACAAAAACGACGCCACAGGAAACACCCTTTATTTGGGAAGCACCACCAGTGGCGTGTTTAAGTCGGTAAATGGCGGAAGTACCTGGGCACCTATCGACGATCAGGGTTCGGTACGTAACATCAGTTACATGGCACAGGACCAGGCCGGAAATATTTGGGTGGCCACCGGCGAAGGGTTTTTACGTTGGGGGCAAAAAGCCAAAGCTCAGGCAGGCACGGGTCTTTATAAATTGCAAGGCACAACACTCACTAAAGTGGCTGATGCCAGCATAGTTGGAGCCGTTATTAACCGCATTGCCTGTGCACCAAATGATGCCAACCGTATTGCCCTTGCAACCGATAAAGGTATTATGATTTCTACAAATGGTGGTCAGAGTTTTGCTCCTATTGCAGGCTTGGTTGCCAACTCAAACAGTGTACAATCGGTAGGTATGGATGTGAAGTTTGATAATTCAGGTGTTTTATATTGTTCTGCCGGAAGTGAGTTAGCCTATTCTGTATACAACGCCATTGATACCAAGGTTTATAAATCGGATGCAGGATTAACGCTTTTATCCAATATAACACCAACTGCTTCAATTTTGCCTGATTTTAAATATGGCCGTATTGAGTTGGCCATAGCGCCATCCAACAATAATGTTATCTATGCCTCCTGTGCTTCAAAAGCCACTGCCAATCCAACTACCAATATTATCGGTTCTGCTGCCTCGGCAGTACTTAAAGCAATTTTTGTTAGTTACGATGCAGGAAGCTCTTGGGTTCTTTTAAAACAAGGAGCTTCAGCAATCGATCCACTATCAAACGGTGGCACAATTGCCAGCGGCGATTACGCGCATGTTTTGGTGGTAAACCCAAGCAACCCCGATCAACTATTCATTGGTGGATATGCATTTTACATTTTTACACGCACCAATGGATCCAATACCAATCCAATTGGCACATGGAGTCAGATAGGTAGTTCGTCCGCACTTAATTCTCCGCTTTATTTACACGAAAATATACACGACATTAAAGTGATAAGTGGAAGCCCTACCAAATTTTATTTTGTTACGGATGCTGGTGTTTACCGTTCTACCGATATGATAAGTGTTAATCAAATAGTTTCACCTTCTTTTCAGCCATTTTACAAAGGCTTGGTAACAGGCCAGTTTAACTCGGTAAGTATTGAGCGTTATCCTGTAGGTGTAAATACCGGAACCAACGGCGTAAAAGGACAAAGTGTTACTCCGTATTCTGGCTTTATTGGAGGAACAGGTGGTAATGGTTTAACCTATTATAGCGGAACGTCTTTATTGGTGACACAGGAAACCAATTACATTGGGGGAGAGGTTTATAATGCTGAATTTTCGAGGATTTTAGATGGAGTTGCAATTACAAGTGTTGGCAATGGTGGCATTTTCCGTTCAACAAATGTGAAGTCATCGCAACCAACTGTGGTAAAGATGAATAAATATGGCGGAGCTACAATTTCTAAAGTAGCCCCTACTTCACCTATACCGGATTTTTCCAATATTGGTTTTTCAACAGGTACTCCATTTAAGTTATGGGAAAATTACGGTCAGATAGCCAACAGCCCTGACTATGCCATTTTTTACAACGACTCTTTGCAGGTGGCTTGCGAACCAATGGTTGGTATTCCAGCACTTACCAGCCAAACAGCATTTTCATTCTCTGTGAGAAGGCCTAATAAAGCAGCATTAATTGATAGTATTGTGATTAGAACCGGAACCATTGTGCTGCCAACAACGCAATTTGCCAACTCACCTGCTTTTACAGGCACTGATTTAAAAGATATTACCATTAAATTAAATAATAATTATGTGGTGAGTTCTACCAGTTCGCTTACTACACCACCAATCGTAAATGTAACCGGTCCGGTTAATACCAGCAGTGCTCCTGGCGTTACACTCAATTCGGTGTCTCAGTCCGACGAAATTCGTGTAAGCTTTGCCAGCGCCCCTTTTGCCAGCAAAACCACACCGTATTATCCTACAAATGCAGCTTCGGCCAGTGTAGCCGTGGTGCAGGATGCGGCGTCTTATTACCGTGTGTTTGCCACCGTGTTTTATAAATACAAAGCCGGCGATGAAGTAACGGTGATTGACGATAATATCTCAACTAAATCATTTACTTACACTACCAAACTCTCGCAACCAATGCGTTGGACCAGAACTTACGCCAACGTGAATACTAACCCTAGTGGACCAAAAAATGGGGTTAATCCTCCTTCGGTTGTTAATCCTGCCACTAATCCGGTTGAAAGAATCCCAACCCGTGCATCGGCCCGTTTGGCGATGATTATGAACAATGATGATATTACCAAAAACAGTAAAAATCCAAATAGCCCTTATGCTGTTGTTGTATC
>JADLED010000157.1 GCA_020846335.1 Bacteroidia bacterium
ATTGTCTACCGGTTTTAGTATCAAGTTTTTTATTTGTGAGCGCTAAATTATTATAAATCTCTATCATGTTGTTAAGGTTATTGGCCCAGTTATAATTTTCCTCAACATGAATTCTGGCATTGTTGGCCAAATCTGAATATAGTTGTGTGTTTTTAACCAATTTTAAAATGGCTTCAGTGGTTTGTGCTTCGTTGCGAATGTCCACTTTTATTCCCAACGAATCGTCTTTTACTATTTCGGCCAAACCACCCACGTTGGTTACTATTACCGGCTTTTTGCAGGCCATGGCTTCGATTACCGACACGCCAAAACTTTCGTACTCGCTGATGTTGGCCAACACATTAATGGCATTGTAGTAATTGCTGATTTGTTCAAAAGGAATTCGTCCCGTAAATTTTATTTTTTCGCCAAGTCCTAACTCTTCGCTTAATTTTTTTAGGGCGTTTTCTTCCTGTCCTTCGCCAATGATGAGTAGTTTTAACTCAGGGCATTGTTGAGAGGCGGTGGCAAAGCTTTTAATGAGCACATCAATATTATAAAGCGACTCCAATGGTTTAATACTGCCGATAACAAAATCGTTTTCATTAAAAAGTGGTGTCACCGTTTTAGGTGTAAACACTTCCAAATCAATGCCAAAGGGGATAACAGTTACTTCCTGTTTTGTAACCTGTGCAATGTAGGATTTAATGGTGTGTGAGGTGGCACAAAGCAAATCGGCATGTTTAAAATTGTATTTAAGAATGGATTTTGCTACAAAGTTTTTCTTCGGAAATTTCATCACATCAGTTCCCCAACTCGAAATAATAAAAGGATGGAAACCGCTGAGGGCACCTACAAGTCCGTAGCTGGTGGCATAATGCGCGTGCAGAATGTCGGGCTGAAAATGTTTGATTATTTTTTTAAGTATGGTAACGTATTTGAGGTACGACAGTTTGGTAAGCGTGCTTTCGGCGTTGATGCGGGTATCGGGTTCAAAAAAAACGGTAATGTTTTGGTGCTCGTACCATTCGTAAGAGGCTTTGTTGAAGCTAAACAGCCCAACTTCAATGCCGCTGTTTGCAAGGCCCAGCGCCCACTTTTCGGTGTGTTCGCTGTAAGTATCCGACAAAAGAAGAACTTTCATTTTATTAAATGTCTGTTTTGAACATGTTCCAACGTGTCATTTTTAGCCGAACGGTACTTGCCTGTCATCTCCCGAATTTTATTAAAGGTAAATATTTTTTCGAGGTAGCCATCCAACTTATTTTACAGCGGCATTTTTCTTCTTTAACAGGTAAATTTAGCAGGCTTAAAAACGTATTTGGCCGTTTTAGGGGATTATTATAAACAGGTGTTTTTTCAAAAGTATGAACTATATTTGCAACTGTGGCAGGCTTTTCAATCATAGTTCCATCGTTTAATCAGGATAAATTTATCAGAGAAACTCTTGATAATTTGGCCACGCTTAAATTAAAAGCCGCCGAAAAAAATAGTGTGGTGCAAATAATTGTGGTTGACAATTGCTCGGATAAAGCAACGGCCTCGCACATTAAATCGTTTAGCCACATTATCGACAATTTGTTTATTGAAAAAGACCGCGGACAGTTTGATGCCATTAATAAAGGATTAAAAGTGGTGACCGGCGATTACTGGACCTGGCTGAACACGGATGACTTGATTGACATTGACGGTTTTTTTAAGCTCGTTGACGAATTAAACAAACACCCCGAAACCGACTACATTTATGGCAACGTGTCTTACATCGACGAACAGTCAAAATTCAGTAAAAGCAGTTCGTCGGGAAAACTTTCGTTGGTAAAATTGGTGCATAAGGATGCGTCCATCAGTCAACCCGGCTCTTTTTTCCGCACGGCGTTTACCAAACGCATTGGCGAGTTGGCGCCTTTTCATTTTGCCTTTGATTACGAGTACATTTTACGTTGTTTAAAATACAACGCACACCTGCTGCACATCCAAACAAATGTGGCGTATTTCAGGTATTACACCACTTCCAAATCGGGAAGCAGAGATTATCGCTTTTTAAAAGAGCAATTGCACATTAATCAGCAATACGGCGGGCATTTGCTTTCAAAGCTGGGCATCATGCTTAATCTGCGTATTTTAAAGCGCAAACTGTTTAATTGATTTTGCGGGAATTGAAAGAAATAAGCGTTTTTTCGATTGGCGATTCCAACAAACTTTCATCCTGGTCCAATGTACCTTATTTTTTCAGCAAAAGTTTCGAAGAAAAAGGCATTAAAGTAAACCGTGTAAATCTGGAGGAAAACATAGTCCTTAATTTTTTGTACAAAAACTCGGTGTATGCTTTGCTAAAATTGTTTTACCCAAACTCGTCGCACACTTATTTTAGAAGTGGATTAAATCATTTTTTAATCCGGCAAAAAATTAAAAAAGCCATTCAACAATATCCGGATTCGGATTTGAATCTTTTCCTCACATTTAGTTTTAGTGCCCACCAACTCAGCAGCAAGCCTACCCTGCTTTTTGGCGACTGGACCTATCTGTATTACATTCAAAATTTTTTAAAACGCGAACCAAAATGGTTTGAAAAAAAAACACTGGCACGCGAAAAAGAAAACATCCAATCTGCCACTCAGGTTCTGGGGTTGTTTCCTTTGTCGGCGGTTTTTATTAAAAATAATTTTCACGCAAAAAACTGCCATTACCTGGGCAATGTGGTAAATGCCGACTGGCCTTTTAATAAGGAGGAGCTACTGCATTTAAAAACAGCAAACAAAAAAATTATTTTTATTGGTAACCGCAAATACCTGAGTGGTGCCCTAAAGTTGATTGAGGCCTTTGTTGAATTAAAAAAAACGCAACCGTCAGCAGAGTTGCACCTGATTGGTTTAAATGTAGCGCAAACGTCAAAACATGTGGATGGTCTTTTCCATCACGGTTATCTTGACAAATCAGATGAGGCACAAAAACAATTGTACTACCAACTTGTATCTGGTGCCAGAGTCATTGTAAACACACAGGCTGGCTGGGGTTCTTTTTCGGCCATAACGGAGGCCATGTATTATTGCACACCTGTTATCACAACCGCTTATCAGGAGTTTACCGAAACATACGGACACAAGATTGGTTTTGGGTATTATGTGAATGAAGATTCGGAACAGGAATTGCTGCAACAATTAAAACACATGATGCAGTGCGATGCCACTGAGTTAAGTACTTTAATGACTGAAGCTCACGAGGCTGTTAAAGATTTTACCTGGAAAAATTATACCAATAAGGTTTTGGAATTGTTAGAGGATTGACCCATTAGTACCTCCATAAAAGCCATTTGGGCGCCTGTCAATGAGCGAGAAAAAGAAGCCTTGCTCATTGCCAACGGGCTTTACACTCCAATGCTGTTTGTCCTTTGCAATGTTTGTAGGCTTGCGGTGGCTTCCGCTGGTCGCCTCCTCTGCCAACAAACATAACGCAAAGTCCTGCACAGCATTTCCGCTACAATCCCATGGCGCAGATACTTGGTTTAATCCTGTTGAATTTAAGACCTGCAATTTCCCAACATTTTATAAAAACATTCTAAATTTTGCACGGAAAGAGAACTCACTTTTCCATTGATTTCCTTTGCCTATAAGTTTTTAAAGACTTGTTAAGAAAGTAATTATTCGTATGAAAGTTTATTCACACAACTAAAATTTCAATTACAACTCCTCCGCAAAGGAAGTGTCTATCAAATTCATGCAATTGAAATGCCCTTTTGGACATTTTTTGTGCCCCAGCTTTGAGCAAGGTCGGCAGGACAAGTTCTTCACTTCTAAAATTTTATTTTGAGCTTGTGGCAAATATGGTCCCATGCCAAACTCCGGCACCGTGTTGCCCCACAACGAAATTATTTTTTTCCCAAAAGCTGCGGCAATGTGCATTAATCCGGTGTCGGAACTAATTACCCACTCGCATTGTTCGATTACCGAAGCACTTTGATTGAGGCTTAAAAGACCACAGGTATTAATGAGTTTTGGAAATTGTTTCTGCAATTGGTCTGCTATGCCTTTATCTCCATTGCCTCCCATAAGCACCACCGGCAATTTGGTTTTTTTGCAAATTTCCGAAAGTTTATTGATTGGTATTTGTTTGGTGTAATAAGATCCGCCAACAACAAGCACTATAAATTTATGTTCTTTCCCATCAAAATAATTTTTAGCCACATCCACTTTTTCGTGAGGGGCAATAAAATAATCCAACCCTTTTCCGTCGTTAGTAACACCAAGTGGTGCAAGGGTTTCGATGTAGCGCTCAACAATGTGTTTTGAAGGCAGATTTTTTACCGACTTTAATTGCACGGCCCAAAATTTGGCCAGATTAAGTTTGTGAAAAGAATAACTTTTTACACCCAGTTTTTGTTTGAGGCGGAAACTGCGCAGGTTTTTGTGCAAATCGATTACCACATCAAACTGTTCGCTTTTTAATGCAGGGTACAACTCATCCACATCTTTTTCAAAGGTGTGCAGTTTATCAATGTATGGATTACGACTCAGCACATCGGCAAACACCGATTTTGTTACATAATGCAACTGTACCCCCTTTATCTGCTGCTTTATACATCGAATGGCGGGCGTTGTAAGAACAATATCGCCAATTGAACTAAATCGTATGATGAGTATTTTTTTCAAAATTCGTTGCTACTGATTTTTTCGATCCTGCCATTTTTGGCTGAATCTTTTAAGGTACGAATTTAAAAATATCGCGACTAAAATAATGAGTACGCCTATATAAAAACTTGGTTTCACTTCCTTGTTTTCGTTAAAAAAAATAATGGCCCAAATGATGCCGTAAACCGTTTCGAGATTAACTGTTAATACAATGGTGTAAGGACTAATGTGTTTGGCCAAATCCACTGTTTGAATAAAAGGAAAAACGGTGCATACCAAACTCAGCAATAAAACGCCGATAACCGAAGGCGTATCAAGAGTAAAAAATGTGGGCGTAAAAGAGCCATTTAAGGCCAGATAAATGCTAAGTCCGCCAAGAGCTGCTGCTATTTCGTAAAAACTAATAACACCCGCTTTTTCTTTGGACGAGAGTATGCCGTTAAAAACCCCAAATAACGACGAAAGAAAGGCCGCCACAATGCCCAGTACAATGCCCTTCCAGTATTCGGTTTCGATCGAAAATATCATGCCAATGGCCGCAATTATTACCAAACCAATCACTACTTCGTAACTGCGTATTTTGCGTTTGTAAACAATTGGTTCAATTACCGAACTGAATAAAGTGCCTGTGCTAAAGGCCACCATGGTTACACTGATGTTGGATACTTTAATGGCGCCATAAAAGGCCAGCCAGTGCGCCATTATAATTATACCCACACCGGAAAGCTGCCAGAATAATTTGCGTTCTATTTTGAGGCCCTGACCGGTAACTTTTAAATACCCATACATTACCACCAGTGTAATCAAAATGCGAAACCAAACCAGTTGCCAGGCATCGGCAGTTATGTATCTTCCCAAAATGGGCGAAAATCCCCAAATGAAAACCACCAGGTGAAGAAGCAAGTAATGTTTATTTATACCTTTAAGCACGAAAACAGTCTGTAAAGATAACCGAATGAACACGAATAACAACTTAATATACCTTGATAACAACCGAACCACTGTGATTGACCCCGAAGTAGCAACCGCCATGCAGGCCACTAACCTGTTAAGTGCCGATGAGTTAATGACAAAGGCCAAAGCGCAGGTGGCGGCTTTGGTGCATGCGCAAGCAGAAGAAATAGTGTTAACCGAAGGAACTTCAGATGCTATTGCTATTGGAATTCGTGTTTTGTTTGAAGCCTGTTCAGAAAAAGGCAAACACATAATTACCTCTGTTACCGAACATCCGGCCGTTCTTAATGCCTGCAAAAAATTAGAAAGCCGGGGTGCTGAAATAACTTATCTGCCCGTGAACCGCGAAGGACTGGTGGATGTGGACGATTTAAAACAAGCAACACGCCCCGATACCATACTGCTGTGCCTGATGGCTGCCAATAACGAAACCGGCGTAATGCTGCCAATAGAAGCCGTAGCCGGGCATTGCCGCAACAAGCACATTGCCTTTTTTAGCGATGGCTCTCAATTTGTGGGGAAACAATGGTGCGATGTAAACGATTTGGGGATTGACTGTTTGGCCTTTGGTTCACACAAAATGTACGGCCCACCGGGCATTGGTGCTTTGTTTTTAAGCAATCGCCTAATTGAAACCAATCCGCTTTTAAAAAATTTAATAGCCGGAGTAAAAAAGAATGAAACACGCCTAAACAGCTCGCTGGTTGCAGGTTTTGGCATGGCCGCCGAAATTGCCAAACGGGATTATTGGGAAATGAGCACACATATTTCGCGCATAAAAAATTATTTCGAACATCAGTTGCTCGACCTTGAGGGCCTGCGCATTAACGGCAGCACGCGTTACCGGATTTACAACACCAGCAATTTACATTTTAAGCAAGCCGAAAAAATAAGAAGCCTTTTAAGCGAATTTGAATTTTTATCCAATCACAACAGACATTCGCATGTATTGTCGGCCATGGGTTTAACGGTGGAGGAATGCAAAAACTCGTTCCGGTTTTCGTTCGGAAAATTTAATACCCTGGATGAGGTTAAACTATTGGTTAGCCGCATACTCGAACTTCATTCCTGAAGAAAATCTTCAAAAACCGCTCCACCATTCGCTTTGAGGCAGCGCTTCGCCTAATACCAAAGGTTCGCCCATCATGGGTGTGGCCACTTTAACCTTTAATTCGTCGGCCTTTTTTATCACACGTTCAATGGATTCGTTCCAGGCATGCATGGCCAGACTGAATTTGGCCCAGTGTACCGGCAGCAGAACCTTTGCCTTTAAATCGACGCTGGCCTGCACGGTTTGTTCGGGCATCATGTGTATGTGCGGCCAGGCTTTGTTGTATTGTCCGGCTTCGAGAATAGCCAAATCAAAGGGACCAAACTTATCACCAATTTCTTTAAAGTGTGAGTCATAACCCGAATCGCCGCCCAAAAATAAATTGTGTGTAGCCGTTTTTAAAACATACGAAGCCCAAAGTGTTTGTCCACGTTTAATGCCGCGACCCGAAAAATGGCGGCCGGGTGTGGCTGTAAAATTAAGGCCATCGTACTCATGCGATTCCCACCAATTCAATTCGTGAATGTGTTTTTTATCAAAGCCCCAGTGTTCGAGGTGCGAGCCTACGCCTAATGAACAAATCACCTTTTTGGTTTTTGATTTTAATTTTAAAATGGTTTTGTAATCCAAATGGTCGTAGTGGTCGTGCGTGAGCAGCAACACGTCTATGGCAGGCATGTGTTCGGCTTTGTATTCATCGGCGCCTTTAAATGCCCTCACCATGCAACTCACCGGCGCGGCATTGCCACTTAAAACGGGGTCTACCAAAATGGTTTTACCATCAATTTTTAAGAGGTAAGACGAGTGCCCAAACCACACCAGTGTTGGTTGCGGAGCATTCAGTTTTTTTAAATCGGTTTTAATAAAGGGCAATGGCTTTTGGGGTTTCACGTTTTTGGGTTTGTTTAAAAATTCGCGCATGGTTTTAAAAAACGAGGCGTCTTCGGCCATGGCCGGTGTTTTGTTGATGTTTTGAAAAGACCCGTTTTTAAAATTAGTTGCGACCTGAATGTGCTTTAATCGCTGACCCGAAGGCAGTTTACCGTAAATGCTTAACGACATAAAATAAATTGTGGGCTTAAAATTAAGGATTAGCGGTGGTGTTGTTTTGTTTCCTAACATCAATAATTTCCGTTTGTCAAACTAAAGAGGTCCTTCAGCTTTGAACTTTCAACTCCTCGCGCTGAGCAGAGTCGAAGCGTCAACTTTGAACTTTGAATTTTAAACTTTCAACTTTGAATTTTAAACTTTCATTTTTTCACTACATTAGTCCCATGTTTGAGCTAAAAGAAACAAAACTTAAAGACTGTTTCGAAATTTTGTTTAAAAAACTGGAAGATCGGCGCGGCAGCTTCACCAAAACCTTTCATATTGATGCTTTTAAAAAGCTGGGCATTGACATGGATATTAAAGAAGAGTATTTTACTGCCTCACAAAAAAACGTATTCCGTGGTTTGCATTTCCAAAATCCACCCAAGGCCATTGCCAAAATGGTATTTTGCGTGAGCGGCCAGGTAACCGACTACGTGGTTGACATTCGCGCCAACTCACCCACTTACGGACAATGGGTGGCTTTTGAATTGGATGGAAATAAACCATCCATGGTGTTTGTGCCCGAAGGTTTTGCCCATGGTTTTTATGTAAAATCAGAAAACGCGTTGATGCAATACAAGGTATCGGATGTGTTTGATGCCGCTTGCGACGATGGTATTTCGTACACTTCCTTTTCATTTGCCAATCAGATACAACAGCCAATTATGTCTGACCGCGACCTCGGTTTTGTAAAATTTGAAGATTATAAAAGTCCGTTTACTTTATGAAAGTATTGGTAACAGGTGCCACCGGAGGCCTTGGCAGTTTGGTGGTTGAAAATTTACTACTCAGTGGTCACACAGTAATTGCCACTTCGCGCAATGCCGAAAAAGCCGCGCAGTGTTCCTTTTATTCTAAAGTTACTTACAAAGCCTTCGATATCAGTGCGCCCATCAGCACCAATTTATACGAGTACTATGGCCAACCCGACCTACTCATTCACCTTGCCTGGGAAAAACTGAACGAATACAAAAACGAGGCCCATCTTGGCGAAATACTCACGCAACACAAACTGTTTTTAGATAATCTGTTGCAAAACGGACTTAAAGACCTTACCGTGGTGGGCACCTGCTACGAATACGGTTTGCAGGAAGGCGAACTCGAAGAAAGCATGACCACCATGCCCACCATGCCATACCCACAAGCCAAAAACCTGTTGCGGCAACATTTGGAGGAATTAAATCACAAAATTTATTTCAACTTAAAATGGATAAGGGTATTTTATGTTTTTGGCGAAATTAAAGAACGCAAAAACCTTTATACTCTGCTATTGGCCGCTATTAAAAACGGCGACAAAACCTTTAACATGTCGGGCGGCGAACAAACCCGCGACTTTTTAAGTCCGGCGCAAATTGCCGGTATTATTGGTAAAACGGCCCTTCAAAATAAGGTATTGGGCATCGTTAATTGTTGTAGTGGAAAACCGGTTGTTTTAAAAGAATTTATCCGTCATTTTCTGGAAATTAACAACTATTCCATTCAACTCAATTTGGGCCACTACCCTTACCCCGACTATGAGCCCATGCACACCTGGGGCTCAGCCAAAAAATTAAATGGCATAATCGAGGCCGTTTAAAAATTAGTGGTAAATTTGAAGATTAGATATTAAATTTTAGATGTTATGAAAGTAGTGTTACTGGCCGGAGGATTAGGTACCCGTTTATCGGAAGAAACTGATATTAAACCAAAACCAATGGTTGAAATTGGCGGCAAACCTATTCTGTGGCACATTATGAAAATTTATTCGCATTACGGCTACAACGAGTTTATTATTTGCTGCGGATACAAAGGCCATGTGATTAAAGAATATTTTTCCAATTTTTTCCTTCACCAGTCTGACGTTACCATTGATTTAAGCAATAATAAAATGGAAGTGCACAACTCCGATGCCGAAAACTGGAAAATTACTCTGGTGGATACCGGAAAGGATTCCATGACCGTCGGTCGTATTAAACGCATTTAAAAATACGTGAACAACAGCACCTTTATGCTTACCTACGGCGATGGCGTTAGCAACATCAACATTAAAGAACTGGTTGAATTCCATAAAAAAAATAAAAAATCGGTAACTGTAACTGCTGTGCAACCCGAAAGCCGTTTTGGTGTTTTAGACATCAATGAAAAGGACGAAGTGAAGTCTTTTTTAGAAAAGCCAAAGGGTGAAAGCGGTTGGATTAACGGTGGCTTTTTTGTGTGCGAACCTGAAATTTTTAAATACATTAAAGGTGACGATACCATTTGGGAACGTGAACCACTGGAAGGAATTGCCAAAGACAACCAATTGTGTGCCTACAAACACGAAGGTTTTTGGAAACCAATGGACTCTTTGAAAGATAAAAACGATTTGAATAAATTTTGGGAAACCAATAAAGCAGAATGGAAAATCTGGTAATACCGGATTGAAAAAAACTGACAGCTATGATTGATTTGTTTTCGGGAATTTACTCAGGCAAAAAAGTACTATTAACCGGCGATACCGGCTTTAAAGGCTCGTGGATGAGTATCTGGCTCAAAGAAATGGGCGCCGATGTGTATGGTTATGCCCTGCCGCCACTTACTAATAAAGATAATTTTGTTAGCACCAAACTTGCTGCAAAAATTTCGCACACCGATGGCGACGTGCGCGATAAAAATAATCTGGAAAAGTTTTTCAACGAGGTAAAACCCGATGTGGCTTTTCATTTGGCTGCTCAACCATTGGTAATTGAATCGTACAACCACCCGCACTATAATTTTGAAACCAACCTGATGGGCACGGTTAATTTTTTTGAAGCGGTTAGAAATTGTACCTCTGTAAAAGCCGCTATCAATGTAACCACCGACAAATGCTACCAAAATAACGAGTGGTTGTGGGGCTATCGTGAAAACGATGCCATGGGTGGCGACGATCCGTACAGCGCGTCAAAAGGCTGTTCAGAATTGATTACCAATTCTTACATCAAATCTTTTTTTAGCAAAGAAAACACTGCGCATGTGGCTTCCGGCCGCGCAGGAAATGTGATTGGTGGTGGCGACTGGGCTGAGAACCGCATCATTCCCGACATGATTCGTGGTTACGAAAACGGCAAAGGCACCAGTGTGCGCAACCCGCAATCGGTAAGGCCATGGCAATTTGTGCTGGAACCGGTTTACGGGTATTTGAAGCTGGGAGAAAAACTCCTCACCGAAGGAAAATCTTACAGTGGAGGATGGAATTTTGGTCCCGCAGCCTATGAAAATTACAGCGTTGGAGACGTGGTTAACGAAGTGCGTAAGTTGATTCCCGATATTAAAATAGATGCACCTGAATTAAAAGAAAAACTTCATGAAGCCGGCCTTTTGAAACTGGACATTACCAAAGCCGTGAACCAACTGAACTGGAAACCAAAACTGAATTTTAAAGAAACCATTGAATTTACAATAAAAGGCTACCTGCAGGAATTGGATGCTAAAAACAACATATATGACTGCCGTGTGGAACAAATTAAAAACTATTGCGCAAAATAAATTATGTCGAAATTACTGGATATTAAACATCAGATACACGCCCTCATAAAAGAATACCACGACGAAGCTTTTAAACCAAAACCATTTGTACCCGGCGAATCGTCGGTGCCAGTGAGTGGCAAAGTATTCGATCATAAAGAATTGGTTTACATTACCGATTCGGCATTGGATGCCTGGTTTACCACCGGAAAATTTAACACCGAGTTCGAAAAAAAACTGGCTAAGTTCATCAATGTAAAATCATTGCTTACTGTTAATTCGGGCTCCTCGGCCAATCTGGTGGCCTTTTCGGCACTTACCGCGCACGAGCTTGAAGACCGCGCTTTAAAACCCGGCGACGAAGTAATTACGGTGGCCGCTTCTTTCCCTACCACCATCAACCCCATGTTGCAATACGGCATGGTTCCGGTGTTTTTAGACATTGAAATTCCAACTTACCAAATGGATGTTACCCATCTTGAGGCAGCACTTAGTCCAAAAACAAAAGCTGTAATGGTAGCACACACATTGGGTAATACCTTTGATTTGGGTACAATTCGTGCCTTTTGCGACAAACATAAATTATGGTTGATTGAAGATTGCTGCGATGCCCTGGGCGCCACTTATAACGGCAAACACGTGGGTACCTTTGGCGATATTGGCACTCTGAGCTTTTACCCGGCCCACCACATTACCATGGGCGAAGGCGGCGCTGTATTTACCAGCAATGCCAAACTTAAAAAAATTATGGAATCGTTTCGCGACTGGGGACGTGACTGCTGGTGCGAGCCGGGCAAGGACGATACCTGTGGCAAACGTTTTATACAACAATTGGGCGATTTGCCTTTTGGCTACGACCACAAATACACCTATTCGCGTCAGGGCTTTAATTTAAAAATTACCGACATGCAGGCCGCTTTGGGTTTGGCACAGTTAGAAAAACTGGAAGGTTTTATTGCCACCCGTCGTAAAAACTTTGATTTACTCAACGCTGCATTAAGCAAACACACAGATAAGCTGATATTACCAAAAGCCACCGAAAACTGTAACCCCTCGTGGTTTGGTTATTTAATTACTTTAAAAGATAATGCAGGCATTACCCGCGATGATTTGGTGAAGTATTTAAATAAGAAGAAAATTGCCACCCGTTTGTTGTTTGCCGGCGACATTAGAAAACAACCTTACTTTAAAAATTACCCTTACCGCGTGGTTGGCGATTTAAAAAACACCGACATTATTTTAAAAGATACCTTTTGGGTAGGCGTTACCCCAATGGTTAGCGAAGAAATGATTGCTTATATGAGCCAGTGTTTTGACGAGGTTTTGGGCTAGGTGCAGGTTTTAATATTTAAACCACTTTTCACAATTCAACCAAACTTTGCCTAAGTTATTAGCAGCCTGTGTTTCCTTTTCAACACATGTTTCGCTTTTACTTGCCGTTAGACTTGGGTATTGAATGCCAAGATGAGAAACAACAAAAACAATTTTAAACCAGATTACCGCATTTGGTTTACAAGAATTACCACAACAAAATCTTGGTGCCTATGAGTATTTTTAATTAAATTACATGCTTGTCTGATGCCATCGTTTTGAATTTAATCAATAAACAAATACTTCAATTTTTTGCACTACTCGTCTTTCTTTTATTTCCTGCAAGGTATAGCGCCCAGTTCATTCAGGATACCAGTAAAAAAATACAATACCTGGCGGTGCCTGTTTTTTTTAAAACACCCGAATACGGTTTTGCCTATGGGTTGTCGGGCTCCATGTCGTTTAACACCTCACACAAAAGAGACAGCCTTACACGCACTTCGTTTATTCAGGTTATTGGCTTAAACACCACGCGCAAGGTAAATTCAGAAGCCATTGATGCCACTATTTATTTTCCAAAAGAAAAATACGTTTTGCTCAGCACAATTTCGCACAATTATTTCCCTGATAAATTCTGGGGAATTGGTCCAAAAAGCCCAGACCTAAAAGTACCCGAAAAATACATTTACGAGCATTTGTACGGTTTGGCTCATGTAAAAAGGCGCGTGAGTAATAGAGTATTTGTTGGTTTGTTATATGAATTTCAAAACGTGTACCGCTTATTGTATCCCGACAGCGGAATTTTTGC
>JADLED010000158.1 GCA_020846335.1 Bacteroidia bacterium
ACCCAATAAGGCCAAACAGCACTATAATAAGCGACATCACAATGGCCAATACCGGGCGTTTTACGCTGAGAGATGCAATGTCCATTTTAGCGCGACGGTTTTAAAATGAGTTTAGAATCTTTTTTAACAGATAACAAACCGGTGCTTACCAGCGTATCGCCGGGTTGAATGCCCTCAATAATCTGAATTTTTTGATCGGTTCGAACACCCGTTTTTACGGGCACTTCGGCAGCTATACCCGATTTTACAACAAACACTTTTTGACCTTTAAGGGTGGGAATAACGCATTGTGTTGGCACCATCAAAGCGTTTACCGAATTACCAAGATTCGCAAACACTTTTACAAAACTCCCGGGATACAGGTGTTTGTCGCCGTTATACATGGCGCGTATTTTAATGGATTTGGTGGTTTCGTCCACTCGCGGTTCGATGGCATAAACTTTGGCGGTAAATTTTTCAGAGCTTTCTGTGCCTTCACTTAAAAAGCTAATTTCGTTTCCTTTGTTTATTATCTGACTGTATTTTTCGGGCAGCGAAAATTCCACATAAAGTGGTTTCATTTGTACCAGCGAGGCAATGGGCGTGCTGGCATTTACAAAGGCACCAACACTCACATTACGCAAACCAATAACCCCGTCGAAAGGGGCAGTTATTCTGGTTTTGCGTAATTGCGCTGCCAAAAATTGTTGATCCGATTTAAGTGATTCCACCTCGTTGAGTTGCATGTCGTATTCTTCCTGACTCACGCCTTTTATGTCGAGCAATTTTTTTAAACGGTTCAGTTTTTTTTCGGCCAGTTCGGTTTGCAGTAAATTTTTTTGTTGTTGCGATTTTAAGTCTTCGTTGTTCAACTCCAGCAGCAGGGCGCCTTTTGCAACGGTTTCACCTTCGTTAAAATTAATGCTCACCACCTTGCCATTCATCTCGGGCAAAAGATCCACCTGATTAAAAGCACCCACTTTTCCGGCAGCAAACACATTGTTGCTGTAATCGCCGAGCTGGGCCACGTGGTAGTTAACGGCAACTGGCGCCTGGGTTTTTGGTTTATTTGGTGCGCCACTCTTTTCGTCCTTTTTGGCAAAAAACAAAAATTTGGAGCCAATGAGCAGGGCTACAACAAGTAATATTATTATCCAGTTTGGTAGTTTCTTCATGTAACATTCATTTTTTGAGATTTATTTTTTTACTGTGATTTTTATAATCAAAAAACAAATCGTGGTAAGGCAGTTGTTTAAGATTAAAATCCAGTTCTCCGAGCAATTCAACAAACCGGGCCTTTTCGGTTTTAGAAATTCCTGCAAACATTTTTTTATCCAGTGCATGAAATGCCAAAACAATTTCATCCGTTTTTTTATCACCCTTTTTGGTAAGTTTAATAATGTGTTCGCGGCGGTCGTTTTTATTCACCTGCCGCACAATGTAACCGGCTTTAACCAGGTAATTCATAACCTTAACCATGGCCGTTTTATCAATGGCTAAAGTATCGCACAATTGCTGCTGGCAACAGGTGTTATTTTGTTTCAGGAAATACAAAACAGAAAAATACCTTTCAATGTCAAAAGTTTCGAGGCTTTTGGTAAGTGCGCCGTAATAATGCTTCGAAAAAATTAAAGCCATTGTGCCTACCGGAATATCCGGTGAAGCTGTATTCTTTATTTGAATTCTCTTTTCCAATAGTTTGTAAATGTAACTAATATTAGGCCCTGCCAAAAAGCTTTCCGGGATTTTAACGTTAATGCGTTTATCCTGCAGGCCGGCTAATGGTTTTCTGTTAATGTTTTGGGCGTTCCCATGCCTTGCGTTCTAAATAAAAAAAAGGAAGCAAGGCATGGTCGGGTCATCCGCTTTAGCCTTCTCTCAAAACTTAAGCCAGGCTAAAAACAACGCCTGCGGGGTCTGCAAACTTAGGCTCGCAGCCGCCGCGGCTTGGCCTGGCTAATGTTTTGATTCGCAGGGCTGCCGCTACTGCCCCTAACGCAACAAACCCGTGCGACAACAGCGTTGAGGTTTTAATAAATTAATACCGCCCTCCTGTTTATTTTCAAATAAATATCCGCAAGTTCGCTGGCACCATTGTTAAACGCCTGTAAAACAGAATAATGATTTTACAACGAAGTGGGTTTTATACCGCAAAGAGTTCGCAATAAATTGATAAATTAGCCGCGCCAAAATACACGTATGAAATTCATCCATCTTTTATTATTTAGCAGTCTGTTTTTTTCTTCCGCATTTTCGCAAAACGAAAAGCACCTTAAAAACCTGAAAATGCTCACACATGGCGGTGATAATGCCGAAGCCTATTTTAGTTTTAACGGAAAAATGGCTTCCTTTCAGAGTAACAATGCCAAATGGGGCTTAAAATGCGATCAGATTTTTAATCTGGAAATTGATAAGGCAGCAAAAGATTCCACTTACCGTCCAAAAGAAATAAGCACCGGCAAAGGCCGCACCACTTGTAGCTTTTTTCTAAAAGATGGAAAACACATTCTTTATGCGTCCACTCACAAAAGTTCTGACGAGTGCCCTCCGGTGCCCGAAATAAAAGGAAAATACCTTTGGGCTGTTTACGGCTCGTTCGATATTTATGTAGCCGATTTAAAAGGAAACATTACTTCTACCTTAACCAATACCGATGGTTACGATGCTGAAGCAACGGTGTCGCCTAAAGGTGATAAAATTGTTTTTACCAGCGACCGCAGTGGCGATTTAGAATTGTGGACCATGGACATTGACGGTAAAAATCAAAAACAAATAACCTTTGGTTTAGGCTACGATGGCGGGGCTTTCTTTTCGCCCGATGGAAAAAAACTGGTATTCAGAGCCTCCCGCCCAAGTTCCGACGAAGAAGTAAACGAATACAAAGAGCTTTTATCACAAGGTCTGGTGGCACCCACCAACATGGAGATTTACACCTGCAATGTGGATGGCAGCGATTTAAAACAGGTAACTCATTTGGGAAAAGCCAACTGGGCACCGTTTTATCATCCGGGTGGAAAAAAAATAATATTCTCGAGCAATCACCACAGCAAACGCGGATACGATTTTCAGTTGTTTATGATTAATGAAGATGGCACTGGTTTGGAACAAATCACCAACCAAAGCATGTTTAACGCCTTTCCTATGTTTTCGCCTAACGGAAAAAAACTGATATTCTCGTCAAACCGTAACAATGGCGGTACCCGCGATACCAATTTGTTTATTGCCGATTGGGAAGATTAGTACATTTGTTTTAATTCAATTCGGTTTTAAATTATCTGCAATACCCGCTTATAAAACTTAATAGTCGAGTAAGAGAATGGCAAAATGGAAGCCTTAGGATTGGGCCATCAACACCACTTGATTGCTTAGCAGTAGTAAGCCCTGGACTTTGTCAAAATTGAGTCTTCTGGTAACCGTATTTTGACCTAAAACCTTTTCGGCTATTATTTTAGCCCGTTCAACGAAAAAAGTTCCCCATTTTTAACTGCCTTATTAAATTTAAAGTATAAGATTTAAAAGCACTGTTACCACGATTATGAAAGCTGAACATAACATAAAACTTTTTAGAACCAACAAAAATCGTGTTTTGTGTCACACCACTCGTCAAATTTTTAGTGGTTTATTGCCAGATGTGTTTACATTAATTCGAATGCTTGTACTGCAATTATTAAACACCTTAACTTTGGTTTAAACACCATTAATTGTAACTTTAAAAAAATACTTTTATGAACATACTATTAATAGACGACGACGAAATTACCCGAAAATTACTGAGCTATAATTTTCTTGAACAAGGTCATAACATTTCAACAGCAGGCAATGGGCAGGAAGCCTTAACCCTTTTGGCCAGTAACAAAACCATTGATTTAATTGTTGTGGATTTGTTTATGCCCGAATTAAGCGGCCCATCATTTCTGCTCAAACTAAGCCGCATGTTTTATGGCAAATCGCCAGTGATAATTGTTGTGTCTGGAGCTAGAAACGCCGAAGAATTTTTGAATAAACTCGACACCAAATACGATTACTTTTTTTCAAAACCCATCAACTTTACCGAATTAAATGCCTGCGTAAAAAATCTGGGTCTGCACTAATTATAAAGCAGATTTCAAATACATGAAAACCGGCAACAAAATATCCACCAAACTGATTGTAACACTTAGTTCGTTGCTTAGTATTGGTTTGGTTATTTTTATTGCCATTACCGCCAATTATTACATCACCCGCATGTCTGAAAACAATAATTCGCTTTACAAAGCCTACCGTGTTTCTGAATCGGTAAAGGCTTTCAGGGCGGGTGTTATTGCGTTGGATGGCAACCAAAAACGCTACATGCTAACAGGCAATGCGCGCAATCTCGAACAATACCAGTTGGCCGAAACCGAAATAAAAACCCAGCTCAAGAGCATGGAAAAATATTTTGAAGACAAGCCGGAAGAAAATCTATTTGAACGCCTAAAAGACCAAACCTACAAAAAACTGGCCGAAGCCAAGGAACTGAAACAAAATCTGAATCCCGGTGAAAGCCTGACCAATGGTAACAGCAATACCCTCGAAGAAATTAACCAAACCATTGAAGAGGTAAACAACGTTCTTTCGGCACACACACAAAAACTCATCAACAACAGTGTGCAATACCTCAATGTTTCTAAAAAATGGAACCTGCTCGAAATCGCATTAGGGATTATAGTAGCGCTGGCCGGTGTAATTATTCTTTTCAGAGACATAAACCTGCGCAACCAACTCGAAAACGAACTTCGCAACGCCAAAAAACAAGCCGAAGAAAACGCCATACTTAAAGAACAATTTATGGCCAACGTAAGCCACGAAATACGCACGCCCATGAATGCCATTCTCGGCTTTTCGGAGTTGCTTGGCAATACTCCTCTCGATAAAAAACAAATTGATTACCTCCATGCCATTAGCAGCAGTAGTAGCAACCTGCTCAACATTATTAACGACATACTCGATTTTTCTAAAATTGAAGCAGGTAAACTTCAAATTGAAAAAATACCTTTTAATTTGAATCAGTCACTCAGCGCACTCAAGGTACTTTTTAGTGAAAGGGCTGCTGAAAAGGGCATATCCTTTAAAATAATTTGCGAAGAAACACTGCCCGTTCAACTGTTTGGCGACCCTACCCGCTTAAACCAGATTTTGGTGAACCTGATTGGCAATGCCATTAAATTTACACAACAGGGCGAAGTAAGCCTGCACTGCGAATTAAAAAGTCTGGAACACGAAATCGCAAAAATTGTTTTTAAAGTAAAAGACAGTGGCATAGGCATTGCCGAGGACAAACTAAGTGCCATATTTGAACGCTTTAATCAGGGTAATAAAGAAACCACCCGCAAATTTGGTGGCACCGGCCTGGGATTGGCCATTGTTAAAAGCCTTGTTGAAATTCAGAACGGCGACATTCAGGTAAAAAGTAAAGAAGGACAGGGTTCCGAATTTGTGGTAACACTTAGTTATCCCTTATCTTACGAAAACACTGTCGCAAACCAACGCGAC
>JADLED010000159.1 GCA_020846335.1 Bacteroidia bacterium
ACCTTTGAACAAATACTCATAAGATAGTTGATTTCAGGAAGAGATATTTCACTATTGTTGATATGGTCTTTATACCATTTCATGACCACTGCAATTTTTTCGTTTTGTGTTTGTGGTTTTTTCTCTTGGAAAAATTCTGTTAAGGAATCTATTTCGTTTGCAGGCAGCGCTAAGTCAACAAATTTAGTTGAACTGGCTTTGGCTGGTTTGCCTTTTTTTTCTTTGTCTTGTGTTTCTGAATTTCCAGATTCTGTTTTTGTTTTAACCGATTTAGGTCTGTTAATGGCTTTTGAAGTTGAGTTTCCTGTCAATATTTGTTTGGCATAATTTACACCGTCTTCTTTGATTAAATATTGAGTGTCATTGAGGACTTTGATAAATCCTTTGTTTAAGACTGACTTTCAATTGTTAGAAAAATTTGCAATTCTGTTGTTATTTCTTCTGCCACTCTGCTCGTATAGGTTCTTAATGTCCTCTTCTGTGAATGGACTCTCTCCGAATTGTGAAGCATAAAAACTATAAATCAAAACCCAATCAGATTCGGATTTTGGCAAGTCCCGTTTTACTATTTCTTTCATTGCTGGAAAGTCGTCCAACTCAATGGCATTTGTGTCAAGGGTCGTTGCAATTCTTCTTGGTGTTGTGGTCGGTGAGATTGTTGTCACCTGCGGAACAATAATGTTCACTTTGGACAATAAATCATCCGTTATAAATGCTTTAAAGTTTGCAAACTCTTCCTTGACTGTCGCCTCATTGCCTTCGATTTCAAATTCAAGTCCGTGAAGTTTGAATT
The DNA here is from genome assembly GCA_020846335.1 of Bacteroidia bacterium. Lineage (GTDB taxonomy): Bacteria > Bacteroidota > Bacteroidia > B-17B0 > Aurantibacillaceae > Aurantibacillus. The sequence goes on from JADLED010000159.1 coordinate 794, forward strand.
TCATTTTTAGATTTTCCATACTGTATTGTCGTTAAATTATTAAATCGTAAAAGTAATTTTTGTTCTTTATTTCCTTTTGTCAGTTTCAAGTTTTCATTATCGCCCCAAGCCTTGCCGCTAACGGATTACGAATTTGGGCCGTTTGTGCTTGTCCAAATTTTACATTTGAGCGCTAACCCGCAAAAAATGGACGCGAATTTGCTTTAGGTGATGTGAGCCGCACAAAGTTTAATAATTTATTTTTTGTTATCATTGAGCCACATTTCAAAATTTGTAATTTGTATTTCAAATAACATGTCTTTGTACTTTATCTTATCATTAATGTATAGGCAATGGCGAATCATTGTATATGGATTTAGATACTGTGTAGGTGAGATCTTAATAATGTAGTCGTTGTACTTTTTTACAGTCGTAATATTGTCTTGAAGGATTTTTTTGAATTTGTCTGGACTTAGGTTAATGTCAATTTTTTGTAAAAGCTTAATAAATTCTTCGGCTCGATAATGTATGAACTGATAATTGGGGAATAATGGTTTGTTAATGTCAAGAAAAGATGTAATGCTAAGAATTTGATTCTGCTTATTGCTATCAGCAATTTGACCCATCAACTGATCAAAGAGTTTTTTAGGCGTTTCGACAAGAATATAATCTTCTTTGAAAATTTCTTTGTAAACGTCCGTGAATATTTTAGTTTTTCGAAATTCTATGAATAATGGCCATGTTTTATAACTTAATTTCTTTATTTCGCCATTGTCACCAATTTTTTTCATCAGTTTTACGGACTCATCGAAATTATCAAGTAAAGTTTCTTTTGCAATTTTAAACTTATCACTATTCGCACTCCAATCTTTAGCAAGTATTAATTTTTTAGCTTCATCATGTTTGCCAGATAGTTTAAGAGCTAAAGCTTGGTTAATAATAAATACATTTTTGCTTTCCTCGTTGTAGTGTTTCGGCAAAATTCTTGTTGCAAAATCTAAAAGCGAAATTGCGATGTCAAATTGACCGTATTTTATTAATTCAAAGCAAACATCTATTAAACTTTCGTCGGCATTTTCTAAGTCACTTGGAACTAGTTTCCTCCACACTACTTGAGTCAATTTCGTTGCAATTTCATAAAGACATCTAAATGATTTTTCAAAATATTCCTGACTAACATCGAGATTAACTCCAATTTTTGTAGTATCAGGCAAGTCAACTTTGTGTTTTTTACAAATTGAAAGGTATTGATTTGAAATGACACCGTCACAGTGTACAAATAAGTTTCTACGCTCTGTTATTTCAATAAAGTTTTGCCAACTGGGTAAGTCCTTTCTTAACGGGATGCCCAATTTTGTTTCTAACCAATTAAAGTGGTCAGAGTGACTTTCACGTAGTATTGATTCAACTTCCTTTTCAATAATGTATTCTTTAGCGTCATCTACATTTTTTAGTTCTAGTAATTTTGAAAGAGGGATGTTTTTTTCGCTTGAGTTCAGAACGTCAGGTTTAACCCTAAATATTTCTCGAATTAGTCGACCCAAGAAACAATCAAATTGACTTACAAGTGATACAAATAAGCTCGACGGAACTATTTTAACCGCTGCCGAAGCAACACCTGCATTTTTTTCAAGTGAATTCACATTATGAGAATCTTCGGGCGAAAAAGTATAACGGGCTTCACCATTTTCATCCTTAATTTCAGTACCTTTTTTATTCACAAAATCAACAAAGTCTGTAGTCGCTTTGGTATTGTTGACATTTATGAAAATCATAAGTAAAGGCAAAACTTCTCGCAGGCTTTCCAACTGTTGAAGGAAGTCCTTATTTACAGTGTCAAAATTATGTACAATTGTCTCAACTGAGTCGCTCGTTTGCTTTGTCATAATGTAATTAATTTAATGTCGATTTGTCTCCTAGGTCGTCTTGTCGCATTTCACCCAACTCCCACCTCCCCAAAACAATCCTTCGCCTATCTCTATAATTTAGCTGTACAGGCACTATCATGCTTCGTGTATCGGTATTCTTTTTTTTAATTTCACTAAATATTAATACTCCCAACAAGCATTTCTGCCTCTTGCATTTATTCCAATAAAAAATTTACGCCTTGGTTTATTCGTTATGGGTATCACAAACTTACTAAAGGGCTTTGGCAATTGCAAGCGCTCCTGCGTAAAATCATATTTTTGGCTAATGCGCCAATTTGCCCCGGCTTGCAAAAGAGGCTTTAAGCTTTTACTCAAAGCGCCATCGCAAGCGCCGCTTAAAACCAAAACCCCACAGCAAACAGGCACCCGGCGCTGCTCTGCGGATAAATCAATCAAGCCCATTGCACCTTCACCCGCTGCCATGTGCAATTTTCTTTCTAATCATAGGAATTACTTTATCCTTCTGTTTTAGGTTTACCATCCTAAAACCAAACACAGATTATCACAAAACAGCCCTGAATTCTTAGCTCATTTGTTGCCAGTTGCCACCAAAAAGCCATTTCCCTCCATTTTTCCCCGGCACCTGACATCGCTTAGTTTTTTTTGAAAAAAACTTTGCTTACTTTGTGCATTATCAAAAACAATTTAGAGTATGCAACTCATCGACGGAAAAAAAATTTCACTCGAAATTCAGGAAACAATCGCTGAAGAAGTAAAAACACTTTTAGCCCAGGGAAAAAAGAAACCGCACTTAGCCGCCATTTTGGTAGGCAACGATGGTGGCAGCGAAACCTATGTGGCCAGTAAAATTAAAACCTGCGAAAACGTGGGCTTTAATTCAACACTCCTCCGTTTTCCGTCGGATGTGAGCGAGGAAAAACTCTTGCAGGCTGTTGAAGACCTTAACAACAACGACGATGTGGACGGTTTTATCGTTCAGTTGCCTTTGCCCAAACACATCAACGAGCACAAGGTAATTGAAGCCGTTAAACCTTCCAAAGATGTGGATGGCTTTCATCCCATTAACATGGGGCGCATGGTGTTAAACCTGCCGGCCTATGTAAGTGCCACGCCATATGGCATTGTGCAACTGCTCGACCGTTATAACATTGAAACCAGTGGAAAAAATTGTGTGGTAATTGGTCGCAGTCACATTGTGGGATCGCCTATGAGTATTTTACTGGCCAAAAACACCAAAGTGGGCAATTGCACAGTAACTCTTTGCCACAGCAAAACCAAAGATTTAAAATCCTTTACCACCAAAGCCGATATTATTGTTTGCGCTTTGGGCAGTCCGGAATTCTTAAAAGCCGACATGGTGAAAGAAGGCGCCGTGGTAATTGATGTGGGCACCACCCGCGTGGCCAGCAGCGAAACAAAAAGTGGTTTTAAATTAAAGGGCGATGTAAAGTTTGATGAAGTGGCGCCTAAATGCAGCTACATTACACCGGTGCCGGGCGGGGTAGGGCCAATGACCATTGCCTCGCTGATAATGAATACCCTTTTGGCAGCAAAAAAGGAGATTTACAAATAGCCGAAAAACCGTTGTTATTTTTTTACCGTTTATAATTCCATAAGGAGCTTCATACCTTATTTGGTAAAACCTGGATTCTATTCTTTATTTTTAATCAGATTTTGAATTTCCTTAAAGAAAATATTGCCATTGCCTTAAGTTCCATTAAAGCCAATCGTTTACGGGCCTTAATTACCATGCTAATTATTGCAATAGGAATTACGGCTTTGGTAGGCATACTTTCGGCCATTGATGCCATTAAAAACGGCATTAACAGCAATTTTACCAGCATGGGTGCCAACACCTTCACTATCAGAAATGCCGATATCAATATAAAAGTTGGCCGACACGGGCGTGCAGCAAAACCATCGAAGTCCATCACTTTTAAGGAAGCACTTAAATTTAAAAAGGATTTTAATTTCGACGTGTCATCCTCCGTATCAACAATGGCCAGTGGTTCGGCGCGTCTTAAATTCGAAACAAAAAAAACCAATCCAAACATTCAGGTGTTTGGTGGCGACGAAAACTACCTCATTACCTCGGGCTATGAGTTGGAAAAAGGGCGGAATTTTGTGGCCGGAGAAATTAACAGCGGCTCGCACACCGTTATTATTGGAAAAGACGTGGAAACTGCCTTGTTTGGCAAAGTGCAGGCCATTAACAAGTACATTAAAATTGGGGCTAACCGTTTTAAAGTAATTGGGATTTTGAAAAGCAAGGGCAACAGCGCGGGTTTTGGTGGCGATAAAATGTGTCTCATTCCGCTTACCACCGCCAGAATGTATTTTGGAAACGATAATCTGAGTTTCACCATTAACGTGCTTTGCAAAAACAGTTTGTTGCTCGACGTGTTGCTCAACGAGGCGCGTGGCGAATTCAGGAAAATAAGAAAAATACCGGTGAGCGGCGAGGATGATTTTGACATCATTAAATCGGATAATCTGGCCACCATGCTGATTGATAACTTACAAAAAGTAACCATGGGCGCTACCATTATTGGATTAATAACATTGCTCGGAGCCGCCATTGGTTTAATGAACATTATGCTGGTGAGTGTAACCGAACGTACCCGCGAAATAGGCATTCGCAAAGCCACCGGCGCCACACAGGCCGTAATTAAAAATCAGTTTTTAATTGAGAGCGTGGTAATTTGTGTGATGGGAGGATTAATTGGCATTGTGTTTGGGATTATTATAGGCAATGTCATAAGCCTGTTGCTTAACACCGGTTTTTTTATTCCCTGGTTTTGGATAATAATGGGTGTGATGATTTGTATTTTTGTAGGTCTGGTAAGTGGCTACATTCCTGCCAAGCGCGCCTCCGAGTTAGACCCCATTGAAAGCTTAAGGTTTGAGTAATTTATTCGACTCTGGCTATAAAAAGCAGTCGCTGCAAATTCTCAGTAATTAATGTATTTGTGAAACTGGTAATGCTCGCTAAGGCTAAAGAAGTCATCGTCAATTACCATTACATAGTAAACCTTTTGTTTTTTTGTTTTTGAAGAAAAATAATTGTCTTTTTCCGGCGCCGCTATGGAGTCGGTTGGCTCGGTTTCTCTTGGTGGATCAATAAATTTGAATTTATCATATCCTACATAAAAATGTTTGTCGTTAAATTTTATGCGCCCGCTCGATGACTTACTGCTAATGACTGAATTTATGGTAAATAAACGACCCGAACCATCTTTTTTTATTTCCAAAATAGCCTCGGTAGAGTATTTGGGCGAGTACCAAACGCCATACATGTTTACAGGGTATTTACTGATTCTTTTTTTGCAATCGCTGTTGATAAAAGCAAAAGCAACTATTAAAAAGACGGTGCTGAACTTTCTCAAAACTAACTTACATTTTAGGCATTCCCTTAGGCATGCTGCGCATCATTTTTGCCATGGCGTTTTTATCGTTCATCATGCGCATCATTTTGCGGGTATCTTCAAATTGTTTCAAAAGTTTGTTCACTTCCTGCACACCCTGGCCACTGCCTTTGGCAATGCGTTGCCTGCGCGAACCGTTGATTAGTTCCGGTTTGCTGCGTTCTTCGGGGGTCATGCTAAAAATAATGGCTTCAATGCCTTTAAAGGCGTTTTCATCAATGTCCATATTTTTAACGGCTTTACCCATGCCCGGTATCATGCCCACTAAATCCTTAATATTTCCCATTTTTTTAATTTGCTCCAGCTGACTTAAAAAGTCGTTAAAGTCAAATTTATTAGTGGCAATTTTTTTGCTGAGTTTGCGGGCCTCTTCTTCGTTAAATTGTTCCTGAGCGCGTTCAACCAAAGTCACCACGTCGCCCATGCCCAAAATACGGTCGGCCATACGTTCGGGGTAAAACACATCAAGGGCATCCATTTTTTCGCCGGTGCCAATAAACTTAATGGGTTTATTCACCACACTCTTAATCGACAATGCGGCACCACCGCGTGTATCGCCGTCCAGCTTGGTTAATATCACACCATCAAAATCCAAGCGGTCGTTAAAGGCTTTGGCCGTGTTCACCGCATCCTGACCGGTCATACTGTCCACCACAAACAATATTTCGTTAGGCTTGATTACGCGTTTTAACTCCGCAATCTCGTTCATCATTTGCTCGTCAACCGCCAAACGACCTGCTGTATCTATCAATACCACGCTATTGCCGTTTTCTTTGGCCTGCTTAATAGCGGCTTCGGCAATTTTTACAGGATTTTTTTCTTCCTTATTGCTAAAAACATCAATGGCATTTTGCTCCCCTAAAACGTGCAATTGGTCAATGGCCGCCGGACGGTATACGTCGCAGGCCACCATTAAAGGTTTTTTTCCTTTTTTGGTTTTAAGGTAATTGGCCAGTTTGCCGGTAAAAGTGGTTTTACCAGAACCCTGCAAACCACTCATTAAAATCACAGTTGGGTTTCCACCTAAATAAATATCTTCGCGGGTACCGCCCATTAATACGGCCAGTTCGTCGTGAGTAATTTTAATCAGTAATTGTCCCGGCGATAAAGAGGTGAGTACGTTTTGACCCAGTGCTTTTTCTTTAACGGTATCGGTAAATGTTTTGGCAACTTTATAGTTAACGTCAGCATCCAAAAGGGCTTTGCGCACTTCTTTCAGCGTTTCGGCAACATTTATTTCTGTAATTTTTCCGTGTCCTTTCAGTACTTTGAAAGCGCGGTCCAATTTATCCTGTAAATTATCAAACATGGTGCGTTATTTTTTTGAGGTACAAATTTATGAAATTTAACCACATTTCTATTACCGTAAATTAGTGCGGAAAAGATTGTTCCAACTCCTTGTAATAGGCTTTGTATTCGGTATTGGCAGGTTCCAGTTCGGTGGCTTTTTTTAAATCAGCCAGTGCTTCTTTGCCTTTGCGTTTATCCATATACAATTTCGCGCGGTTAACATATAAACCTGCATTGGCGGGTTGTTGTTCCATCATTTTGGTAATGCTCACAATGCTGTAATCAATCCATTCTTCGGCAATGCTTTTAGCCAGCTTAGGCGCTACAAATCCCGGGTAGCGGGCATTAATGGCCTGAAGATCCTGCACACATTTTTCAATTTCGCCGAAATGGCGGTAGTTTAACATCCGGCTCAAATAAACTTCGGCCTTGTAATCCGATAACTGAAGGGCGCTGCTAAAATCATCTACAGATTTATCTTTATTACCGAGTTGGGCATAGGCATTGGCGCGGTTGTGGTAAAGCTGGGCACGGTCGGGGCGCAACGCAATGGCCTGGTTATAATAGCTAATGGCTTCGGCAAATCTTTTATCAGCGCTCAGTTCATCGGCCTTTTGAAAATGGAAAATAAAATTTTCGGGGCAATCCTTCACCCCCTCAGCCGTGTAATTGGAAGCGTTTTGGTAAACATCCATTCGCCAAAATGTTTTAATGCCAAACACCACGCTCAAAATTAAAAGTGCGTTGGTAAACATGACGCGTGTTCGGTCGTAATTAATCTGAGCAACAAATATTAGCAGGCCAACCATGGGCGTGTAGCCACGGTGCTCGTCTTGTATACCAAGTGGCGCATTGGAACCAAACCACACGGGCACCAAAAGTAGTATCACATACATCAACAAACCCATTCGCGCAATTTTTTTGTTTTGAAGGCCCGGTTTAAAAAACAAAACAACAACCAACACCAGCATGGCAATTCCGGCAATAATGGACGAATTGTGAACCGTTGGCGCAATGGATTGTTTAACCGGAAAAAAGGCCTTACCGGCAAAAGTTACAAAGCCCATTAAGGTTTTTTGAATGCTCTCAACAAGGTTGCCGGTGCCTACCGGATAATAGGTAATAAGGCTGTTTCGTACCACAAACCAAATGGCACTTACAAGACCCCAAGCTAAAATTAAAACAATGAGTTTAGGTGAGTACTTAGAATAGGTAAAATACACAATCAGGTATAAAACGGGCAGTAACACGGCGCTTTCTTTGGTTAAAAAAGCAAGAATAAAAAACACCAAATGTTGAAGTAGAAAAATTGTTTTTTGATTGTTGAGGTAATTGATAAATCCACTTAAAGAGAGCACCACAAAAATGCAAAGCAGCGAATCGTTGCGACCCGGTACCCAGGCCACAGCATTGAGCATGAGCGGATGCAAGGCAAATAACAGTGCCAGCAAAAAAGAAATTTTGGTGTCAGGGTGAATAAGATTGAGTAAACGAAAAACTACCACCACGGCCAGAGCATGAAATACAATATTGGTAAGGTGAAAAAAGAAAGGCTCCACACCTCCCAGTTTAGAATCCAGAATAAACGTCATCCAAAGTACCGGTCGGTAATAAATGCCCTGAATGCTGTCGTTAAACACGCCCCACAAACTTTCCCATTTACCAATAAATTTAGTATCGCGCAAAATAAGCCATTGCTCATCCATTGGCGAAAAACCGTAAAATAAACTTTTAAGGTAAATTAAAACAGGCACGGCTATCAGTAGCAGGTAGAGCCGTTTCTTGTTTTCGAAAAATTTATCCGGTAATAAGTTCATCACATTAAGTCATAAATATATAAATTCGTAAGGTATTTAGCCGATAAATTGTGAAGCCGGAGACGAACAACATGTTTATGAAAGAGGCCCTGTCTCTTGCCACCACCAATTACCGAAATGTGGCACCCAATCCCATGGTGGGCTGTGTTATTGTTTACCAAAACAACATTGTGGCGAGTGGTTACCATCAAAAATATGGCGGACCACATGCCGAAGTAAATGCCATAAATAATCTTCCAAAAGACATTCTGCCTCAGGATTGCACGGTTTACGTTACCCTTGAACCCTGCAGTCACCATGGCAAAACACCACCCTGCGCTGATTTATTAATAACAAAAGGCTTTAAACGGGTGGTGGTAGCCGCAAAAGACCCCAATCCGTTGGTAGCGGGAGAGGGAATAAAAAAAATGCAGGCAGCAGGCATTGCCGTTACAGTTGGTGTTTTAGAAAAAGAGGCTGTTGAACTGAACCGCATCTTTTTTACCTGGTTTCAAAAACAAAGGCCCTATTACCTGTTAAAATGGGCGCAAACAGCCGACGGGTTTATCAGTCGCCTACCGGTGCCCGAAAACAGAGCCGATAATAAAATAAGTGGCGCTCAGGAGCAGGAAGAGACCCATTATCTAAGGTCTCAGTACTTGGGAATAATGGTGGGAAAAAACACGGTTTTAAGCGATAATCCGCATTTAACCACACGTTTGGTTATAGGGCAAAACCCAAGTCGTATTTTTTTGGACAAAGACCTGAAGGTGCCCCGCCATTTTAATATTTACAACCATGAAGCCCCAACCATTGTATTTAACGGGCTTAAAAGTGAAACCGAAGCTAACATCCTGTTTATTCAAATTGATTTTAATGGCTCGGTACTTGAACAAATAAACCATCACCTTTACAATTTAAAAATACAAAGTGTAATGGTGGAAGGAGGCGCCAATTTATTGCAACAGTTTATTAATCAGGAGCTTTGGGACGAGTACCGGGTGGTGGTAAATCCTAAAATGTATTTTAACAGTGGTGTAAAGGCACCTGATTTTGGGTTGGATGTGGCGCCATTTAATGGGGGAGAGGATGTGGTTTATAACTTTAAAAAGCCTGTTTGCCCCTGATATTAGGGCGGTTTTAGAGGTTTAACCAATAAAAATCCAAATATTTTAAAGTATAAGTGCTTAAATATTTGGTGTTTTCAGATTCTTCTGGTATATTTGCGTCCCTTTTTAGGGGATATTATTAAAAGATTAAGATTTTTACCATGTCACGTATTTGTCAGTTAACAGGAAAAAAAGCGATGGGAGGAAACAGTGTATCGTTCTCGAACACTAAAACCCGTCGTCAGTTTAAAGTAAATTTAAAACGCAAACGTTTCTTTATTCCGGAAACAGGAGAGTGGGTTACATTACGTGTATCTACTTCGGCGTTAAAAAATATAAACAAAAAAGGCATCAGTGCCTGTATTAAAGAAGCTAAGGCCAACGGCGTATTAGCATAATAAAATAAAGACTCAGAGTCATGGCAAAAAAAGGCAACAGAATTCAGGTAATTTTAGAGTGTACCGAGCATAAAGACAGCGGTAAACCGGGTACCTCGCGCTATATTACAACCAAAAACAAAAAGAACACTACCGAGCGCATCGAATTAAAAAAATACAATTCGATTTTGAAACGTATGACTGTTCACAAAGAAATTAAATAATTAAAACTCCTGTAAAATGGCAAAGAAAGTAGTAGCAACGCTTAAATCAGGTAAAGGAAAAGATTTTACCAAAGTGATTAAAATGGTTAGATCGCCAAAAACCGGCGCTTATAACTTCAAAGAAGAAATCGTTCACAACGATCACGTTCAGGATTTCCTGAAATCTAAATAAGATTAAATAATTAATTTTTTAAAAAATTCTTTCCACAAATGCGGAAAGAATTTTTTGTTTTGTGTAAGTTCGTACCGGTTTTCAGGCACTAAATTGAAACCATAAGCAAATGAGTTTTTTTTCGAAATTATTTACCAGAGAAAATAAAGAAAGCCTTGACCAGGGTCTTTCTAAAACTAAAGAAAGTTTTTTTGGTAAAATTACCAAAGCCATTGCCGGCAAAAGCACGGTAGATGCCGATGTACTGGATAATCTGGAAGAAATTCTGATTAGCGGCGATGTAGGCGTTGGCACAACCATTAAAATAATAAAACGCATTGAAGAGCGCGTTAAAAAAGACAAATACGTTACCACCAACGAACTCAATTCTATTTTAAAAGCGGAAGTGGCCCATCTACTTAGCGAAAGTGCTGTAGGCAATTCAAAAGGTACTGTTTTAACGCACTTTTCAGAACCATTGCCTCATTCGCCCTACGTAATTATGGTAGTGGGTGTTAATGGCGTGGGCAAAACCACCACCATTGGCAAGCTGGCCCATCAGTTTAAACAGGCCGGTAAATCGGTGGTGTTAGGGGCAGCAGACACTTTTAGAGCGGCGGCAGTAGACCAACTCATTATCTGGAGCGAACGCGCCGGCGTGCCCATTGTACACCAGGGCATGGGTGCTGACCCTGCGAGTGTAGCCTTTGACACCCTAAGCAGCGCCAAAGCCAAAAATGCCGATGTGGTTATTATCGACACGGCCGGCCGCCTTCACAATAAAATTAATTTAATGAACGAACTCACCAAAATAAAAAATGTGATGAAAAAGGTAATACCCGACGCACCACACGAAATACTTTTGGTGTTGGATGGAAGTACCGGGCAAAACGCCATTGAACAATGCAAACAATTTACCGCAGCCACCGATGTTAACGCTTTGGCCGTTACCAAACTCGACGGCACCGCCAAAGGTGGCGTGGTTATTGGCATTTCCGACGAATTTAAAATTCCGGTAAAATACATTGGCGTTGGCGAAAAAATGACCGACTTACAGGTGTTTAACGCCACCGAATTTGTGGACAGTTTGTTCAGCCGTTAATTAAGTTATCACCTATTTTATTTTTAAACGCAGACCTGCGTAAAGCATACGTCCGTAAATAGGGCCCCACACCATGCTGGCATCAAAATACCTGCTGTAAACCTGGTCGGCGGCAACAATGGGTTTAGGCTGTTTGTAATTAAGTAAATTCTCAACACCCGCATAAATATTAAAATCGGCTTTTTTAATTTTTGCCAGAAATGTAATTTGCCCCAACAAATTAAAATAATCCGGCGAATAAGGGGCCCTTTGGTATTCCACAGGGTTGGAAGTTGTAATTGGCAAACGTTTTGAGCCATTGTATTGTGTCGTAAAATCAAATTGCCAGTGGTTATTTTTTGTTTCGTAGGCCAGATTAATAAATGCCCGGTGTGCCGAAACCATGTTTTTTTGGAGCAAACCTTGTTTTAAGGCCACTTTTGTATCCACAAATCGGTAGGCCGTTTTTACAAAAAAGCGCTTGCGTGGTTCCATATTAAATTCAAATTGCGCCGTGTTGGAGTAGGAGGGGCCTTTAAGGTTGTAAATTAAAACCTGTTGCGGATTTTGGTCCACATCTGTTACTACCTGCGAAGTAAAATCGGTTCGTTAGGCATCAATGGTCACATAGGCATCGCGGTAATTGATTTTAAATTTTTGAGTAAAATTAAGGCCGTAATTCCAGCCGCTTTCGGGTTTTAAGCCATAAGGCATTTTTAAATCGTTGCTTTCAATAACCCATTCGCGGGCAGAGGCCATTAGTTGCGCGTTATCGGTAAAAATATTGGCAGTTCGCAGCGCCCTGCCACCACTAAACCGCAGTACGGATTTTTGTGTGAACGCATAACGCAGGTGAAGCCTCGGTGTAAAAAACAAGCCGTAGTAATTGTGATAATCGGCGCGCATTCCGGCAATCATGTTAAATTTTTCTTTAAAGTTGTAGGCGTACTCCAAAAAGGCACCGGCCACGCGTTCCAGTCGGGCATATTTAAAAACACTATAGGTTTCGCTGTCATCGTCGTTCATGTAGCTGGCACCGGCCTTGGAGGTATGATTAGTATTGCCCAAAATGCCCTGAAAAATATAGTTGGCATAAAATGTTTTTTGCAAAGCCCTGTAACGAACGTATCCAAAAAAATTATTTTGATTATGGTTGAGGTACGACAATTGAAGGCCCATGCTGGTGCCCGGTTTTTTACGAAACACATAACCAGTTTTGCTATACAACTCCCATTTTTGATTGCTAATGCCAAGTTTATAGGCGGGTAAAAAAACATTATGATGTGCATTCACACTATCGCCCATTTGTCCGCCAAATCGTTCGTCGAGCATATAACCACCGCCTATTTGACCTTCAAAACCCTTGTGCTGCAAACTGTATTTGTTAATTACGTTGTATTGTTTACCGGTTGGAATATCGAGAAAATGGTCGTGGTTGTGATCTTCGGCATAAGGGTTAAAGCTGCTGTGTGCCAGAATGCCGGTGGCAATTTTAGAGTTGAGTCGTTGTGATAAATTAAGATTGTATTCGCTTCGGCGATTTTGATTCACATACGTGTTAAAATTTAGCCGATCGCTTTTTTCAGGATTTTGAAGTTCGGTATTTATCTGTCCCGTAAAACTTTCATAGCCATTAACCACAGAGCCTGCGCCTTTACTTAACTGTATCGACTGAATCCATGGGCCGGGAATGAAGCTTAATCCATAGTTGTTGGCCAGTCCTCTTAAATAAGGCATGTTTTCTTTTGTAATCTGGGCATACTGTCCGCCCAGACCCAGCATCTGTATTTGTTTAGTACCGCTAACCGCATCTGCAAAATTCACATCAATGCTCGGATTGGTTTCAAAACTTTCGGAAAGGTTGCAGCAGGCAGCTTTCATCAACGATCGTTCATTCAGTACTTCTGTTTTAATTGTGTTGAGGTACGATATTTCGGTGCCACTGCTATAATACACCACTTCAATTTCCTTTAAATTAACACCGATTTTTAGTGTAATTAGCATAAACTGTGAGGGCGATTCTACAGTAATAGTGTCGCTTTGGTAACCAATGGCATTTACCACCAAACGGTTAAATCCCTTCACTATTTTAATTTTAAAATCGCCATTGGCATCGCTGGTGGAAGGCGTGGAACTATTGTGCCAAAACACAATGACACCCGGAACTGAGGTGGTATCGCCATTGGCAGCAATTTCGATAATCTTTCCTTTTAATTGCGCATTAACACTTTGCGCCTGCAGCATGGCCACAAGCATCAAAAAAAAGAAATTGCCTTTCATTATTTCTTCTCCTCACATTTTTTGTCGCGGTATTTGCAACAGGATGGAAGTTTGGCGTAACTTTTATCATCGCCTTTTAAAGTTCCGGCATCGTGTCCACTGGCAGCTATGGCTTTTTCTATTTGTTCGGGTGTTACTTTATCGCTCCGGTAGCTAATGGTAGCTATTTGGGTGTCTTCGTTCCAGGTGCAAACTTTCACACCTTTAATGTCGGCCGCGTTTTCAATCCTGGCCTTGCATTCGTCGCAATTGCCTTTAACACTAAGAGTAATGGTTTTAACGGATTTTTCCTGCGAAAAGCTGCTTAACGAAATAAACAGACTTATGCATATTATAATGATGGTTCTCATGTTTTATAATTTGATAATGGTTAATAAAAAGTTGGGCAGTGCTTTTTTGACTCAGCTAATGTGAGCGCAACTTATCAAATGCGGAGAACGGAAGTAGTAACCAGTAAATTGGCCAGTAGTTTTGGTGGAGGTTCTTTTGTTTCTTTTACCAAATTGCCAAAGTTATTGCACGGTTCAGGAGAACAAGGTTGAATGGGGTGTATAAAAAGCAGAGTAAGCGATTGTTGAATGCTGTAGTTGATTGTTTTTAACGTAAAGTGATTGGTGTTTTGAACGTAGAGGCCTTCGTCTTTACAACAGTCGTTGCTTTCAGATGATTCATCATCCGTTTCGCCACAGCAACCGGTGCCTTTAACCAGATAATTTACTCTTTCGAGTTCGCCGCCACAATAGTGCAGATAAACAGGAAAGCCAACCGTGGTGAGTGTATAAGACACCACGATAAGGCCAAATAAATATTTTTTAAGAACTGAGATACCACAAAGTTGAGAAAAAAAACCGAATAAAGTGTTTTTGAATCGGATCCCCGCCTTAAAAAAGCCTAATACTGGTTTTATGAAAAGGCACTCATTTGTGAAAGCATGCGGCGAATAGAATTATTATTTACCGCAAAAATGCGGAGATTATAAGAAGTGGTGCGGAGAATAAATGGATTATTTGCCGCAAAAATGCGGAGAATAAATTTGGAAGTGCGGAGAATAAGGTATATATTTACCGCAAAAATGCGGATATTAAAATGCCGAGGTACATCTATCAATATTCTGAATGGCCCCATTTTACATGGGATAACGAAGTTTTGCTGCCCCTTTTGGCAAGCGTTAGGCATAAGCAGGGGCGCTTAAAAGGCTTTATGGAAATGCTGGGTTTTGTAACCAGGAGTGAAAGTATGTTGCAAACCCTTACACTCGATGTTTTAAAGTCCACCGAAATAGAAGGCGAATTTTTAAACCCCGAACAGGTGCGCTCTTCCATAGCTAAACGCCTGGGATTGGATATAGCAGGTCTGGTTCCTTCTGACAGAGACGTGGATGGTGTGGTGGAACTGATGCTGGATGCCACGCAGAATTATAAAAAACCACTCACCCGCGAACGCTTGTTTGCCTGGCATTCTTCTTTGTTTCCGGGCGGAAGAAGTGGTTTGTATAAAATAATAGTAGGAAAATGGCGCGAGAACGAACAAGGACCAATGCAGGTGGTTTCGGGGGCAATGGGTAAGGAAAAGGTGCATTTTGAAGCCCCTGATGCCCGATACCTGAACCGCGAAATGAATGCGTTTTTGAAATGGTTTAACGCTTCGCAAAATCTTGATCCGGTTTTAAAATCGGCGTTGGCGCATTTGTGGTTTGTTACCATACACCCTTTTGATGATGGCAATGGCCGTATAGCAAGAGCCATAGCTGATATGCAATTGGTAAAATCTGATAATGACTCCCAAAGGTTTTATAGTATGTCGGCGCAAATACGCGTGGAGCGAAAAGCCTATTACGAAGTATTGGAAAAAACGCAAAGGGGTGGATTGGATGTGACCAAATGGCTGACATGGTATTTGAACTGCCTCGACAAATCTTTAAATGCTACCGATGAAAAAATGCAGGGTGTTTTAAAAAAATCGAAGTTTTGGGACAAACACGCCAACACGCCAATAAACGAACGGCAGCGCCTGCTTATAAATAAATTGTTTGATGGTTTTGATGGTAAGTTAACCTCTTCCAAATGGGGCAAAATAGCCAAGTGCTCGGCCGATACTGCCCTGCGTGACATACACGATCTGATGCAAAAGAAAATACTTAAAAAGGAAGAAGGTGGCGGAAGAAGTACCAGTTATGTTTTGTTGTAGTAAGGCTGCTTTTCGGCATTTTACCAAACAAGCTTTACTTATTTAAAGAAGAGGAGGTGCGAAGATTATTTACACTGCCCATCCGGTGTACATACTTTGCCCTCTTTATCAATTACAAGGGCATGTGTTTTGGCATAATCTTCCCAGGCTTTGGCCATTGTATCGGCAAACACCTGCGAATCCTGCGCGCCTGATACAGCATATTTACGATCGAATACAAAAAACGGAACGCCAGAAATGCGTAATTGCTCAGCCTCTGATAAATCTTTTAGTACCTCGTTGCTGAATTCTTTTCCGGCAAGCATTGTTTTTACTTCGGTTTCATTTAAACCAATTTCTTTGCCAAGTGCAATTAGTGTGGCGTGGTCGGCAGTGTTTTTACCTTCAGTGAAGTACGCTTTAAACAAACGCTCTTCGGCAGCATCGCCCTTGTTGTGTTTTTTTGCCATTTGAATGAGGCGATGCGCATCAAACGAATTGGCTACCACGGCTTTGTCAAAATCGTAATTTAAGCCCACCTCTTTTGCCATATTGGTAACATAGGCAATGGTGTTGCGCGTGTAGTCCATTGTCCAGCCTTTTGTTTCGGCCAAATGTTGAATGGTGTTTTTAGAAGGGTCGGTAACCAGGTTTGGATTTAGCTGGAAGCTTTTCCAAACGATTTCCACATTTTCCTTGTTTTTAAATTTATCAAGCGCGGCTTCAAATTTGCGTTTGCCAATATAACAAAACGGACACATCACGTCCGACCATATTTCTACTTTCATTTTATGTGTTTGAGGAGTTGATTGAGTTGTAATTTCTTTTTTTACTGTATCTGCCGTTGACTGCGCGCAGGAATTTAATCCTGTAATCAACGCAATGGCGATTATACTTTTATTAAAAATTGAAAATGATTTCACAGCCCTAAATAACTCAATTTGTTTTGGAATGCGAAATATTTAAAGCCAACAATAACAAAAAATAGTTAAGCACTGCTTACATTAGCACAAACAAAAAAAAGTATGGAACCATTAAAAGAAATGTTCAATAAAAATTATTACCAGCACCTGGCCAAAATACTGGTGGAGTTATATCCGTCGTTTAATGCGCAAGGTTTTGTGAAAGACAGTACTACTGGCATTGAGGAACGCTCGCTGAACCAACGCATGCGACACACCTCACTGGTATTAAAAGAACATTTGCCGGACTCCTATAACAAAACTATTGGGCTTTTATCGGAAGCGATTGCCAGAACCCGTGGCGGATACACCAATCTGGTGTTTCCTGATTTTGTTTCTCAGTTCGGCCATCATGATTTTGAAACCTCACTGAATGCACTGCAACATTTTACAAAGTTTGGTTCTTCTGAATTTGCCATCCGCGAATTTTTAAAACGCGATTTTGATACCACCATCCGTGTAATGTACCGCTGGTCGGAAAACGAAAATGCACATGTGCGCCGCCTTGCATCGGAGGGTAGCAGACCGCGCCTGCCATGGTCGTTTAAGTTGGATGAGGTGATTAACAATCCAAAAATAACACAACCCATTTTAAATAATTTAAAGGCCGATAACGAGTTATATGTGCGCAAATCAGTGGCCAATCACTTAAACGATATTACCAAGGAAAATCCGGATTACATGCTTGCCCTGGTAAATAGCTGGGATAAGAGTCATCCTCACACCGCCTGGATAATTAAACACGCCAGCCGCACACTCATTAAAAAGGGGCACAGCGGCAGCCTTTCGGTTTTTGATTTTGAAAAAAATGCGAAAGTTAAAATCGAAAAATTTTCATTGAACAAACGTAAAATTAAACTCGGCGAAACTCTGATTTTTAATTTTGATGTTGTTTCAGATAAGGCAAAAACACAGAAGTTGGTAGTGGACTATGTGATTCATTACCGCAAAAAATCAGGTGAACTTTCGCCAAAGGTGTTTAAGTTAAAGGAACTGAAGCTTGAACCAAAAACAACAGAACACATTACTAAAAAACAAGTGTTTAAGGATTTTACCACCCGCAAACACTTTGCCGGAAAACACCTACTGGAAATTCAGGTGAATGGCAAGCGACTGGCACAAGCTGAATTTGATCTTGTGAAATAAAATATATTTTTAAACTGAGCAAGAATCGGGTTTTAGGTGGCGTAGTTGTTAGCTAACTTTGGGTTTCAAATGAAGGAGCAGGATTATATCAATTATCAACGCATTGAAAAAGCCATTATCTATTTAACGGATAATTTTAAACAGCAACCTTCTTTGGAAGAGGTGGCCGCGCACACGGGATTGAGTCCTTTTTATTTTCAAAAATTATTTAGTGACTGGGCCGGTGTTAGTCCAAAAAAATTTCTTGAGTTTTTAAGTGTGGAATATGCCAAAAGTGTTTTAAAGAAAAAAGAACTGATATTGTTTGATGCCGCTGAATCCACCGGACTTTCTGGCACAGGACGTTTGCACGATTTGTTTGTAAACATTGAACGCATGACACCCGGCGAATATAAAAACGGTGGCGCAGGATTGAATATTAATTACAGTTTTTCGGAGACCCTGTTTGGTAAGGTATTTGTGGCTTCAACTAACAAAGGTGTTTGCAGAATGGTGTTTACGAATGATGAAGGCGAAACTATTTCTGAATTGAAGAAGGACTTTCATAAGGCATTGCTATTGCAACAAAGAGACAGTTTTCAAAACAGTGCATTAAAACTGTTTGATGCTGATTGGAACAATTTTGATGAAATTAAACTTCATTTAAAGGGAAGTGATTTTCAGATAAAGGTTTGGCAATGCCTGCTGCAAATACCTTTTGGCGAATTAAGTTCCTATGGCAAAATTGCAGAACGCATTCATCATCCCAAGGCATCACGGGCGGTGGGCACAGCTATAGGCGATAACCCAATAGCGTATCTAATCCCCTGTCACCGGGTAGTGCAGTCGGGTGGACAATATGGTCAATACCGTTGGGGCAGTGCGCGCAAAAAGCTGTTAATTGGTTGGGAAGCTGCTAAAAGTAAAGGCGAATAAATGAATGCTTTGTTTTCATATTCCGGCGAAAATATTTTACCGCATCATGGCGAAGCGCTTTACTATTCTAACCTTTTTGATGCAACCGAAACGGAGACCATGTTTGAAAGTCTTGTGAAGATCGTTGCATGGAAACAAGAACCGATAAAACTATTTGGGAAAGAAATTATGCAGCCGCGGCTAACGGCCTGGTATGGTGATCCTGGAGTAAGTTACAGCTATTCTGGAATTACTATGCAACCACATACTTGGAATGCAGAGCTTGGTTATGTAAAACAAAGAGTGGAGGAATTGGCAGGCACAACTTTTAACAGTGCACTTTTGAATTTGTACCGCAATGGCAACGATGGCATGGGCTGGCACCGCGACAATGAGCGGGAATTGGGGGAAAATCCCATCATCGCTTCGGTAAGTTTTGGTGCTGAAAGAAAATTTCAATTAAGAACTTACTCAGATAAGGCAGACCTCAAAAGCATTTATCTGGCACACGGCAGTTGTTTGATTATGCGAGGTGAAACACAACATTATTGGGAACACCGCGTACCCAAAATTAGTTCTGAAACAAAGCCGAGATTAAATATTACGTTTAGAAAGGTGGTACATTAAAGAAGGCAACAGTATTTAGTTGTTTCCACCGCCACTGCCCGGAGGACGCATGTTCGGATGGGGTGGGCCACCAGGGAAGCCAGGAGGAACTTCTTCCGGTTTTGGAGGGCCGCCACTTTTAAATTTCTTAAAGGTGTACGTTGCCGTAAGCATCAGGTAGCGTCTTAAAACAGTGGTATAAGTATCTTCGGTGTAAAGGCCTGTAATGGTTCTTCCAATGCTTCTGTTTTGATTTAAAATATCAAATGCACTGATTTTGAATTCTAAAGATTTGTTTTTAAAAAACTTATATCCCACATAGGCGTTCCATAAAAAATAATTTTGATTGTAGGATTGACTCAATCCGTTGTATAGCGTGTGACTGATGTCGGTGTTAGCGATAAGGCCTTTGTAAATCACCCAATTGATTTTGAAATTGGCGGTATGGGTAAAGTAATTATTGTCTGATTGTTTTTGTGTGGTGTTTTTTACCATGGTGTAGTTGCCGTTATAACCAATAGAAAAATCAATATTTTGACTGATGTTGCTGCCAATATAAATTCCCGCACTGCTGGCGTAATTATTGGAAGTATTGGTTATGTTATTGATGATACCGGGGGTTCGGCTGTAGTTTAATCCACCATTGATGTTGACATTGCATTTTATTTTTTTAAACGGAAAACCATAAACTCCGAAAATTCTACCGGTGTAATAACCGTTCAGGTTAACAGGTTTTGTCAACTGACTTCCGGCTTTGATGTTATAACCCTGAATGACGCTATCTGATTTTAAAATGTATGTTGCGTTGCTCACGTAATTTTTGCTGCTTGAACCATTGATAAAAATCATTGCATTGCGGGAGGATTTGGGATTGAAGCCTCCGTAACGAATGTTAAGGTAGTTTTCAAAACTTTGTTTCAGATCGGAGTTGCCTGATTTTATTTGCAATGGATTTGAAATATCAATTACATTTTGAAGTTGTGTGGTTGATGGCAGATGGGTGGAAGAACGGTAATACACACGCAAATTTTTGGAACGGCTAAATTTATAGTTGAGCATGGCATTGGGTAGCAGGTTATTGAACGATTGATTAATAACAACCTTTGACGGAAAATCCTGTTTGCCATCGAGCGTGGCCTGCTGGCCATCCAGGCCAACACTTAAATTTAGTTTGTTTTTATTGTAACGGTAGCTGATTCCGGCTCTTTGCGTTTGATAAATATTATCGTATTTATTTGAGAGATTAGAATTGTAGAGGTCATAACTGTCGTTTACCCAATTAAAATCTTTGGTGCTTTTATCGGATTTATTAATGGAGTAGGATGGGTTGTAATTAATTTGCAGTTGTGCGTTTTTATTTATTGGTTCGCTGTACGAAATATTTGTGGCTATTCTTTTTGTATAAGAATAGGTGTTCGAATTTTGGTTCAGTCCCGAAATTGTTGTGTCGGTGTAAATGTTATAGGAATTGTAGCTGCCGTTGGCGTTTCTTTCGTTTTGAGAGGTGTTGAGATTAATCGAGAAGGTTCTACCTTGTTTTTTAAACTTGTGTTGAAAGAGAATATTGTTGGAAAAATCGAATCCTAAATTATTGTTTTTAGAATTGGTGAGTATTTCGCTCAAAAACACCAAATCGGCAAGTGAGTTTTTTCCATCAAGCAAACTTTTGCCAGCGTTGTTTTGATAACTAAGTGAAGGCGTAATAAATAATTTGTTGGCAGAGTCAATCGTATATTCTAACCGGAAATTTAAGCGATGGTTTTGATTAATAGTGGAGGAGCTGGTGATTTGTTTGTAAACATTTTGAAGTCCGGTAAAATAATTGCGCGTGCTGTTAGAACTGTTTTTATTATCGGTGTAGTTGTAAAAATAACTACCCGAAAACAGTACTTTTTTGCCCCAGGCATCACTGTAATTGAGTCCCGCCGATTGTGTAATGTTGTTACCACTTTGCGGTGAAGTCATAAGGCTGGAGCCGCCTCCAAAATTGCCACCACCACCGCCAAAATTTCCACTACCACCTTGTCGGCCACCGCCGCCCCCCGGACTGCCCATAGCACCGGTAATATCGGCCGAACTAAAATTCTGTTGATTGATATTGTTCGATAGAAGTAATAACGACACTCTTCTTTTATCTTTAAAGTTATTTATACTGGCACCGCTTTGATAACGAATTGTTTCATCTTCATCAGCGCCTATACCAGCATAAACGCGGCCAAAGGTGCCGTTGTTTTTTTCCTTTTTTGTAATCAGGTTTATGGTTTTTTGCTGATCGCCATCAGTAAAGCCGGTAAATGCCGATTGGTCGCTCATTTTATCGAATACCTGCACTTTATCAATTAAATCGGCAGGAAGATTTTTTAAGGTTGCATTGGGATCATCACCAAAAAAGGGTTTACCATCCACCAACACTTTTTGAACAGTTTCGCCATTTACTTTTACGCCATTATTATCTGATGTAACCCCCGGCATTTTTTTAACGAGGTCTTCGGCGGTGGCATCTTTATTTACTTTAAAGGCGTCGGCATTAAAGGAAGTGGTGTCGCCTTTTTGTTCGCCCCGCACCTGTGTGACCGATACTACCACTTCTTTTAAATTCTGACGGTCTTCCTTTAATTTAATTTTCCCTAATTCAATGTTTTCGGTTTTTGTTTGAACGCTTAATCTTAATCCTCTGCCAAAATAAACGGGCGACGATACAAGCAACAAAAAGTTATTGTTGTTGGCCAATGTCAGCGTAAAACTACCGTTCACATCGGTAACCGAACCGGTAACAAAAGCCGAATCCTTGTTGATTGCCTTTACTGTTGCGCCGGGCAAACCCTGACCGGTTTCGTCAACCACAGTGCCGGTCACATTTACCTGAGCAATGCCGGTAAAGCAAATGAGAATGAATATCAGTGGCAGATATTTTTTGAGCAACAACATTTGAGTTTCAAGATACTATTATTTTTTAAAAATGAGGTCGAATAGTGATTAGGAGCATAATTAATTGAGGATATTTAACTTATTAATTTTCCATCAATAAATTCATGAAACTTGCTTTTGTACTGTTCGGCAATGGTAATAAAGGTGTTGTTGATTTTAACTCTGCCACGTTCTACCACGTCTATTTTATCCAAAGCAATAATAAATGATCGGTGTACACGCATAAATTTGTTTGGCATCAATTCCTGCTCCAGAGTTTTAAGACTCATAAGCGTTAATACAGGTTTGGGTTGTGTGTTTAACCAAATTTTTACATAATCCTTCAGTCCTTCAAAATAAAACACATCGTCAAGTTTTATTTTTACATGTTTGTATTCCGATTTCACAAAAATGAAGGATTTTTCTTCGGTGTTATTTTTCTTTTCTTCTACGGGTAAAATAAATTTGGCGGCTTTGTTTGCGGCTGCTAAAAACTCCTGATAATTAAACGGTTTTAATAAATAATCCACTGCGTTGACCTTAAATCCGTCGAATGCATAGTTTTTAAAGGCCGTGGTAAACACAACTTTTATGTGAGGTGGAAATGTTTTGCTCAACTCAACGCCGTTAAGGCCGGGCATCTGAATGTCTAAAAAAACAAGTTCAACATTCTCTTCATTTACCATTTTTGTAACTTCCTGAGAGTTTTTACACTTGCCTGTTAACTCTAAAAAGGGTGTTTTTTTTACATAACTTTCCACCAAGTCCAAAGCAAAAGGTTCGTCGTCAACTATAAGGCAATTTATTTTGTTCATTGGAGGTTACTATGTAATCAAATTTGTATTTCGAGTGTGGTTTGGTAATAGGTTTCGGTACTTTGGTTACTAATTTTATGCTTACCCGGATAACTTAGTTCTAAACGCTTTTTTAAATTCACCAAACCTATGCCTGAACCACTGTGGTCGTCTTCTGATTTAGGGAAATTACTGTTTTTAGCAACAAATGAAAGTACATTATCTTTTAGGTTGATGGCAAAAAAGAATTCGGAAGATTTTCCGGCATAAATACCATGTTTAAAGGCATTTTCAATTAATGAAATAAACAGCAACGGTGCCACATTAATTCCTTTTGTGTTTTCGGGAAATTCCGTACTTACATTCACGTTTTCAGAAATGCGCAACTTCATCAAACCAATGTATTGTTTCATAAATTCAATTTCGTCGCTTAACAAAACTTTTTCTTTGTCTGTATCGTAAAGCATATAGCGCATCAGGTTGGATAAATTATGAATGGTTTCCTGTGCCAGTCCGGGCGATCGCTCCACCAAGGCATAAATGGTATTAAGCGAATTAAAGAAAAAATGTGGTTGCAACTGGTATTTTAAATGTTGTAATTCCGACATTAGATTTTCCTTTTCAATTTCTTTTTTTTCGGCTTCATTTTCCGACCATCTTTCGGTAGTTCTTGCCGCAATAGAAATCACCACCGGCATTATCATCGACACCAAATCCTTATAAAAATAGTGACTGTACTGTTGCCCTCTAAATCCACTTTTATACGTTTTAGGAGGAGCAAAAGAAGCAAGATAATGTTTGAGTTGATGCACAATGTAGGCAGCTAGCAGTAACAACACCAGGTTAATGAGCACAAAATGGAGGTATTTTTTTTTGAAAAGAAAACGGTCTATTATTTGCAGATAGTTACTATAAAATAAGATGCAATGAAAAGTTAGTGGAACAAGGTTATACCGAAGAAACCTTAGCGAATCAAAACCATCGGCCGACGAAAAAATAATTGGCAAACACAGCAAAAGTAACCACAAGGCCAAATGCCCTGCGGGTTTTACCCAAGAGTGATTCGAAGAGGAATTCATGCTTCAAAATAAGCAATAAAATTGGTGGAACCGAAGTAAAATAGAAGTTAATGCTGTTTTTATAGATAAAAGAATGACTATTATTTTTTGAATTGAAGTGTGGAAATCAATGTTCGGAATGAATGGTCATAAATAAATTCATTGTATTTTTATCCAAATAATATCTGCAACATGCGTCGTTTACTTGTAATTATTATACTTTTTTATGCTGCACATGTTGGTTCTCAAACCACTAATTATTCTCATGCCGATTCGTTAAAAGGCAATTACTCCAAAGCCCGTGCATGGTGGGATGTAACGCATTACAGCCTTGACGTTGATTATACGCATTACCTGGACAGCAGCATTTCAGGCAGCAACAGCATTACTTTTAAAGTTCTTGAACCCAAAACACGCCTACAGATAGATCTGCGTCAACCCATGGTAATCGACAGCATTCTTTATGAAAATACTTCGTTGCCATTTACGCGCGATGGCAATGCCTGGTTTGTGGAATTTAAAAAGCCAGCTCAAAAAAACAGTCTTCAAAAAATAAAAGTCTTTTTTCATGGCAAACCAACGGTGGCAAAAAATCCACCATGGGATGGAGGAATTATCTGGAGTAAAGACAAAAACGCCGATCCCTGGATTTCCATTGCCTGCCAGGGCATGTCGGCCAGTGTTTGGTTTCCTTGCAAAGATCACATGGCAGATGAGCCTGATAGCGCTAAGATGGTTTACACCTGTTTAAAGGATTTTACCGCTGTTGGCAACGGGCGCTTTAAAGGAATTAATGTAACCGATAAAGGATTTACTTACAGTTGGGAAGTGAAGAATTCCATCAACATTTATAACATCATTCCTTACATCGGTAAGTATGTGAACATTAAAGATACAGTGTTAGGTAAAAACGGAGTTTTGGATTTGGATTACTGGGTATTAAATCACAATTACGAAAAAGCAAAAGTTCATTTTAAACAGGTAAAATCCATGTTGCATTGTTTTGAAGACTGGTTGGGTGCTTATCCTTTTTACGAAGACGGCTACAAACTGGTGGAAGCCCCGTTTTTAGGCATGGAGCACCAAAGCGCCATTGCTTACGGTAATAATTTTGTAACAGGTTATAAAGGCCGCGATTTGTCAGGTACAGGTTGGGGACTTAAATGGGATTTTATAATCGTCCACGAATCAGGCCACGAGTGGTTTGGAAATAACATTTCGGCAAAGGATGTGGCGGATAACTGGATACACGAAAGTTTTACAGCCTACTCCGAAAATTTATATGTGGAATATTTATTCGGAAAAAAAGCCGGTGAAGAATACGTGGTTGGCACACGCAAAGAGGTTTTAAACGATAAGCCAATTATTGCCGATTACAACGTGAACATGGGCGGGAGTGGCGATTTGTATTACAAAGGCGCTAACATGTTGCACAGCATGCGATTGGTGGTAAACAACGATAGCATCTGGAAAGAAATGTTGCGTGGACTAAGTAAAAAATTCTGGCATCAAACCGTAACCACCGAAGAAATTGAAGATTTTATGAAAGTGTTTTTAAAATACGATTTTCAAAAAGTATTTGATCAGTACCTGCGAACCACAAAGATTCCCGTACTTGAATACCGCATCGTAAAAGGGAAATTAATGTACCGTTGGAACAATTGTGTGGAAAAATTTAACATGCCCTTGCGCATTGATAATGGTGGGAAGCAGCAGGTGATTCATCCAAAACAAAAATGGCAAAAAATGCCTTTTGTTGGAACGGAATTTGCAGTACCTGTTGGGTATTACATAAAAGTTGAAAAGGTAAATTAGGATTGTATCGGCGAAACAATAATATCAGTCTTCACTCAATTCAGTTTGTTGATTGTTTCAGGGAAAAATATCCAAAATGTTTTTTTCAGATGTAACAAAATCGTATTCCACTGCTTTGTACTCGTGCAGCAGAGCAAAGGGCAACAATGGTTTAATAAAATGTGCACACATCAACAATTCGTTTGGTCGGCTTTTCTGAAAAAGAGGGCTAAGGTATTTTACATTTTCACAGTTTTTAAATACCGTGTCAACATGCAAACTTGATAGCGAGCAGCGAAAAATTCCTGCATGGTTTGACCAGTAAAAAAAATTGTCTTTATTGTCCAAACACAGGTTGTCAAAATAAACTGAATCGGAATTAGGATTGTAAGGTCCCGAAATTAATGGTGTTTCGCGCAAATTGGTAAAATCATAAACCATTAACGAGATTGTACTGTTATTGGTTTTTTGATAAATTACTTTATTACTGTTGTTGAAAGGCGCTGAACGGGGCAGGTTTAAAGGAAAATTGTTTTTGGCAACACCTTTGGAAGAAATCATTACCAACTGCGAAGGCACAATGGCATTGGCCATTTGAA
>JADLED010000160.1 GCA_020846335.1 Bacteroidia bacterium
GGGCTGTTTGTCTTTTTTCCGATCGCCCAAATCGTTGCTCAGATAACCCACACCCGCCACACCAATAATTACAACACAAGCAGCAAGCACAGCAAAAAACGCCTGACCACTTTGGTAATTGCTGAATAAAAAAATAAGATAAGGAAATGTGATGAGGAGCGGCGCTTTGTAATTCCAGGGATTGCCGAGCCTGAGTTTTTTTACAAAAAAAACAGCAAAGCGTTGTAGGTTATGTGTTGTGCTGTTTTGCAAGCGTTCTATTTCTTCTTATCCAAAAGATTAAGTAAAAACTCCGCGTACTTTTTATGGCCGTTGTTATTAAAATGATTTGCCATATCGGTGCCGTCGTAGTCTTTCTCACTAAAATTAGTGGGTACATTGTAAGGAACTTCTTGAAAGAAATTTTTATATTTTGTTTTTAGTGCGCTACCTTCTGTTCCTTCGGTTGGCATTGGGATACCTGCAAATACGCATGGTATGGATAAAGAATCGCACTCTTTCTGAATACTTTTAAAACGTTTGTGGGTGATTTCATTCACATCAACCAGGGTGGTAGGTGCTATTTTGTCCCACTCATATTTTTTTATTTTGTGTTCGGCAAATAAATAAAGTTTAGAAATTATAACACTGTGGCTTATCGTTTTTTGAAACCAGTTGCGGTCTTTTCCGCGCAAGGTATAATGTTGCATGTAAAAGTCGTAGGCTTCATCGGATGTTTTAAACGCATAGTTCACTTCTTTTGAGAGGTGATTGGTGGCAATGGCATAAATCCATTTATTTTTTTTAAAGGGAAAGGTGAGTGGCGTGCCAGGGGTGGGTTTGCGATCGTAGGTTAAAAAATCATTGCCAAAATAAACTACCACCAATACTATGTCGGGTCTTAACTCTTTAGCATACTTTTTCACAATGAGATCGTACTGAATAGGATCGGTTCCCGAAACACCAAAATTAAGCACCTCGTAGCGGGGGCCGTTGGCAAGCAAATCAGGGAAGGAGTTTTTCATGGTATCGGCGCAACAGCCTTCCACGTATGAATCGCCAACTATCATCACAATTTTTCTGCCGGTATATTTGCGAATGGAATCCACGGAGGCTTTGGTGTAATCAAATTTTCCTCTGAAACCCTGTTCATTGATTACAGTGCCAAGCATCAACGTTTCTGCATTTGGATAAATATGGTTGATACCCATCTCATCGCTCACAAAGCGTTTCATATATTGTGGATGGTCTTCAATCCCAAAATCATCAATCAAGGTGCCGGATTTCATTCCCATAACACGCAGCACAATTTCGGCAAGCAGAAAAAGAACGAGGAAAATGATGAATTGTACTTTAAATTTTTTCATAGTGGTGTTTTGCCTAAACTGCCCTTTTACCAAGGGTGCAGAAAATTTTGTTTTGCGAATATTTTTTGCTGTTGTTTAAATGTAGTACTTACGTTTTTGTTAAGTTCGAGGCCGTATTTTTTTCCAAAAAGTTTTGAAAGAAGTGATAATGGAAAAAGAATGAAAAAGAACACAATTGTCAAAATTATTTTAGGAACAATCAAGCCCAGCAACCAGGCCAGTTTCATCCACAACCATTGGATGATTTCACCGCCCTTTGGCCACAACAGACTAACGCTTGCCACTGTGCCGGCAATGTAAAGTGTCCACACCTGCCTGCCATTGAGGTAAAGCAAAAGAAAGCCTCCAGTAATAATGGCTGCATTAATCAGAGTATCTTTTCTTTTTTTGTTCATTATTTAAAACAACGAATAAATAAAAGGTGCCACTGCGGTGCCTCCGCCAAGAACAATTAATATACCAAGTAACATGAGCATGACTAAGAGTGGTGCGAGCCAGAATTTTTTCCGTTCACGCATAAATAACCACATGTCTTTAATAAAATCCATTCTTTGATCTCTAAATTAAACTTTAATTATCCATTTTAAATTTCGTGAGTCAGTCTTTTTTAAATTGCCTTTCCCACATTGCTTTATTTTTCCAATCTGGTTGAGCTTCTTTCTCGAACACAAAGTTATTAATTACCAGCACATCCATATCGGTTTGCATAAAACAGCGGTAGGCGTCTTCGGAACTGCACACCATGGGTTCGCCACGCACATTAAAACTGGTGTTTACCAAAACGGGAATGCCGGTGATTATTCTGAAATCATCGAGCAACTGCCAATACACCGGATTTGTTGCTTTGTGAACCGTTTGCACACGCGCCGTAAAATCGAGGTGGGTAATGGCCGGAAGTTGGCTTCTTTGATAATACAGGCGCTCCCATAAATCGAGCTTTTCATAATCAGCCGGTAATGGGTTGCGAAAAGAGGAGTTAAGTTCAGACACAAACAACATGTAGGGCGAAGGTTCTTTTGTATTAAAATAAGTAGCTGCGTGTTCACTCAATACCGAAGGGGCAAAGGGCCGGAAGCCTTCGCGGTTTTTAATTTTAAGATTTAATTTTTTTTGCATGTCGGCGTTGCGCGGGTCTGCCAAAATACTTCTGTTTCCAAGGGCTCTGGGGCCAAACTCCATTCTGCCCCGGCACCAGCCAATTACCAATCCGCGGGCCAGTTTTGCTGCTACGGTTTTACTTAGTTCCGAACTGTCGTTGTACTTTACAGCCGCCGCAGAGAATTTCCCAATCAATTGTTCAACCTCTTCTGTGCTTATCTCAGGTCCCAAATAAGTTCCCTGCATGTTATCCTCATTATTCAGGGGCTTTCTTTCGGCACCATAATACAGGTATTCCACAGCCAAAGCTGCGCCCAGCGCTCCTCCTGCATCACCGGCCGCGGGTTGTATATAAATATTTTCAAACAAATTCAAATCCCGCAGTTTGGCATTCGACACACAATTTAAGGCCACGCCTCCGGCCATGCACAGGTTTTTACTACCCGTTATTTTTTTTGCCTCGGCGGCCATTTTTAGAACAATTTCTTCGGTTACCTTTTGTATAGCCAGGGCTAAATCGCAGTGCTGTTGCTGCAATTCGTCCTCCTCGCGCCTTCTTTCAAAACCAAAGAGGGCTTTCCATTTGCGGTGATTAATCATGCGCAAACCTGTTGCGTACTTAAAATACGATTGGTTTAAGAAAATTGACCCATCCTCTTTAATGCTCACCAATTCTGTTTTAATGAGTTCCACCCACTGGTTCACATTTTCTGAAGCCTGAATGCCATAAGGTGCAAGGCCCATGAGTTTGTATTCGCCCGAGTTAACGGCAAATCCCAAATAATAGGTAAAGGCTGAATAGAGCAATCCCACCGAATGAGGAAAATTCATTTCTCTTAAAAAAGTAATGGTATTGGCCTTACCAAAACCAATTGAAGCCGTACACCACTCGCCTACCCCATCAATGGTAAGTATGGCCGACTCGTTGTGTGGTGACACAAAAAAGGCACTCGCTGCGTGTGATAGGTGATGTTCGGTAAAAAGCAGATTCAGTTTTTGTTTATCGTAGTTACTAACTTCTTTTAATCCCTTTTTGATGGCCCGTTTTAAAAATAATTTTTCGTTGAGCCAAACCGGAATGGCTGTAATAAATGACATTAATCCTTTGGGTGCAAAGGCATAATAGGTTTCAATCAATCGCTCAAATTTTAAAAAGGGTTTGTCGTAAAACACCACGGCATCGAGTTCATCCAGCGTTAGTGCTGCTTCCTTTAAACAATACTGAATGGCGTTTGTTGGAAATTCTGCAATGTGTTTTTGGCGGGTAAACCTTTCTTCCTGTGCGGCAGCAATAATTTTACCATCCACTGTTAGTGCGGCGGCCGAATCGTGATAATATGCGGATATGCCCAATACTTTCATCCGGCAGTAATGAATTCTTCTAATTCAGGAAAAATAGCAA
>JADLED010000161.1 GCA_020846335.1 Bacteroidia bacterium
CAGTGAGTAATGCTGGTATCGATTGTAAAAACGCACACTACAGCAGCGAGTAGGGCGTTTCGACTTCGCTCAACGCCCCTTGCGAATGCGAAAACGCACTTGGCAGCAGCAAAAACGCACTTAGCAGCAGGGAGTAATGCTGGTATCGATTGTAAAAACGCACACTACAGCAGCGAGTAGGGCGTTTCGACTTCGCTCAACGCCCCTTGCGAATGCGAAAACGCACTTGGCAGCAGCAAAAACGCACTTGGCAGCAGCGAGTAGGGCGTTTCGACTCCGCTCAACGACCCTAGCGACTCCGCTCAACGCACCTGTCGATTGCAAAAACGCACTTGGCAGGGGAGTATAAAGGAGATTTTGTAAAGGGTTAGTCCGGCTCTTGCACTTTGCCGTGACGTCAAGGTCGCTCCATATGAGGTAATGGAATCTTAATACCCCGCCTTTTCGGCATCGTAGGCATTAAAAGTACCAAGGGCTTTAGAAATTACCTGATTGTTGCGGTTGGTGCAAATTACCTCGCAACTCACAATCATTAGGCGTTTGCCCAATTGTTCCACCTTGCCAATGGCCAGTAATTCATCGTTTAAAAAAGCAGGCGCCATAAAATTGAGTTTGTACTCAACCGTGCTTACCACTTTATTTTGACCGCACACCGCTGATAATCCCGCAACCCCAAGTGCGCCGTCCACCAAGGCCGAAATAACCCCACCATGCGCTGCTTTGGGCGTGGCCAAATGTTGTACATTAATATTTAAACGGTACTCGATATGGCCGGGAGAAATAATTTTAAAGTCCATACCTAAGTGTTGTCCAAATAAATTGGATTGAATGTATTTGTTGATAAGCGGGTGATTTTCGGGCAACATGTGTTATTTTTTTGGAATAATAATGGTGTCAAACAAAGGAGCATAACCTACAAAAGCACCAAAGGCATCTTCGTAATTACCAAACATGCTTTTGATGTTGGATGGGGCACTGAACGGGTTGCCATTACTGGACTTGTTTTGGTAATAGGTGTACCAGAAATCGTATTCTCTTAATCCTATTTTACAGAATTTTACAATCACTGTATCACCGGTTTTATAATATCCTCTTTCGGGGTCTTCGCGGTTTTGCTGCAGCGAATTTGGTTGTGGTCCACGATCGTAGGCAAACTCAAACGACTTGCCATCAATAAATTTATCATCGAATACTGAATTAAAAGGAGGGGCATAAAAAGCGTCGCGGTTCAGGCGTTTGGCAAACCAGCGGTAACAATCACCCGTTCCTTCGGGTTCCGAAAATCGCTGCCACATAAATCCTAAACTGTCTCTTTCAGCTTTAAAATACAAGCTGTCGAGTTTGGGTGGTGTTAAAATACTGGTGCTGGTTTCAAAAGTTTTACCATCCACCGTTACTTTAATGGTGTAGGTTTTATTGTTTTCGCCTTTTATTTTGGTGCCCACATACAAATACCCGCCGTTGGGGTCAACCTGCACCAAAGTGTCGTATTCTATACCATCCGTTACCACCACCTGTGCGCCTGAAATAAAAGCCTTTTCGGGTGCGCTGTAATCAAAGTCGCCAAAATAAGGCACGGAGTAAGAAAGAAAAACAATGGCGGTAGAACCTGTTTCTATGCCGCCTTCTATTACCACGCGTTGTTTGTATTCGGGTAAAACCAAGGTTACATCCTTGCGGCACGACACAAAAACAAGTAACAGCGCTATGTATTTTAGGTGTTTCATTAAAATTTAAAATTCCAGGTTAAACTTGGTATGATTGGAAACAGCGACACCTGCCTTGCACCTACTTTTAACGTGCCGCGGGCAAAATCGCCACTGCGTGTGAGGTAAATAAAGTAAGGGTTGTGGCGGTTGTAAACATTAAACAAACTCAGTGTAAAACTATTACTAAAATTTTTGGCCCATTTTTTTCCAACGGTAATGTTACTAATGTCTTTGCCCTCGGCCTGGTATTGTTCAATCAGCAATTGTTTTTTCTTTTCGAGGCGTTTGGCGCGGTCGGGACTGTAACTCACGTTCACATCCATGCGGTGATAAGGTATGAACTGGTACGAATTTCGTAAACCATAATCGTTGCTCAAACTGCCTTCGTAAAGAAAAAAGCCATTGGGCAGGGTGCCACGGTTGCCGGAGCCATACACCCACACCAGACCAAAATTCCATTGTTTGCTGTGGTCGTAGGTTAGCACCACCGACACATCGTGCCGCCTGTCGTACTTGGCCAAAAAGGCTTTGCCATAATTAATGTCGGCAAATTGTCGCCAGGTCCACGACAGGGTGTAACCAATCCAGCCGTTAAATTTGCCACGGTTTTTCTTTACAAAAAATTCGGCACCATAAGCCCAGCCTTTTCCAAACGTAAAAGCGTTATCGGGGTTATCAAACACATTGTCGCTTGGCTGCGATCCTTCTTTGTATTCCACCTGATTTTTCATGGTTTTGTAATACACTTCCACACTGGTTTCGTACAAATTATCTTTAAAATTGCGAAAGTAGCCCAGAGCCACCTGATTGGCTTCCTGCGGTTTAATTACCTCGGTGCAGGGCATCCACACATCGGTAGGCAGGCTTACTGACGAAATGGAGGCAAGGTGTATGTATTGAAAATTGCGGCAATAAGCTGCTTTAAGAGATGAGGTTTTGTTAAGTGAATACCTAATCGAGAAGCGTGGTTCCAAACCGTTGTAATTGGCCACTACTTCGTTGGATTTGTAATTAACGGTGTCGGTTATTTGCCCGAAGATGTTTTTTTTGTAACGGGTAAACGGACCCACCTGCGTGAAATTTCCGAAACGAAGGCCCATATTCAATTTCAACTTTTGAGTGACTTCCCAATCGTCGCTGATGTAAATGGCCGCATCGTGCGAATACAATTTAATGTCTTTGCCAATGCCAAAGGTGGTGGAGCCCTGTTTGGCGCTTACACTGGTGGGCACAAATACATGGAAGATGTAATTGATACCGGTTTTAACCGAGTGTCGCGAATTGGGAAAGTAACTCAGGTCGTATTTTAAATTATAGTCGGAAATTCCGGATTTAATAATCACTTCAAAATCCTGCTGATTGGCACCAAAACTAAAGTTGTAGCCGGTGTAGCAGGTCGATAGGTTAGAGAAGAGTTTGGAATTGTAAATGTGATTCCAGCGCAAACAGGCGATGGAGTTGCCCCAGGGAATTTTGGTGTTAAAGCCACCTTCCACATCGCTGTACACAAATTTGTCGCGCCCAAAATACGAACTAAACAGCAGTCGGTTTTTATCGTTAATGTTGTAGTTGATTTTGGCGTTGAGGTCGTAGAAAAAATACGAAGTGCCTTTAAAATCCGATTTTTCAATCCAGGGTTTTGCCACCACGTCCACATAAGTTCGGCGGGCGCTCACAATAAACGAACATTTGTTTTTAAGTATTGGCCCCTGCACGGTTAGGCGTGAGGCAATCACCCCAATGCCTCCTTCTACCTGAAAATTCTGGTTGTTGCCGTCCTTCATGCTGATGTCGAGCACCGAAGAAAGGCGGCCACCGTATTGCGCGGGCATATTGCCTTTATAGAGGTTTACGTTTTTAATAGCATCGCCGTTAAACACCGAAAAAAAGCCGAGCAGGTGCGAGGCATTGTAAACATTGGCTTCGTCGAGCAATATCAGGTTTTGATCGGGACCTCCACCGCGCACATAAAAGCCGGTGTTGCCATCGCCTGCGTTTTTAATGCCGGGCAATAGTTGTATGGTTTTAAGAATATCCACTTCGCCCATAAATGCCGGAATTTTTTTTATTTCGGCCATGTCGAGTTGCACCACACTCATTTGCGAACTTTTTACATTTTGATTGGCGGCTTTGGTCGAAATTTCAACTTCATCGAGTGTGGTCTCGGCTTCGCTAAACGAAATGTTGATGCTGGTGTTTTTAGTCAGTTCGATAGTTTTTTCCACCGTTTGAAAGCCGATGTAGGAAAACACAAGTGTGTATTTGCCTTTGGGGGCGGAGATGGAATAAAAGCCATATTGGTTGCTGTTGGTGCCTTTGCCGGTTTCTTTTATGAGAATGGTGGCACCAATAATGGTTTCGCCGTTTTTAGCGTCTTTAATGCTGCCGTTAATGGAAAAGTTTTGGGCAAGACCTAATCCTGAACAAAACAAAAAGAAAAGTAATATGTAGTTATTTTTCAAACGGAAGGTAAAGTTAGTGAATTTGGGCATTGAATTCCGTCGAAAGTTTTGGTCTTGAATTGTTACCGATTAAATCCCAACCAACCGCTTACTCCACCATTAATTTTTTGGTGTAAATCTGTCCATCAGCTAGTTTAATTCGTATTAAATAAACACCGGTTTCTAAATTATCTAAAGGAATTAGTTCGTCCACGGTTCTGGTTGCAGAAATGGTTTTGGTGCTTAGAATTTTTCCGGCAACATCTTCAATCTGGTAACTCAACGTTTGCTTGTTACTCAATTCAAACATCAAACGTACGCGGTTATTCGCAGGATTAGGGAAAAGCTCAAAATTGTTTAACGCCTTTGTTTCGGTTATACCCACCGGATTGGTTTTAGGTAAAACCACAAAGTATTTGGTGTAATTGCAACCAATATCCACCGGAAATGAAAAAATGGTGTTGTTAAAATTAATGTAATCCAAACGCATGGCGCCATTGCCTGCACCCGGATTGGCCCACCACGAGAGGCCATCGCAGCCCGAGTCGTCCAGCGAAAATTTATAACAGCCGGGCGCTAAATTTTTTACCGAATCAATGTAAACCGTGTTATTGTTTAATAGATTTCTGGACGCAATAATGTTTCCTGATTGATTGTATAAGCGCCACGAAGTTTCGTTTTTGGTAGTACCCGGGTCGGTGGCAGAGTTGGTGACCATTTTCACTACAAAACTTTCGGGAAAATCGGAAACCGGAAGGGTTTTGCTTTGGTAGCTATTGTTAAACAAATTCTGGTCGCCCGCCTGGCCATTTACACTTACCACCGACACCTGAAACACCGCACTCACACTGCCGCTCAGGATGCTGTTGGATAATGGAAAAATAACTGTGGTTTCGTCTAAAAAGTTAAGGGCACCGGTGTAGGTGTGCGTTAATACCGCGCCACCCTGCAGGCCATAATTAAACACCACTGAGTTTACTGAATTGGTTCCCACATTTTTGAGTTTAATCATGGGGTTCATGCAACTTGGGTTTTCACGCAAATAATTATCGTCGTTGGTAGGGGCAATAATGTCTTCAATCGACACATCGGTGGCGTGATTGGGCACACTGTATGTAACCAGTTGACTCACCCAGTTGTAACCCGCCGATGGGCTGGTAACCGTGTAGGTTTGCATGTCAACGTCCACCGTAAAATTTGTATTGGCCGAAGTAAGGCTGCTGACGTTGTGATAAATGGGCCACACCACAGCCCCGGGGCACCAGTTGGCGCGTTCGTAAATCCAGGTGCCTGTTTGTGGATACACCTGATTGATGCCACAATCCGAACGCCAGATCTGTTTTTGTGCTACCTGATTGTTGTTAAGTTTTAACTGATAGTATTTGTCGCAAAACTCTGAACAATCGTTGGCATCGGCACCATGGCCGCTCACGATGTTTTTAATAAAGGCGCGGTTAACATTGCCACCATAAGAAAATGTTTTGGCACTCAGGTAATTTTCGATGCTGTTGGTGGCATTGCCAAAAGGGTAATACCCATCGTAAATGTTTTTAACGGCAAGAGCATCCATGGGTGGCACACCTTCAATAAATTCAAGTTTAAGGGTAATGGTAAATCCCCACGAATAGCCCGAATAATTAAAACGCATGCCGGTGGCGCCATCCAGAGCAGCGGCATAGTCGCTTACTTCCACAATGTAATCGTGTTTTTTACCAAGAGATAACCAATCGGTGGCGTAGGGGGTAATCACACGGGCAATTTCCACCGAATCCATATTGGCGTGGCGGGCATAAATTTGTGTGGTGTAATCCCAGGAGCCGCAGTATTGTGGGTTGCCGGGGCATACATAACGACCCAGAATATAATGCAGGCGTATTTTGCGAAAACGTTTGTTGGTGGGAAAAGTGGCTGTGGTATCGTAATTACCGTATTGGGTAAGTTTGCGTTGATTCCAAACAGTAACCCAGGTGGTATCGCCGGGATTGGCTGTGGCCTTGAGGTTGAGCAGTTCGGCAAATACAAGTAGCAATAACAGTTTGCGGTATGCGTAGCCTAGAAAATGTGGTTTCATAAAAAATGCTTTGAGGTAAAGGTATTAAATAATGGGAAGTTAAATGGGGGAATTAATATTTGACTGTCGCACACAATGTCGCTTTGTTCAATCAGATAAACTATTGTTTCCCAGTGAATTTTTAATGTTATTTGTTATTCGAATTTTAAAAATGCTTACCTATTAACTAAGATTTATGGAAAAATTAATAGCTCGTTGTTTGGTTTTTATCGCTTTTACTTTGGTTGTTAAAACCTCAAATGCTCAACCTACCTTTGAAATAAGAAGGGTGGTAAACAACATTGAGCCCGGTAAAATTGTTGGTTATTCGGGCAAGAGCGGTTTGAATGAGGATATTGTGGATGGCAAATCAAATAAAGCTTATACCAAGG
>JADLED010000162.1 GCA_020846335.1 Bacteroidia bacterium
ACGATCTTTTTCAAGCACTTGTTAAAACCACAGTTTCCCAAAAAGAATGGGGTGCTTTATCCATTCGCTCTCAGGCCGGAAATAAACTGGCAGTTGGCGCCAAGGTCAACTATACTTTTGAAGGGCCAAGACCACAAAAAATAGAATTATTAGGCCCACAGGGCATTTATAAAGACTGGACGCAATCACCAGGACTATTTACACCCCGGGTGTTATATTGGCTGGTTTCCAAACCAGATGGTGATGTGGACTCAGAACGCATGAAAGATGCCACTGAATACACTTTTAATTTTGAAGCAGACAAACAAGGCGTTTACACAGTAATGGCCGTTGTATTAACTGAAAGTAACGAAATACAGGTTTTAAGGGATTACCTAAATATTGTTTCGGTCGAACAGATAGCCAACGAAGCTTTCGAAAAAAATGAAGGCCTGAGTAAGGATCATTTTAACAAACTCCAAACCAGCCTGCTCATCAACAAAATGCGGCTCCAAAACCCTGTAAAGGAAAACCTTGGCTCCGTTATTGTCAGCAACAGAAATCCAGCTTACTTTCATGAGTCGGATAATACTTCCGAAACCTATCAGGTAAATTTTCAACTTAAAAACCCGCAAAAAAACGAAAGTTATTTGTGGTACGTTACCGCCGACGATAAATCGGTACTTAACAACAGCGAAAATTATTACTTTTCGTTGAGCCATGTAAACAAAACAAAGGTGGCCGATATGCCCGACGGCAACAGGGCATTTAGTACCATGCAATTGTTCGAACCTGAATTAAATAAAGCACAAATTGCACTTTACTTTCCCATGGCCAAAAAACTGCCCGACAGTATAAAATACAAGGTAGTGTGCGAACGTTACCAAAACGGAAAACTAACAGGAGTAGAAAACTTTATACAATATTATAACAACCAAAACAGCCGGCAGGAACAACAACGCAAAGAACAACTAAACGAAACCCAAATTCAGCTAAAAGGCATGGAAGAAGCCCGCCGGAAAATCGACGGCCCCGTGCTACCTATAAATGCCATGTATGTTAACGAAGAACAAGGCATAAGCAACGCCATTAGTGTGTTTTATGGCAAGAGCAAAAAGCAGGACAAAAACAAACCCACCGCCTACATCGTTGTTGATTTAACCCGTAATGTGGAAACCACTTATTACGAAGGTGAAACCCTTGTTGATGCCCTGCAAAATTTCAACGATTGGCAAAGTTACCCCGATGGTTTAATTAAACTAAAGGCAGAGGGAATAAACTATATTATAAAAACAAAAGGCGGTTCAACTCTGCATTATGTGAGCAGCCGGGCCGGATTGTACTCCATGCTTACCTTTGCCGGCGGGGTGCTCACGTTTTTTGTACCCGGCGCGCAGGGAGTCAGTGCTTTTTTAATGACCTCGGCCTTTACGCTTGGCTTTGCAGCGGCTGGGCTTGGCCTTGTGGACAGTTTGGCAAAAGACAAGCTCAACGCCAGGGAAATAACATTGGATGTTTTGCAACTGGCCACTTCTTTAATGGGACTTCGCGCAACAAAATTAAAAGCACTGAGCGAGGCAAAAGGCATTACCACCCTAACAGGCACCGCCAAATATTTGGATTACGGCGTGGCAGTTGGCGATGGTGTGCAGGGTTTAATTATAAGCAAAGATGCAGCAGATGAAATAAACGCCATCCTCCTCGACAAAAAACTAAACGACAACGAAAAGCTAATTAAGCTATCGCAGGTGCTTGTGGGCTTTTTGGCCACCATGGCTATTATTGTGGTAAGTACTGCCGAAACCCAAACCCTAAAAACCAATTTACAAAATAAGGGAGTACCTAATTCTTTGATAAAAAACCTGGCCAAAGAACCAAGTGAGTTGATATTGTTGGATGTTTTAACGAAAGACGAAGTGGAAGTTACATTAAAGAGAGGACAGGATTTATTGGAGCGGGCCAAACAAAAAATTGCCATTGAAAGACTCAAAGTACATGAGGCGGAATACAAAAAAGTTGCGGCAAGGCATCAAAAAGACCTACAAGATACCAAGGCTAAAATTAAAAGAACGTTTTTTGAAAAAATTGGAAAAGAATTACCCGATAATTGGAATATCTTTAAGCCTGAAAACAATGTTGAATTTGCAAAAAAGTTGAAAACATTTAGAGGTAACGACGATTTGACGTATAACCCAAAATTAAGCGGTGGCGAAGGGCAATTATTTGAATCGCCTCTCACCGATAATCAAGTTATGAAACGCTGGTTTGAAAACAGAGTGGCCGACATGCCCAAATCAATAAAACTGTTGAAAGATGCAAAAAAACTGATAGAAAGCAGCCCCAATCTTTCTAAAGTGTTGGATGTTGTTTCGCTGGGCGAGCATGGTAAAGATTGGGTAATAAGGGGCTTTGATCGAAAGTCTTCCCCTTTAAAAGATGCGATTGTATCGCCATTTGCTGTGCAAGCCAGACAGCAAGCGATAACCTTGCTTTCAGGGCAAGAAGGATCATTAGCAAAAAGTATTTTAAAAAAACTTAATAACAATTCTGAAAACCTGCATTGGTCTCCAACAGATAAAAAAATATTAATAATTGACATGCAATAAAAAGCAAAAAACAATGAAGACATTTGAAGAATTAAATAAAGAATTGACACTTATTGAATATTTACCAAGCGAGTTTGGCACTATGTATTTTGAGCCTGATGCACCCCGGGATAAAGAAACAATAATACGGCACCTTGATAGTAAACTAACAATAGAACTGCTGCCTGTTTATTTGAACTTATACGATGCAATACTGCAATGGATAGACAATAACGCACGACTAAAAGAACATGTATTTATGCCACAGCTTATTGAAGTTGGAAAGGATTACATCATCCGTCCCTTTTATGTTTATTTAGTATCTACAAGGAGATATGTTGATGATGAAGACCCAATTGAGCCACCCGACCAATATTTTGACATGATAATTGTTGCCGAGCAGGAACTGCCTGATTCGCCCGAAAACGGCGACATTATAGAAAATGTATTAAGAAAAAGTCTACTGGAGCCATCTGGCAAGACTTATTTTGAGGGCGATATAAATAAAGTTGTTATTGTAGAGCCTAAAATATCACTTGAAGATTTACACCAATGGAAGGCTAAGATGAAGTTGTAGTCGAAATAAACGCCATCCTCCTCGACAAAAAGCTAAACGACAATGAAATGCTTATTAAGCCCTCGCAGGTGCTTATGGGTTTTTTGGCCACCATGGCCATTATTGTGGTAAGTACTGCCGAAACCCAAACCCTAAAAACCAATTTACAAAATAAGGGAGTACCTAATTCTTTAATTAAAAACCTTGCCAAAGAACCGGGTGAGTTGATGTTGTTGGATAATTTGGCCAAAGAAGAAATTGAAGTGGCTCTAAAGGCGGGGAAGGATTTGGTGAAGGTGGCAAGGGAGAAGGTGGATTTTAATCGATTAAGTATTGAACTTGAAAGAGTAAAAATAAATGCTATCTCTGGCGGTGGTGCCAATATCAATAATATCAGAGGGATAGAACAACTTCAGATTCAAATGAATGCTGATAAATGGGAGGTAGAAATTACAGTAATAGGAGGTCGAGCCAGAGGAACTTCGCACATAGAAGCCGATTGGGATTACATAGTTAGTGCTGTAAAACCCGGGATGCTTCACGACCTTAAATTTCGACTTCCAAAAAGTCCTTCGAATAGGACTGATATTGGGAGGGCAAGATTAGAAATTTTTGATGTTAGAGAATATCCTGTTGATAAGTCGAAACCTCATATTACATTCTTTCCTTATAAATTCAAAAATAAATAAAATGGAATTAAGAGAAATCAACATCAACGCATTTGAATCAAACGTAAAATGTGAATATTACATTGACGAAAACGATAGTATTCTGAAAATTGATGTCTCTGGGACTTATAGACAAGGATCTTCCGGTAACATTGACGCTTATAAAATATATACTGGCATCGTGGCCTATTTTTTTTGGATTGAACCTCAGTGTATCTTGGTTGATTTATCGAAACTAGAATACACTTGGGGTAACACAATGCTTAAAGTTTTAAATTTGATGACTCACGTTGGCCGTAACAATTATGAGAAAAATACACCCATTGCATTTGTTGTATCGCCAAAAAATGAAAAGGCAATTTCGAGTCTTCTGCAAATACCAAATAACAAACTTCCAAATTATTACTTCTATGAATCAAGCCAAGCCCTTGAATACCTCGTGCAAAAATTAAATAGTTGAAGCAATCTATTCATAGAAAGGTTCTAATCTATAAGATGAATTATCAAATCGTCTGCCCGATAAAACAGACTGGCCGAATAAAGCCAATTGCGCGGAATGTGATGCTGTTAATCAGGCGCTTCACAATTTTGCTAAGTGGGAAGATATTCAGATTCACACAATTGATATAGATAAAAATGGCAATATGTCTGACTATTATCGGTGTAACGAGTGCTTAGGTATTTTTAATGACATGTATGTAACCAGCGAGTAAGATGGAAAATAAAATATCAAGTGAATCGTTTGTTGAAATTTCTAACCGCGGCCGCGTCGCCTATGCCATTTGCTGTCTCGAAAATGCTATGGAGCATTATAAAGAAAAATCTAAAGGCTGGGATTTTGTTTTAGAAAATCTTTGGACTTTTTGTAATCAGAATATGGCCATATGGCAAGAGAGAACATCAGAACTAAGACCTGAGACCGTTTGCGAACATGTTCCCTTTGAACTAAAAGATTACGGGTATTTAAGCGAAAAAATTCACGATGATTTAAAGGTACTCTATGCACAAAGTAACACAGTTCTTCTTAGACTTGTTGACGAAATTTATGCCCTCGGTGCGGTAAATATCTTTGTAACAATTTCGAGTATCGAACTTGCAAAAAAAAGTCTTCCCTATCTTCAAGGCATAATAGATATTATGACTCAAAATAATATAACACTGCCAAATTTCAATAATTTTCTTCAGTTTCCCATTGACGAAAACAAAGGCTGGGGGCGCGAATTTACAAGAGAAGAGGTTTTTAAATAATTATCTATTAGTTTTTTATACTAAACACCCCTAAACCACTCAGGTATTAAAAACCAATTTACAATTTAAGTGTGTACTTATTTCCTTAATTAAAAACCTTGCCAAAGAACCAAATCTCCTCTACTCCTCACATGCCACAGTCCTCTCGTTGTGTTCCTGCTCATCCCTTGTATTTTTTTTGCAAAGCTGCCGTTGCAAACAATTTTTGCAGGTGGAATTACTCACTTAAGCCATTGCCACCATGGCAAAAGATGAGAGCTTGTTTAATGCATACTTTATTGAATACAAAGAACCATTTGTAAAAGATGCCACCACTGGTAAATTAACTAAGCCAAAATTACAAGAGATTGCAGATAGAATTGAGCACTTAAACCAACTCCGTTTATCCCAACCGGGTAAGGCGGCTATGGAAATTCCTGAGTTGATTGAAATTTAGATGATCTGACAGTGGTAAGGAAAAAAAGCATTTACCCATGTCCTTTATTCGCAAACGCACCTCTTTTTTAATTGTATCAAGTTGGTATAAATAAATAGCCTCATTAAAATCCTACAAACTACTTACAATCAATGCAATACGACTTTAATGTTATCTTAATAAACAATCGTCAAAATAACTTGAAAAGCCTGATTTTTTTTTTAATTTTGACAACCAATTTTTCGACTAACAAACGTGTTGTTAGTTTATTAATTCAGGTTGTTATAATCACTTCAAACAAAAAAAAGATATATGAAAATCTTAGTTGCCATTAGCAATGTACCCGACACTACCACAAAAATTCAGTTTACCGATGGAGATACTAAATTTAATGCTGCCGGTGTAACCTTTGTAATTAACCCTTACGACGAGTGGTATGCCCTTGTAAAAGCCTTAGAATTAAAAGAAGCTAATCTGGCCGAAAAAGTAACTTTAATACACGTGGGCTTGGCAGATAGCGAAGCCACTATCCGTAAAGGTTTTGCGCTGGGAGCAGACGATGCGGTGCGCATTGACGCCGACGCACCCGACGCTTATTTTGTGGCTGAGCAAATTGCCGCTTATGCCAAAGCCAACGGTTACGATCTTATTTTAGCAGGCAAAGAAACCATTAGTTTTAACGGCTCTTCAGTGGGCGGTATGATTGCGGGAATTATGGATTTACCTTACATTTCTTTGGCCACTAAAATGGATGTGGTGGGAAATAAAATAGTTGCCGAACACGACATTGACGGTGGATCGCGCGTGGTGGAATGTGAGTTACCGGTTGTAGTAAGCTGTTCTAAAGGCATGGCCGAACAACGTATTCCTAACATGCGTGGCATTATGGCCGCCCGCACAAAACCACTCGTTGTAATTTCATCTAATGGCTCCTCTGCCCTCACCACTGTAAAATCATACACCTTAAATCCGGGTCGCACTTCATGCAAAATGATTAGTGAAGATAACATGGACGAATTGGTGAATCTGCTTCATACCGAAGCTAAAGTCATATAATGAGTAAGTGCAAAAATCTTAAACTCTATAATTCATAAATTCAAAAAATTAAATAAGATGGTATTAGTTTACGTTGAAATAAACAAAGGAAGAGTAAAAAAAGGATCGCTGGAATGCGTGAATTACGCTTCTAACATAGCCGCTTCAGTAGGCGGAACAGTTACTGCCCTGGTTAATAATGCCGACGCTTCCCAACTCGAAGAAATTGGAAAAGCCGGAGCCAACAAAATTCTTTCGGTAAAAAACGATGCACTTGGTAACGACAGCATGTACCTGAGTGCCACCATGGAACAAGCTGCAAAAGCCGAAAACGCTAAAGTCATTATCTTCGGATTTGACGTGGTTGGTAAAGCCGTTGCCCCCAGGTTATCGGCCAAATTAAAAGCCGGTTTAGTGGCCGGTGCCGTTGATTTTCCAACTGTAAATGGCAACACCATGGATGTGCGAAAAAATGTATTTTCGGGTAAAGCAACTGCTTTATATACCATTAACAGCGATATAAAAGTTATTTCATTATTACCCAATAGCTTTCCGGTAAAACTAGGTAACAACACAGCCACGGTATCTGATTTTACTGTGGATTTATCTTCCATACAAAACAAACTGGTGGTAAAAGAAACCAAAACTACTAATTCAGGAAGCATGGTGCCATTGCCGGAAGCCGAACTTGTTGTGAGTGCAGGACGTGGCATGAAAGGACCTGAAAACTGGGGCATGGTAGAAGAATTGGCCGGATTACTTGGTGCCACCACCGCCTGCTCGCGCCCGGTGGCCGATATGCACTGGCGTCCACACCACGAACACGTAGGGCAAACCGGTATTGCCATTCGTCCTAATTTATACATTGCCATTGGCATTTCGGGGGCCATACAACATTTGGCCGGTGTTAATGGCAGCAAAACCATTGTGGTAATTAACAACGATAAAGAAGCACCCTTCTTTAAATCGGCTGATTACGGCATTATTGGCGATGCGTTTAGCATTTTACCTAAACTTACCGAAGCGGTTAAAAAATTTAAGGCAAACCAAAACTAAGCCAATATTTTTTACTAAATTTAGAATCCGCTGAATGAAAAAGGTACGTTTAGAAATTGTTGGTTTATCTTACAGTCAAACACAAAGTGGCGCTTATGCCCTGGTTTTGGGCGAAAGCTCAGGTTCCAGAAGATTGCCAATAATAATTGGTGGCTTTGAAGCTCAGGCCATTGCCATTGAGCTCGAAAAAATGAGCCCAAGCCGTCCGCTCACCCACGACCTTTTTAAAGCCTTTGCCCAAACCTTTGATATTAGCATTAACGAAGTACTTATTTACAATTTGGTGGAAGGCATTTTTTACGCCAAACTACTTTGCAGCAATG
Organism: Bacteroidia bacterium; assembly: GCA_020846335.1. Classification (GTDB taxonomy): domain Bacteria; phylum Bacteroidota; class Bacteroidia; order B-17B0; family Aurantibacillaceae; genus Aurantibacillus. Next base: position 7,866 of record JADLED010000162.1, read on the forward strand.
GCGACCGTGACGTTGAAATAGACGCTCGCACCAGCGATGCCATAGCCCTGGCAGTTCGTTTTAATTGTCAGATTTTTACCTACGAATTTATTCTTAAAAGTGCCGGCATTGTGTTGGATGATGATGTGGAAAGCACCGCCTTAAATGAAACCGTTGCGGGGCCTGCAAGCGGCGTTGAAAAAGGCGAGCACCGAAGTTCAGAAACGGATGAGTACAAGGATAAAAGCAGCGAAGAACTTAAAAACATGCTTCAGATAGCACTTGATGAGGAAAAATACGAAATGGCCTCAAAAATAAGAGACGAATTAAATCAGCGAAAAAAATCCTGAAAATAAAAAAATCCCGGAATAAACTTCCGGGATTTTTTAATTAGGTAAGGTCCTAAGTTCCTTTTGTGCTTAATTATAAGCAAATACTTTACTTCCTGTTTTACTGTTTACGGTCCATTCCAGTTTCCAGCCATAAGGGCATTGGTTCGCACCAACGGTTACTGCATTACCATCCTTATCAACTGAGTACCTGGCAATCAGATCAAAATCTTTGCCTGCCACTTTAATGTTGATTAAACCCTGCACCGGGGCACCCCAGCCGCAAGTAAGGTTCCAAACAATGGGCGTGCTCACCTGGCTGGTAAAAGCCTCGCCATCGCGTGTGGTACCGTAATTTTCTAAGCTGCTTAAGCCACCCGAACTACCAATTCCTTCGCCGGTAAAGGTGATTACATTGTTAGGATAAGTGTATGTAAAACGGCGGTTAATGTTGTAAGTAGCAGTTTTACCATCGCTAAAAGTTACTTTAAGATTTGTGCCTGTAACCGTAGTGGCCAAACTGTTTTGGGTTTTAAGTATCAATAATTCCCACCACGAACCTCCGGTTAAATTGGTGAGCAGTTGAGTTCCATCCAACTGAATAAACTTACCATCTGAAGCACGGGTAATTTTATAAGCCAGATATTCCACTTTAATTACACAACCCGCTTGTTTCCAGCGTTTGCCGGTGGCATAATCAACAACTGTTAATTTTATTGAACCGGTGCGGGTACGGTTGTTGCAGGTGGTGCCGTTATAGTTTAGTTTAATAGTACCCTGTTTAATACCGGCTGTGTCAACGGTTAATCCGCAAACAGTTCCGGTAATGCCATTGGCTCCTGTTGGTCCGCTGCCACGGCCATGTAAAATGGTTTCGTTGCCAACCACATCGTTAATATCGTTCACAGCGGCTTCATTTTCGCTGTTGGCGGTGCGGTTATCTTCGCTACTTTGGCCCGATTCGTCGGCCACAGGTGTTTCCTTTTCCTTCTTTTTGCAGGAATCAAAAAGTAACCCAAGTCCCAGACAAAGTGCCGTAAGCGCAATTAGTTTTTTCATAGTTTATTTTTTTTTGATGATTAAAGGTATAAAAAAATAATTCTCCATTTTACCAATTCGTAATTTCTTAACACAAGGCCATAAAAAAACCCGTTACTTTTTAAGGCAACGGGTCTTAATTGTGTGAGAAAGAATTATTCAGCTACTACTTCAAAGTTTACGGTAGCCGCAACTTCTTTGTATAACCTTACTTTGGCAGCATAAGTTCCCAATTGTTTAATGGTATCTTGTGCCATTTCGATGTTTTTACGCTCAATGTTGTAACCTGCTTTTTGAAGCGCTTCAGCAATCTGGATGGTGGTAACCGATCCGAAGATTTTTCCTGATTCGCCAGCCTTTGCACCAACTGTGATGCTAACGCCTGATAATTTTTCGGCATTGGCAGTGGCTTCTTTACGAAGTTTGTCTTCTTTAAAAGCGCGTTGCTTTAAAATTTCGGCATGCATTTTTTTGGCACTTTCGGTGGCTAAAGTAGCCATACCCTTAGGCAATAAAAAGTTGCGGCCATAACCGTTAGCTACAGTCACTTTATCGTCTTTGTAACCTAAGCCTTTAATATCTTGTTTTAAAATAACTTCCATTTTAATTTCCTCCTTCTTAGTTTATTTCATTAAATCAGCTACATAAGGCATTAACGAAAGATGACGGGCGCGTTTTACGGCTTGGGCCACTTTGCGTTGAAATTTCAGGGAAGTTCCGGTTAAACGGCGTGGTAATAACTTACCTTGCTCGTTTACAAACTTCAATAAAAAGTCAGGATCCTTGTAATCGATGTATTTAATTCCGCTTTTTTGAAAACGACAGTATTTTTTCTTTTTTGCCTCGGCGGTTGGAGGGTTCAAATATCTGATGTCTTTTGACGTGCTCATTTTTTTCATTAATTAATTTTTAGACATTAAGAAGCAGTGGCCTCTTTTTTCTTGGCTTTGCTTTCCGCAGCAAGTCCTTTGCGTTTGTCGGCATAAGCAGCAGCGTGCTTATCTAATGCCACTGTAAGGAAACGTAAAACACGTTCATCGCGTTTAAATGTTACCTCCAGATTGTTTACAATTTCCTGACCTTCGCCTGCAAATTCGAGCAAGTGGTAGAAACCTGTGGTTTTTTTCTGAATTGGGTAAGCTAATTTTCTTAGACCCCAATGTTCCTCATTCACGATCTTACCTCCTAGATCAGTGATGGTTTTTTTAATTTTCTTCGCGGCCTCCTTTGCCTGATCATCAGACAAAACGGGAGTTAAAATGAAGACCGTCTCATAACGTTTTTCCATTGTTTATTTTTAAATAGGGCTGCAAATATAGGTATTTTATAGAAATAAGCAAAAAAAATGAAGTATTTTATTGAATATCAAGGCTAAAGACCACCAATTTTTACACCTTTTTTCAAAATCCGGTGTATTTAATTCACCACCAGCTTTTTTTTGCTTCTGCCACCGGCGTTTACCAATTCAACAAAATAGATTCCCTTTTTCCATTTACTCACATCCAGGCGGTAAATGCGGTCAATTTCAAACTTAAATATTTCGCGCCCATACACGTCGTACACCAACACCTGCGAATTGTAAAAGGCACCGGCAGCATAAATACTCACCTGCTCAATGGCCGGATTAGGTACCAACACAAATGTGCCGTTGCTCATATTTATTTTTGGTATTCCGGCCGAATTTACCTGACAATTGCGGGCACGGTAAAACATTTTTTCAAGCGAATCAAGCGGCTCTATTAAGGCATTGCTGTGGGTTTTTAATGAAAGCAGAAACGATGGTTTTCCAAAAGTGTCGGTAGGTTGTGTAACTTTAATAAAGGCGAAAAGCGAAGAGGAATTGTTAGGCGCGCAACGGCTGTCAGCCCCCACCATGTTGGCTCCTTTAATTGCCCCCATTAACTTGCAGGCCAAATCGCCCTTGGTGCGCTTAAAGCCCGATTCAATAGAGTCAAGCACTTTTTGTCCCAACAAAATATTGCCGTGTATGGTATAATTTGGCCCTACAATGTGATTTTTGTAATTCATGCAATTGGTGCCGGTAAAAGCAGCGGCCCGCGGATAACCCCTGTCGAGTGCCACCACGCCGTATTGGCGGATGGAGGAATTGGCATTTACATCGTTGGCGTTGAGCCAGGCAATTATTTGGGAGGGACTATCGCCTGCAACCATGCGTAATCGCGCGTTGTATTGGTTGGAAGGCATGTAAGAGGCTTGTGTTGCAATGGCGCCACTGTCGGGCATTAGTTCGCAAATAAAGTCGTTTGAATAGCCCGGAAAATTATACAAATCCACACAGGATGCCCCGGCAGCGCCAATCTCGCGGGTAATGGAATCGAAGGCAAGTATGGAAAATGTGTCCTGTGCTTTTGAGTTAATTTGTTTTAGCAAAAACAAAACCAATAGTAGTGTTACTGATCGCATACCTTTTATTTCTTAGTATAAAGCTAAGCCATTTTAGCCGTTATACAATTATTCAACAAAAAAAATATCAAGGCTTAGACGTTGTGTTGCCGTAAACAATTTGCAGGGGCTGTTTTTTTTGAATGATTTAATAACCGGTTCAGGCAGATTCAAACAGGGCATTCATTTTTAATTCGTTTTGCACATTGCCCGAATAGGCATTAACCTGCAAACCAAAGGTGCTTATAAAAGTAAGAAACAGTGATTTTTTAGTTTGCGTTTCGGTTTTAAACACGCCTAATTTATTTCTTAATTCGGCATCATAGCTTTTATTAATGCTGAAGGCGTTGATAGAAAATTTCATTTCGCAGATATTAATTATTCCGTCGCGTCTGCTGATAATTAAATCTATTTGCGCTCCGTTTTTAGATTGCGTACTTCGCCACGCAAATGTTTCAGTTTCTAAGCCGCTTATACCCAGGGCTTTTTTAATTTGTGGTATGTGGGCCAAACACACCTGTTCAAACGCATAGCCACTCCAGGACCTGTGTTTAGGACTGTCAATCATTTTAAGCCAATGGTTTTTTTCAACCGTTTTTTGCCCCTTCATAAATCTAATATGGAACAGCGAAAAAAAGTCGGATAATTGGTACAAACTGTTTCTTAATTTTTTGCCAAATGGGGTGTAACGTCTTATAAAACCACTTTCCTCCAACTCGCCAAGTAAACGGGTAAGCCCTCCGCCATTTGCCAATTTACTTGCCTTGCTTATTTCATCACGGCTAAGCCCCATGCCCTTTTTAGCAAGAGCTTCAATAATAGCTTCGTGTCGTTCGGCTTTGGCAAACAGGGATTTATATAAATTAGTAAACTCATTTTTAAGAAGGCTGTTAGACTCAAAACAAAGTTGATTAATACTCTGTGCGGCACTACTTCCCTTCTCTATGGCTTCCCAATAAAAGGGGATGCCACCTAAAACCATATAAAGTTGAATAATCTGGTAATCATCCAATGCAATTTTTTTGTGTTTTAATAAGTCTTTGCATTCCCTTAGCGTAAAGGGTTCTATTTTAATTTTTTGTGTTACCCGGTTATGCAAGCCACCCTTATTGTTAATAAGCACATTAATCATCCACGATGCGGCAGAACCGCAGGTAATTAATAAAATATCTTTTCTGGCAGAAGCCCAGCTATTCCAAAAATGCTCAAGGGCCGGTATAAAGCCCGAATGGGGGCTGTCAAACCAGGGTAGTTCATCTATAAAAACAATTTTCTTTTTTTGTTTTGATTTTGCAATTACCAGTTTAATTTGCTGAAATGCCTGCATCCAGTTGGCTGCATTCTGGAATTTTAGTTTGGGATATTGTTCTTGCAGGGCAGTGTTAAAATTGGCAAGCTGCTCTTCCAGTGTAGCGTTGGCAAGCCCCGTGAGCTTAAAGGTAAATTTGCCTTCAAATAAATTTCGTATCAAAAAGGTTTTGCCAATTCTTCGCCTTCCGTATAGGGCAATAAATTCAGATTTTGGAGAATTTAATTTTTTATTCAGAATGGAAATTTCGTGCTCACGGCCAATAATCATGCTCATTCATTTTGGCTACAAATATAAACATTTTGTTATATATAGCCAAAATGAAAATAATAGTTTTTGGCTATAAGTTATATAAAATATATAGTTATAGCCAAAATGAAGTTTAAGGATAGAGTGAATGAAATTGTTTTTTGGCAGCGATTTTACTACTGGCACTTTGGCCAATCAAAAAACTGTTGTTATTAATTGACAGGTGGTGCAATAACATTTGAGTTTTGAATTATTTTAGAAAGGTTTTAAACCCATACCAAACCGAAAAAAACCAAGATAAGCAGGTGGAGAAATATGTGGAGAAATTTCTGTCACTTATTAATAAAATATTCTTTCAATTCGAAAATATAGAATGAACTGTCGGCAGGGATTAAATCAGTTGGCTTTATTAAATTGGTTGGCTTGAGTTGGTAGCCATGCTCAGCAATTAAGCCCACGTCTTTGGCGTAATACGTGTCTGTTCCGTAATAATATATGGAGTTAACGGCAATGTAATCACGTGTTGCCATGACATGATTGTATATTTTACCATTTACGGTTATACTGGTATCGGCTTTAAAAACTATCCGGTAATAATAAGCACCATGATTGTATTTTCTGATCTCCGACTTTTCACCAACCAACGGCGTGCTGTCGCTAACAAAAGGCAGCCAACGAAGGCCTTCTTTATCTGAATAGTCGTAAGCATGAGATTTATTCTTCCATAGGGGTTGTCCGTTGTAATAAGGTACAATAGCTTTGATGTATTTTGCTGTGGTGAAAGAAGCGATGTTTACCGAATCAAGAATGTAGCCCGAGGAAGTTCCAATACTATAAGTACCGGTACTGCCTTTTTTGAATTCATAAATCCAGTAGGAACCGGGATAAGCCGGCAAATATGGCCCGGGATAAATGGTATTAATCTGAGCCGCAGACACAGTGTTTGTAATCGAAGTTGTGTTACCGCCTGAAGTGGTCGGATTGAGCGTATTCTTGCTTTTCTTTTTACACGAAGTTGGTAAAAGCACTGCGATTAAACAAACACAAACAAGTGCAAAGCCTGTACATAGTTTACTATGGGATTTCATAATACCTAAGTTACAAAAAAAAACTATTGGTATGCCTGAAAGAATAAAAATTTAAGCTGAATGCTCATATTCTGTTAGTGAATCATATTTCTCTTTTAAACACCTTTAGGTTATATTTATCCTAAATTTTTTTAGATGAATCTAAATTACCTTAAACGCGTTTTTGCCACCTTTGCTTTCATTACTTTAATGCTCAACCAGACTGAGGCGCAAAACGAATATGTTGATTACCGCTCAAGCACCAACCCCTATTACTGGAAAAACAGAAAACCTTACGAAGGTTACTGGCAACAGGATGTGCACTACAACATAAAAGCCGAACTCAACGATAGCAGCGATATTGTGAGTGGCAACGAAGAACTGATTTACTGGAACAATTCGCCTTACGAAATTTCGCATGTGTATTTTCATTTGTACAGTAATGCCCAAACCAAAGATTCGTACCTGGCCGATTTGTATCGCAACAATAATTATAACCTGAATTTTAAAAAATACCGCGAACAAAATCTGGGTACACAGGTAGAAAATATTAGCAGCAATGGCAAAGAATTAAAAACAGAACTCGATAATACCATCCTGAAAGTTTACCTCAATAAGTCTGTTAAACCAGGCGAGTCGGTAACCTTTAACATCAATTTTAAAACCTATTTTAATAAAGAGGAAATTCGTAACCGCATGAAAATGTTTAATTCGTTCGGCAAAAAACATTACGACATTGTACATTGGTATCCGCGCATTACCGTTATTGATCAAAAATTTGCCTGGACCACCGACCAACACATGGATCACGAGTTTTACGGTGATTTTGGTTCCTATCACGTGGAAATGACTTTGCCAAATAATTATGTGGCTGATGGCACCGGAGTTTTACTGAATGAAAAAGAAGTATTGCCCGATGAATTAAGAAAAAAACTGGACATCAGTAACTTTTTAAATAAACCGTTTAACTCGCCACCATCTGAAATTATTAAGCGCGATGGCAGTAAAAAAATCTGGAAATTTTCGGCCATTAATGTACACGATTTTGCGTTTACCTGCGACCCCAATTACCGCATTGGCGAAGGAAACTGGAACAACGTGCGCTGTATTGCCCTTGTGCAGGAATCGCACGCAGCAGGTTGGTACAATGCCACGCAACTTATTGCCAAAACGCTCGAAATTAATTCGTACAATATCGGCAATTACCCGCACCCAAAAATGATTGTGGCCGATGCCAACGATGGCATGGAATACCCCATGCTAACCTTGTGTGGTGGCGCAGATCCCGGGTACCGTAGCTTGTTTGTGCATGAGATGACACACAACTGGTTTCAGGGCATGCTGGGCAATAACGAAACTTACCGGGCCTATATGGATGAAGGGTTCACTCAATTTTATACTGCCGACACCTATCAATTTATTGATGGCCCTGTGGTGGTAGAGCCAAAGCCAAAAGGCTGGTATGCCAAACTATTTGATAAACCCACACGTGTGCTCGATGATGAAATTTATAGCTCGTTTTATAACAACACGGTTACAAAAAACGAAGAGGTTACACTAAACACACACGCCGATGATTTTAATGGCGGCATCAGGCACGGCGGTGGCTACGGGCAATCGTACACCAAAATGGCGGCCATGTTAAAAAATCTGGAATACGTGTTGGGCAGGGCTTTGTTTGATAAATCGATGCAACATTATTTTGAGCAGTGGAAATTTTGTCACCCTTATCCCGAAGATTTCAGAAATTCCATCATCCAATTTAGTGGCGTGGATTTAAACTGGTTTTTTGACCAATGGCTCGAAACCACCAAAACCATTGACTATAAAATAGGCCGTGTAAAAAAACATAAAAACAACGTTTACGAAATAACGTTTAAAAGAAAAGGCAGCATGCAAATGCCCATTGATTTTGTGGTGATTGATAAAAACGATTCGGCCAGGCATTATTATATTCCAAATACCTGGTTCGAAAAACCAACCGGTGCCACTGCCCTGCCCCGCTGGATTGGCTGGGGACCTAAATTAAAAACAACCTATACGGCAACCGTAAGTATTAACAATGGGATTAAAAATGTAATCATTGATCCATCTTACCGATTGGCTGATGTGGACATGACCAATAATTCCAAATACGAACGTGTGCATGTGCGCTACGATTCCAAACTGTATTCGCCACCCAACTGGAAAAAATACGACATGCGCGGGCGCTTTGGCTTGTGGTACAATGGTTTTGACGGATTAAAACCAGGAGTGGTACTAAGTGGCGATTACCTGAACACCAAACATGTTTTTGAATTCGGGCTTTGGTTTAGCAGCGGTTTGGGGCAGGCTTATCTGGATAAAGTAAGCACCGAAATTGCAGTTGCGAATAACAAGTTTAACGCCATTTCGTTAAATCTTGATTATAGAACTTCCACCAACCGTTTTGTGAAAAAATCGAATGTGTATTTAAACCTTAAATCGTTGGATGGTTTGGATGCCGCATTAGTTGGCTTTGAGAAAAAAAGCAATAACGACAGAACCCGCCTCTACAGCCACGTTAAAGCCATGCTGCGCGATATGCCCCAGGATATGGTGTATTTAATTAATTCGCAGGAATGGGGTTACCGCAAATTAAACAGTGCGCTACACGTTGGGTTCGAACACAATTACCGTTATAAAAAAGGCAGCGGCAACATTGTGTTTAATTTACGCTCGGCTATTTTTACCAACGACTACGATTTTTCGGCGGCCACTTTAACTACGGTTAATAAAAACACGGTTGGCAAATTCAACATCAACACCCGCTTTTTTGGACAAATTGGTTTTGGCACCAAACTTCCTTATGAATCGATGCTTTATGCAGCAGGTGCCAATAACGAAGAGTTGATGAACAATAAATACACCCGTTCCATGGGCTTTATTCCGCCTCAATGGGGCAATTATGGTGTGGATATCAATCATTTTACGGCTGGTGGTGGTCTTGGCCTCAGAGGATATTCGGGCTACAAACTGGCACAAGTTAATCCAGATGGTTCGGGCATTCCATTATACAATTACCGGGGCACTACCGGACTGGGTGTTAGCACAGAGATTGAATTCGGGAAATTGTTTGGGAAGTTTAATCCACGCTTTCTTAAAAACAGCGTAAAAATGCAGCCGTATTTGTTTGGCGATGCCGGTATGATTAATACCAATGTTCCCGGAAATGCCATTGCCATGAGTGATTTAATGGCAGACGCCGGATTTGGAACTACCCTGAGCATTGTGCGTTGGGGAAATTTGTACAATGTCAAACCTTTGGTTATCCGATTCGATTTTCCGGTATTTGTAAACCGTTTGCCTTACGCGGCTTCAGACTATTTACAGTTTAGATGGATGATTGGCATTAACAAAGCGTTTTAATTAAAGCTTTAATAAACTCTTTGAACCGACAAAGGTTTAAATTATCATTTCCTAAAAACTATCAGGTGTTCCAACAATTGGATGTACCTGTTTTTTAATTCACTTAACAACTGAACCATTAATAAAAACAAAAGTAACCAGCCTCCATGCTCTACTGTAATGTGATTGAACCAACTAATAATGATAAAACAGATTACCAGTAAAAGATTAAGCAATAACACAAACAGATTAATTTTCCAGCGGCAAAATAATGGCCACATCAACAAACTAAGCAACGATAACAACAGACTAATACCAAGCATTATTGCCAATAGTTTAAAAACCGGTCTTTCACTCAACAAAAAACTTATTTCAAACAAACCAATAGCCGACAACGAATAGTCGGTTGGCCATTTTAAACGAAATAACCAGTCCTTTTTAAGGTTCACTAACTTCTCGCTATAAACCGGGTTTGATTTAATATCGGCTTTAACTTCTTCGTTAAAACCACTCCGCTTTAGGTTGGCAAAAGCCGAGTCAAGCATTTCGTAATTAAATTTTTCGAGTTCTTTTTCGTTGGCTATGGCCTCATTTTTATTAAAGGCAAATTTTAAATTACCGTCGCGCCCACAGGTATTTAAACAAAAGACAAAAGGAAGGGTGTAAGCAAACAGGGTTAATAACCTAAGCGCGAATCCGGAAATGTTCATAGTAAATATTTAACTCTAAATTAAAGATAAGTATGTACAATAAAAACTCTGGCTTTGAATTTTTTGACAATTTAGATTTATCGCTTAATCAAATTGTTATTGGCGCCTTATCAGTGTTTATTCTGGAAATTCTGCGGTCCAGGCATTCAAATCGTATTTTTTTGGAACTGTGGTTTTGAGTAAGTGCCTGCCCCAATACACAACGGGCAATCCCACAGCCACCAAAGCCCCATAAGCCAATGCCACTTTTTGCACATCTGCTGTACCATCGCCTACCGAACGAATAAACAGTGGTGAGGTGGCCAAAGGAATAAACAATACGTCGTAGCCCACAACATAAGCCACCAAAGCACCAAAATGCCTCCGCGAGTTTTTGTGTCGTGTGTAATAAATACTTTCAACCTTTGATATTGGTAAGGCTTGTGTAAGCTCGTAT
>JADLED010000163.1 GCA_020846335.1 Bacteroidia bacterium
GCGGCGGCGGCGGCGGCGGCGGTTCCTCGTTTTTAGGAACACTTACCAGCGCAGTAACTACTCCAAGTTTTCAAACCGGACACGGTTTATTAGTTATTACTTATGTGGTAAATGGTGGAATTGTAACTGCAGCAGCCACTTCAACTCTTATTTGTACAGGCACCAGTATTAATTTAACAACATCGGGCACTGTTAACAGTTACACATGGAACACTGGTTCAAACAGTTCTTCACTAACTGTTAGCCCAACCACAAACACAGTGTATTCGGTATCAGCTACCAACTCTATTGGTTGTATTTCAAATGCTTCCTTATCTATTGTTGTTAATTCAGGACTTCCAGTGTTAAGTGTTGCTACCAGCACCAATCAAACCTGTTTAGGTAAAACGGTAACTTTAACTGCTACCGGTGCAAACACCTATACCTGGAACAACGGCGTGGTTAATGGCGTATCTTACACACCTACTGTAACATCAACTTATATTGTGAGTGGACAAAATGCCTGTGGCACCACCACTGCATCAACCACCGTTACTGTGGCTCCGATTCCTGTAGTAATTACCGCTCCTTCGCAAAGTATTTGTGCGGGCGCGGCAATTGGCTTAACAGTATCGGCAGCGGCTACCAATTACACATGGGCACCTGTTGCTTTTAGCGGCACTGTTTTAAACGTGAGTCCTGTGGTTAACACCATTTACTCTGTTGCCGTTTCAGATGGCACCTGTGGTGGTGTGGGTACCTTCTCACTCAGTGTTGTGGCCAATCCAACAGTGTCTGCTACAATTAGCGCCACTCAGGTTTGTGCCGGCACAACGGTGAGTTTGAGCGCGCAAGGTAGTTCTGGTGTAACTTATAACTGGACACCGGGCAACATTGCCACTGCAAATGCTACTGTGGCTCCAACGGTTCCAACTGCTTATTCAGTGGGTGTTACCGATGCGGCAGGTTGCTCGACAGGTACCACGGTGGTGGTAATAACCATGCCAAGTCCTACGTTAACACTTAACTCAAGCGCGTTGCTGGTTTGTTCGGGCGATCCGGTAAATATTGGTGTTACCGGGGCAAGTTCTTATTTGTGGAACGATGGCTCAACCACTTCTTCAATTGCTGTTAATCCAACTACCACTACTATTTATTCAGTAACAGGAACTGCTGCGGGTTGTAGTTCAGTAGAATCGGTTACCGTAACCGTATTTGATCCAATATTAAGTATTACAGGGCCAACCGCAGTTTGTGCGGGCGATCAGGTAAACCTTAATGCTTCGGGTGCCGACACTTACACATGGCTGCCAAGCAATACACCTTTCTCTAACCTCAGCGATACGCCTTTGGCCACGACCATTTATACACTGGTAACTTTAACAGCCTCAGGCAGCATTAACTGCCCAGAAACTGAAACAGTGCAGGTAATTGTAAATGCCAACCCTACTGTAACGGCTGTGGCTTCAAGAACAGCGATGTGTAAAAACGAACAGGTTGTTTTAACTGCATCGGGTGCTAACACCTATAGCTGGAGTAACTCGGCCACCACGGCTTCTATTACTGTTACATCATCGTTGATTACAACACTCAATTACGTAGTAACAGGCATTGCCGCAAACGGTTGTGTGGGCACCAGTAATGTTCAGATAAAAGTAAACGGTTGTAATGCCATTAACGAATTAAACGGATTGTCAGCTGCACTGCAGATTTACCCAAATCCAAGCAATGGCGACTTTACAGTTCAATACACTTCGGAAATTAAACTTACACTTGTAAATGAACTTGGTCAGTTAATTAAAGTGATTAACATTAATTCTGCCAACGATTACAAAGTACATGTGAGTGGTTTAAGCAATGGAATTTATTTTATTAAAGGAATAAAAGACAGCCAAAATTTTGAACGAAAAATTATTGTAAATAAATAGATTCAATTCTTAAATTAAAAAAGCCATCGCAATTCATGCGATGGCTTTTTTTTATGGAATTAAGTAGTTTTAAGAAACTGATTTTTGGTTTAGCATCACATCGTTGGCAATAATTTCGGTCACATATTTTTTCTGACCATTTTTATCGGTGTAATTGCGGGTAACCAGACGACCTTCAATGCTTACAAAGCTTCCTTTTTTAAATTCGGCCTCTACTCTTTCGGCAATTTTGCCCCAGGCGGTTATATAATGCCATTGGGTGTCGGAGCTGCGTTCGCCACTACGGGTGGTGTATTCTTCTTTGGTGGCCATCGAAAATTTAGCCAGTTTGTTTCCGTTTTCAAAGGTTTTAATTTCAGGGTTATTGCCCAAATTACCTGTTAGTTGTACTTTGTTGATTGCATTCATGATTATTTATTTTTTGAGTTGTTGAACTTTGAATTTTGAACTTTGAATTTTGAATTTTGAATTTTTGAGTTCCAGAATCATTGAATATTTAATTAAGCGGCCCTCTTTTGAAACACCAGTAGTTCATTAGCTACAATTTCAGTGCTGGTGCGTTTAACGCCTTCTTTGTTGGTGTAGCTGCGGTTAAATAATTTTCCATCCACAGTAACCTGTGTGCCTTTTTGCAGAATTTTTTCGGCAATACCTGCCAGATTACCCCAGGCCACCACCGAATGCCATTGCACATCACTAACTTTTTCTCCTTTTTTTGTGGTGTAGGTTTCGGTAACGGCCAACGCAAAGCGTGCCAGTTTGTTTCCGTTGTCTAAAACTTTCACTTCAGGGTTTGCTCCTAAGCGACCTACCAGTTGTACATGATTTTTAATGTTCATCATTGTTTTTTTGTTTTTTATGGTTTTACGTATTTTATTAATTCGACCCGAATGTTTAATTGTTTGTTTGGTTCCGAATCGATGGTGCAAAGTTGGGGCAAGCAAAAAACTTTATTCGGTTTTTAGTCGTTTACATCCGCATAAAAACATTTGTTGTCGTTTGTTGTCGGCTAATCTGTTTGTAGTCAACGATTTATAAAAAATGCATGGATTACATTATTTTTCTTGCACTACCCCTTTTTGAATCGTTTCTTATTCAATTTATAATCATTAGAAACGCTTTTTGCAAAATAATTCCATAAAAAAATCCGGAAAAAATAAATTTCTTCCGGATTCCAGAAATTAAATGCTTAACGTGATTAAAATTTCTTTACCGCTTTTTTAAATCAACTACCATATCTGCCACCACGTTAAAATAATGGTTAACGGCAAAATTGCGTGTTTCTTCATTTTTATTGGCCCAAATGGGGTCTTGCCAGGTGTAATAAATATTAAATTCATAATCGCACTTAAGATTATATGGGCCATGTGTGAGTTTATTAATGGTTCTCCAATTCTTATCAAAGTACAAATAACTGTGTTCGCTAATTGGTGGCCATTTGTGTGTAAAATCCTGAACTGCCCTAACAGATTTATAATACGGGTGAATAAACCGCATTTTGCCGCTAGGTTTTAAAATACGGTAACATTCATCCATAAATTTAGCGCGTTCAAAGCCATCCAAATGCTCAAGAAAATGCGAGGTAAAAATAGCATCTACCGATTCGTCTATGAATGGATAAGGAAATTTGCTAAGATCATGTACCTTGTCAACACCTTCGCATTTCACAAAATCTACACCAATTACATGGTCTATTTTTACCTGGAGGTTGTTCTCAAAAAAATCTGCGGCTATTTTATTCTGACCACAGCCAAGGTCTAAGGCAATTCTTTCGTTTTGCTTTTCGGTTTTTTTAGTTTGTTTTTTCATAGCTTAATTAAAGGGTTACCAAACAAATCCCGTTTCAATATCCATGTGACCTACCGTGGTTTTGGTGGTGCAGCCAAATTTGTAACCCAGTTTACCGGCATTTTCAAAAAAGCGTAAATCTTGTGTATAGGCCTGGGCACCAATGCCGGGTTGGTAAGTTTGAACAGTCTCAAAAAGGGGTTTGGGTAATTGTGTATTTTTAAATACATCGAGTTTAAACAAATTGGCCCCCATGCCTAACCCATTGCATCGGGTAACAGCATTTGGCTCTGGCTCAAAAGGAATAAAATTAACAGGAAACATATCCGTACGCCCATAACACATCGGCGCCCCGCCAATGCCTTTGGTGTAATAGATGGCTCCCAACACATCGTATTCTTCCATATCAGGATACATTTTTAACAACCAATCCGGAGCAACAATATTATCGTGTTCAAGCGTTGCAATGTATTTGAATTTAGATAAATTCGGGTCACTAAGTATTTGCTCAATGGTTTGTGAATAGGCGGCGCCAACTTCCATATCGGTTACAAAAATTTTTACAAATTTTTGATTCATTGGAGTCATAATATTCATCCAGTTTTGCACTACTTTAGGATGGATGCCACGGCTATAACACGGAATGATGAGAATGGTGGACAAATCTTTAAAGGCATTGCGTTTTAATTTCTCCTCCCGTGTTTGTTTTTCATTCCAACCCTTAAAGTCTTCGATAATAATTTGAGGTCTAGATTCTGACATAAAATAATTTGTACTAAGTAATTGACTTTTGCATAACGATATAAGGTACCCTCCATTGTGAAGAACCTCCTGAATGGGTAATAACGGAGGTGTGAATGGAAACTGGCATAAATGGAACGGCTATAGAACTTAAATTGGCCGTTGTAGAAAATACTCCACCAAATCCGTAAGGCCTTGAACTTGAATTGCCACCAACCATTACACCCTGTGTGGTTAATGAACCCGTTGCAAATGCCGCACTT
The DNA here is from genome assembly GCA_020846335.1 of Bacteroidia bacterium. Classification (GTDB taxonomy): domain Bacteria; phylum Bacteroidota; class Bacteroidia; order B-17B0; family Aurantibacillaceae; genus Aurantibacillus. The sequence continues at coordinate 4,700 of JADLED010000163.1, forward strand.
GATTGATAATAAAGTGCTGACCCAGTAGTACGCATTGTGTGTAAATACGCCAGATAATAATTACCAGCATTTAAGGTTGCCAAAGAATTGTTTAGTAACATGGCCCTTGCGCCGGAAAAGGAGGCCGAAACGTTGCCTGCCAGCGAACTGGAATTAGCATTTGAATTATTGCCCCAATACCAGTGATGGGTTCGCGCAGTAACACTGTTTTGGCTCATAAACATCACATTTTGAAAGGAGCTCATTAACGATAACACCGAATTGCCGTTTAGAGTATAAATACCCAGTTGGTGCCCCAATGTGGCGCTACCAGTACCTGCAATAGTTGCTGATATACTATGTTCGTGTATCATTTGAGAAAAATGGAGGTCATTACCTAATGCAATACTCGCTAAAAAACCACTCGCACTAACTTGGGTGCTACCGCCTGTATTGCCAGTTGTGCCGGAATTTACTGCAGAATAGGCCATGCCAAAATTATACGCTGGATATTTGCTTAATGCGACGACGCCCCCACCACCAGCATTTACTGATGCGGTAACGGTTGATCCTGCCAGACCAAAACTAACGCCATTGGCATTTCCAAACATTACACTTCCCAAATTGGCACTTGCATTACTTGCCGAAAAATTAATCGGCGAAGCCACAGCGGCCGGTGCTGACGCTGTGATTACAGAACCATTTAAACCAAAGCTAACTCCTCCTGCATTATCAAATGTAATAGCGGAAAGTACTGCCGATGACGTGCCGCCCGAAACCTTAATATTTGAAATAGTGGCGGCATTTGAAAGCATGGCGGTTGTTAAATATTGAGAATGTGTATGCGTGTTGTAACCTGTGCCCAAATAATTAGTCATTAAACTGGTGGCCTGCAAATTTGAACTTTGTGAGTTGAAAATCAACTGGCTATCGGCCGAAGTATGCCGGAAACTTTGTGTGGCTGCTGTGGCCAGATAATTATTCATTAAACTGGTTGCCTGCAAATTCGAGCTATTGGATGCAAAAAACAATTGAGAATCGGCTGATGTATGTCTGAAACTTTGTGTTGCTAATGTGCCCAAATAATTAGTCATTAAACTGGAAGCTTGAAAAGCTGCAGTAGATGGCACAGTGTAACTGGCTGTAAGGGTATTACCATCCAGACCAAAACTCAATCCATTAGAGTTGCTGAATATAACCTGCCCGTTTGTAACTGCCGCAGTGCCTGCAGAAATAGTGTTAATTGCAGGTTGTAAACTTTGTGAGGTAATTGCATTGTGTGATGCCGTAATCGTATTACCATTAAGTCCAAACCCAATCCCGTTGGCATTGTTAAACACTACATTTGCCAAACCACCGGCTGAAGTTCCTGCAGAAAAATGGGTGGGTGGTGCCGAGGCGGTTAATACTGTACCAAAGAGGCCGAAACTAACACCACCTGTATTTTGAAATGCAACGGAACCATTGGATACTGTATTAGCGCCTGCAACGAGAGCTATACCACCACCGCCGCCGCCACCGCCGCCAACAGCCACAGTAACTTTTAATTTACCATTACTATCAACAACTTTAAAACCATCATTCTCTGTATAAATTAGCGTATCACCAGTGTCCAAATTTAACGACAGTACCCGGGTAAGCTCTGTACTTAGTCCGTCAGTTTTATTAACTTCAAGTACAATCGATGTAAGCTGGGTGTCGCCATTATAGACGGTTATGTATTTTATCTGTCTGTATTGCCCTATTGTGGGGCCCACCATCAACACCGAAGCTGTGCCATTGGTGTTGCCATGCGAATCGCCATAAGAAGAACTGGGTCCATCGTAGTAAGAGGTGTAAAATTCTAAATCATTTGTTTGCTTTGCAGAAGCGAGCCGGATTTTTAGAGATGCAATAAGAGCCCCGTTGTTTTTTAGGATTAACATATATGTTTGGTGTTAGGTTTTTAAAAAATGAGTTATGGGTTAGTGCTAAACGAATTTAGTAAGTTTTTTCGGAATTTTCTAATTGTTGCCGAAAAATTTAAGAATCAAAAAAAATCCGGTTCAAAAGCCTCTATTAACAGGTAGGTAAAGAGTATGCCACAAAATTACAGTGCAAAAAACACGTATATTTTTAAATAAATGCACAAATTTTAACAATTTGGCAACATGGATTTTTGCTTTTAATCCTTAAAATATTGGTTTAAAACTGCTGCAAGGCGCAAGCCACCTTTAACCAATTGTTTGGTAATAAGACTGGTGTTTTTCTTAAGGTAGGAGTCATCAAGTTGGTTGTTGTTGAACCCATACACGGACGCTAATTGCGCTCTTGAATCGTTGAACCAATAAATTAAATCGGTGTTTTTGCAGGCGGCTATTTCGGACGGAGTAAGCGCCAATAATGTTTTGTTGCAAACCTCATTCGTAATTTTTAGGTTTTCGATAATTTCGGAGTCCCAAACCTTGTGCAGATTGGTGCTGTGATTTTGCATAGTAACGTGAACGTAAGTGCCTCCCTTATCCTGAGCGTAGGCACAATGCAGTGGTTGCGCCATATCGCCTACCAAATGAAACACAATTTTAAGGGCGAAGTTTACTGCCTGTTTGGTGGCATTTTTTCTATTCTTTAAAACAGTAAGATAATACTCCAGTTTATTAATCAGGTTGGGGTTTTTGGTTTTAACGTAGGTTTTATCTTTAGCCACGTTTACATAATGCCACTCTTTCATGTAATCCAACTCCGAATCGCCCTTTACATCGTCCATCCAGCAGGCAGCATCTTCCCAGCTTAAACCATTCAAATAGTAATTAACTGTTTTAATTGTGCTTTTACTTAGTTGTGCCCTGGCAATGTGGGAAATTAACACATGACCTTTTCCACCCCAGGCAAACAATGTGATATAACTACTGATAAAACAAAATAGTGTTAAAAGCAATTTTTTCATAGCTTAAATGTAATATAAAAGCTTGAACTACTCTAGCGAAATTTTGCAGTTAAAATCAGATGGGTTTATTCGGGAAAATATAAGAACTAATTTCCCTCCATTACGATTTTAAGATTTGGCTGACTGCCATTTGTAAAATGACTGATAATTTGCCAAAGTCGTTCTACTTCTTTCTCTAGTAAGGTATTTTTATTTTTCAATTCCTGAAGCATTTCACTTTTCCAGTAATTACCATTGGTATTTTCTTCAGTATGTATTTGAACGGTTCCATTTGGCAGCATGTCGTTAGTACCATACAATATCCAATCGGCCGTGGTGCCAAACACCGAAACCATGCGCTGCAAGGAGCCCCGGTGTGGTTTAAGGGTTTTGCCATTTTCGAGATGAAAGATGGCAACATGCGATAATCCACACTTAAGAGCAAATTCTTTTACACTTAAATTATAATGTAACCGAAGTTGTTTAACACGAAAGGCAACTGAATTTTCCATACGTTGGCGTTTTAAATTTATAATTAGAGACTGAAAAATATTAACCGTAACTACATTTATTCTTAATCAAAACTAAATTATTTTTAAATGTGTTTTTGTGCCAATGATTGAAACGTAGGGATTAATTAGTGAATGCTTTGGTTGGAGAAAGGGACTTGCACGAAAAGATGAATGATTTCGAATTTTAAGCACTGTGCAAACGCTTACAAGGTGTTTTCTGCTTTAGATAGTTTCCAGATAAACCCATCGAGCACATAATGCACCACCTGTGGCAGCGAAAGCAAGGGTACAATAAAAGTAAGTGCCTTGTGATGGCTAATTGCATTCATAAAATAAAATGGGCCAAACACATTCTTTTGCTCCCGCCAAATCAGCGAATCCCAAAGACCTTCTTCCACATAAGCCAAAACAAATAAAATAGCGATAAATAATACAAGGCCGTATTTACCAAAAACAAATCGTAGCCATTTAAAGTTGTCTTTACCTGCATTATTTTTTTCAGTCACCCAAATTAGTGCCATGTATGGAATGCCATGTGCCACCACGTTGAGCATGGTAAAAATCAGGTCGCCATTAAAAAGTACGATGCCCATGTACCAGGATGTTGCGGTTCCAAACACCAACAACAAACGGCCGTAGTTAATAATGCTGTATTTTTTTAATAAAATTAATTCACTTATTAAATATACAAGCACAATACCCAGAAGCGTGATTTTTAATACACCAACTAATGGTGGAAAATTGAAATACAAAAAATCGTTGTCCACAAACCAATTAAAATTTCGTGGCCCCATGCAATGCCATATTAGTATTGGAATGAGTGTAACAGAATAAATGGTAATACTTTGTATAACAGAAAATATTCTTGGCACCTTTTCGCCCCGCGAATAAATACGCAAAAAACCATATTGCTGTCTGATGAAATGAAACACCGCCAGATAAGCCATTACCCGCCAAAATACCAATTCACCCAGAGCGTACAATAATACAGCCGCAATAAAACAAACCAGTGGTACTATTTTTAAAAGTGTCGTGTATTTTCTTATTCCCTCTTTATTAAAGTAGGTGCGGTACAGGGTGCTATAAACATGGCTCACATCTATCAACATCACAAATACAATCCAATTTAAGGTGTTGGTACCTGCCGATGCTGTTACAAAATAATCCTGAAAAATAAACACCAATAAACAAGGCAAAATGGCCGGAAGTAAAATCCAGGTGATGTCAAAGGCAGGTGATTTTATCCACGTTGTTTTCATGTACGCAATTCTAAAATTTTTTGCGAAGCCCTGAGCCCCTGATCAAAGGCTTCTTCAAATACGGAATAGGCCGACAAATCAGTATGGGCAAAAAACAATTTATTCTGAATTGGTTGTGATAACAACTCCCGCGTATCTCCCTTTGTTAATCCTGGTTTCGGCAATATCATGCCATGGCCCCAGATACCTATTTCAATGTCGATTACATTTTTAGTAATTCCGGCATGCATTTCTTCCAGTTGGGTCAACACCACATCCTTCCAATAGTTCAGGTCTTTTTCCCGTGCCTTTTTCCGTTCAGCCACTGCCGACTCCTCATCCAAAGGCATGTAAAGCGTAATACAAAGGCCCTCCTTTAATTGTTTAAGGTGTTGGTGCTGATTGTTTATATAGCCCAGCGATTTTGACTGAAAGGCC
>JADLED010000164.1 GCA_020846335.1 Bacteroidia bacterium
CGCGTGCGGGCCTTAAAGCTTTGGCACACGAAGCCCGAAAATTTTGAAGCCACCATTCAGCACATGATAGAAGGCGACACGGTGATGAATAATCTCGACGTTTTTAAACAACAAAAAATTTATGAATTTACCTTCCGAATCATTCAGTTGTTGTTAAAACCAAAATGGACACGCACCACCGCTGTTATGAGTTTGGCCCGACAATACAAAAGCGATTTTAAGAACGACGATAATTGTGTGATTACGCAAGAGCTGGTAAAAGAACTCGAAACAGGCAGTGCATCGGTAAAGGAATACCTTTGCTATGTGTTGCTCGATTTTGCGCTGGTGGACCCAAGTCTGGAAGATGTGCCCATGGGTTTTGCCTTTCAACTGGCAGAAGATTTAATGCTCAAAGACAACTTTAACAACGTGGTGAAAAAAGAACTGAAGCTGGGCGAACGTAAACTTTCGGAATTACAAAAACGTGCTGCAAAAGCTTTGTCGGAGATAAAAGAATCCAACCAGGAACACATTTACGAAGAATAATAGTTAATATAAAACAGAACTGCATTATGCTGGAACCCGTTATCAAAACCAATTTTTTTGAATTTTTAAACGAAGGCATTGCCAATGGCGGCTTTCATAACGAAGACATTGTGGCCATTGCCATGCCGCTTTTAAAAGAAGTACTCAGTTTTCACGAACAGGGCAAAGTGGCGCCACTCGAAGGTTTAAAGCACATTTTAATTACCAACGATTTACTGGATATTGACGAAAAATTTGTGTTGGAACCCAAATACAATAACCGCAAATTACAGGAAATTAACGTGCCCATCAGCACCGTGTTCGACGTGATGGATCAAACCAAACAAACCACCGATGTGGAGTTGGCGGAGGTAAGCCACAGCAATCTGGCGATACAAACCAACATGAATCTGGAAATTACGCGACCAGTGTATTTGCCGGCTTACATGAACTATGAATTTTTGATTGGCCACCACGATGCCCTTTCGGATATTTTTGTGTTGGGATTAATCATTGGCAGTTTGGCCGCAGGGCTTGATTTTAATAACGAGGAAGATTTAAAAAACTTTGTGGATCATCGCTCGGCGCTGGTTTACATTAATTCCGACATACATCCGGCTATTGCCAACATTGTGATGGAAATGACGGAACTGGACCGCAAAAAGAGAGCCAGAGATTTGCAGGAGATAATTGAGAAACTAAAAAATTACCGCGATTACAATCCCGAAAAACAAACCGACCTTACCTTACTCGAAGGTTTTAAAAAGCAGGATGTTTCTACCCGAAGTAAGTGGATACTTAATCGCTTAAAAAGCCGCTTGTTTGATATCAGCCGCCGGAACCGTTTGTTGTATTTTAAAAGCAGTGCCCGTTTTCTCAATCTTACCGTGGCTTCGGTGCCCACTACCTTAAATTACAAAAACATCGATCCCAACAGTTTATTTACCTGGAACGACGACATTTCAACCAAAATAAAATCGGGTAAACAAATTGCACTTTCCAAATATTTAAAAACCGAAGACAATCCCTACATCCCGTCAATTCTCGATAAAATACGCAGCGAGGCCACACGCGATGTGAATGAATACGGATTTAGCCAATTGCGTCTGATTATATGTTCGCTCAATTGGTACAATTTAAAAGAAGATAAATTTGAAAAAATAAATTCACCACTGTTGCTGGTGCCGGTGGAAGTGAAAAAGAAAAAAGGTGTAAAAGACCAGTACACGCTTGATATTACAGGCAATGAGGCAGAGGTAAATCCGGTGCTGGTGTATTGGCTGCGTGAGCTTTACGATATTAAATTACCCGATTCGGTGGTGTTGGATGATTTTGAAATGAACACACTTTACGAAAGCATTCAGTCGCAGATAAAAGTGAGTAATTCGGGCATAAACATTGAGTACGTGGACAAACCCCGCATTAAATTAATTTACAGTTTGGCCAAGCAAACCCTTTCGCAGTTTAACCGCAAATTAAAACGCAACAAAAGTTTGAGTCATTACCGCGATGTGGATTATTCTTACCAACGCGAAAACTTTCAACCATTGGGTTTAAGCATCTTCAAACAAAAAATTGAACCAATGGCCTCGTACCTCGAATTTTTAATTAACGAAGACATCAAACTTTCCACCTACCAACTCACCGATACCGAAAAAGAAAGAAGTTTGTTTAGTGTGGTGGACGAAGGTAACACCAATCCCTACCTTTGGAAATTTGACACCTGCAACATCACCCTCGGCAATTTTAATTATAAGAAAATGTCGCTGGTGCGCGATTACAACGAGGTGATTGATGAAAACATTACTGACCCCATTTTTGAACAATTATTTTCTGATCAACCAAAAAACATCACCAAGGTAAACGAAGTAGAAAAAGAAAATTTAAAGGAGAAATACCACATCATTTCCTGCGACCCCACACAGGCCAGGGCCATTAAAATGGCGGCTTCGGGCCAAAGCTACATTATTCAGGGGCCTCCGGGCACAGGCAAATCGCAAACCATTACCAATCTGGTAGCCGATTACATTGCGCGTGGCAAACGCGTGTTATTTGTTTGCGAAAAAAGGGCGGCTATTGATGTGGTGTTTTACCGCCTCAAACAACAGCATTTAGACGAGCTGTGTTGCCGCATTCATGATTCGCAGGCCGATAAAAAAGAGTTCATTCTAAATCTGAAGCAAACCTATGCCGATTACCTGAAGAACGATTTTAAACTTGTGGAAATTGAAGCGGAACGAAATAAGGTGTTGGCGGTTATCGAAACGGAACTGCAGCGTTTGGAACGTTATAACCAGACCCTCAACACCGAATTTAAAAGTGTGGGAACGCCTTTGCTCCAATTAATTGAACGCCTGATTGAATTAAAAAAATTGCCGGTAAATGCCTCTGTAGAAATGGAAGAACTCATCCCCGGTTACAACGATTGGGTTGAAAATGGTCAATTGCTCCATCAGATTGCCTCGCAGCTAAAAGAACTTGGCCATGCACCCTATGTGAGCGCACATCCTGCCGCCTTACTTTCAAAACACGCGCTAAGGCAGGAGCACCCGGTTAACCACATCCGCGATCTGACAGCGCAACTCGAAGATTTATTGGAATACATCAGTAACTGCTTAAATCAGGTGGAAACACCCGAACATTTAAAAGAACATTTCGTCAGCATTAAAGAACTGGTTAACGATGCCCTGCGTTTTAAGCCATACGCCGAAAACGGCACATTATACCTCTACGATAACCAACACGCTGCCACCAAACAATTTGAAGGCATTGTGTATGAACACAATCAACTAAAAGATAAATTGCAGGAAGCACTTGCAAAAAACAGTAACTGGAAAACTAAATTTTCTGAATCAGATTTACATTCGGCCGACGAGCAGATGAAAGCCTATCAATCTTCCGCACTTTCGTTTTTAAAACCCGGTTTCTGGAAACTGAAGAAAACAATTAAAAATGCCTACGATTTTTCAAAACACTCTGTAAACCCCGGATTTAACAAGGTGTTGGCCGATTTAAAGGCCGAATACGAAGTGCTCAACCAAAGCAAAGAACTGGAAAAAAAATCGGAGTTTACATTTAAAGTAAAAAATATTAGCGAAACCTGGGAGGCTCTGGAAAATTTCAGGAAAGAAAAAAACAAACCCACTTTATCTTATCTCAGCAGCCTTAATCAGGAAAAATTAATTTTAGAACTATGTGACTTAAAAGATAAAGTGGAAAAGGCCAATACGTTGTTAGACAGTACACTCAACAGCTTTGAAACCCGCAGCCTTATTGATATTGCCGAAGACATCGAAAATATCCGCCTTTCTTTAAAAACACTTCCCGAAATACTTCCGCTCATTAACGAACTCAACGAAACCGGCCGTAGTTTTCAAAATTTTGTAAAAAAAGTGGAGTACACACCCGAACAACTCGAAAAGCTAATGGCTGAAAAAAGTTTAAAGGGCATTTACACCAACAACAAAGAGTTTCACAAAGCCGAAGCGGCCGACATGCGTTACAGCATCAACAAAATAAGACAGGCCTATCAGCACTTGTATGCCGTTAATGCCAAATACATCCGTGCAGGTATTCGCCAACGCTTTCTTCAAAATATAAATACCAGCACCAAATCTGTAACAGGCATGAGCGCGCAGGAACGTGAATTAAAACGCAGTTATACCGAAGGACGAAAAATTCTGGAACACGAGTTTAATAAAACCATGCGCTACCGTTCCATTCGCGATTTGGCCTCCAAAGATTCGGGAAAAGTAATTCAGGATTTAAAACCGGTGTGGCTAATGAGTCCGCTGAGTGTATCGGATACACTACCATTAAATCCGGAATATTTTGATGTGGTTATTTTTGATGAAGCCAGCCAGATTACGCTGGAGGAGGGCATTCCACCGCTATTCAGAGGCAAACAAACCATTATTGTAGGCGACGAAATGCAAATGCCGCCCTCTAACTTTTTTGGATCGGTGGCACCCGAAGAAGAAGATGAGTTATTGGACGACGAGAGTGAAGCCATGCGCATTGATGCCGATAGTTTGTTAACCCAGGGCGCGCGCAAGTTGCAGGACGTGATGCTGGGCTGGCATTACCGCAGTAAGTACGAATCGCTGATTAGCTTTTCTAACGCAGCATTTTATAACCGCAATCTTTTAACCATCCCCGATCAAAGCATTCCTCCACAAGATCTTACCGAAATTAAAGCCCGTACCTCGGCCGATGCCATTGGCAATTTTGAGTCATTACACAATCGCAGCATCAGTTATCATTTTATGGAGCACGGTGTTTACGACAAACGCACCAACACTGCCGAAGCGGAGTACATTGCCCAATTAATAAAAACCCTGCTCAACACCCCACAGCAACAAAGCATAGGCGTGGTGGCTTTTTCGCAGGAACAACAATACGAAATTGAGAATGCACTTACACGGTTGGCAACAGAAGACAAAGCCTTTGAAACAAAACTGGAAGAAGAATACCAAAGGCAGGAAGATGGCCAATTTGTGGGCCTGTTTGTAAAAAATCTCGAAAACGTGCAGGGCGATGAACGCGACATTATTATCATGAGTATTTGTTACGGCTTTGATACCAACAAGCGCATGATTATGAATTTTGGCCCTATTAACCGTAAGGGTGGCGAAAAGCGTCTGAATGTTATTTTTTCAAGGGCCAAAAAACACATGGCGGTTATCAGTTCTATTAAGTACACCGACATTAAAAACGAGTACAACGAAGGCGCTAATTATTTCAGAAAGTTTTTGCAATACGCCGAATCCATTTCTAAGGGAGAGCTTAATCTTGCATCACTAACTCTGGATGCCCTTTCTAAAAACACCATTCAGAATAACGCCATACAAAACAAACACGTTGTTATTTCGGACATAGCCGCAGCGATAGAAGCCATGGGATACCTGACAGATATCAATGTTGGACAATCTTATTTCAGATGCAGCATTGGTGTAAGAGACAAAGAAAATAAAAACACCTATTGTTTGGGTGTGTTGGTGGATACCGCCGAACATTATAAAAACAACGATCTTTTGGAGCAATATGTGTTGCGTCCGAATGTATTAAAAAGTTTTAACTGGACCGTGCTACAGGTTTACAGCAAAGACTGGTTGCATCAGCCCGAAAAAGTAATGGAACAAATAAAGAAAGCGCTGGAGGGCAATCAGGATGAAGAACTAAGGCCTGAGCCCATTGTAGAAGTAGTTGAGGCAAAGCAGGAAATAATAGAACTTGTGCCGGAAGAAAAGAGCGCGGCAATTCCTGAAACAGAAGATACTAAAGAAGGATTACATTTTAAGCGGTATAATTTTAAGGAGGATGGCTCTGATAAATTTTGGGAGATTGCACAGGATGAAAACCGCATGGTGGTTAGGTTCGGGAAAACCGGAACCAAAGGGCAGGAGAATGTAAAAACCTTTGTAAGCAGCGAACAAGCCAAATCAGAAATTGAAAAACTGATTCAACAAAAAACAAAAAAGGGTTATACGCTTAATAAACAGTAGGACTTACAGATAGTGTATTTTTAGTTAACCTTAACTAACCAATCACAATCATGCATATCGGCTGGCGAAATAATTTTTTGATCGGTGGGTAAATTATCACCGTATTTTTCTTTAAGACTTTTTTGTAGAACCGGTGAACTTAAGTCAAAACTGCTCATGGCTTTGGTAGCACCCAGTTGCAG
>JADLED010000165.1 GCA_020846335.1 Bacteroidia bacterium
ACTTCGTTTCTGTTGTCCACCCAGTCCCAATAAGCCTTATAATCTTTGCAATATTTCGAATAGCCGTCTTTATTAAAATTCATCACGGCCAGGGGTTCAATGCCTTCCGGTACCGAACTCAGCCAAACATCATTGGCCTCTGTTCCGGAACTGATTCCTTTTAAAAAGCTTTCCTTTAATTGCGAATTATGAAAAACAGAATAGGTATCGCGCATGTGCGGAATATTTACCAGTCCGCAATCTTCGCTACGTAAATTTTTAATTTCCAACCATTTTTTTAATGCAATGGCGCCCTGACCATAAGCCACAAAGCAAAAATCCTCCACCGATTTTCTCTCTTTTTCAACAGGATTCACAATTTTTTTGTTCAGACCTTTTGCTTTTTTTATTTGTGATTGGGCGTACCCGGCAAATGTGTGTTCACATAACTTTGATAAAAACATTTCGGGGCGGAGCAGGTCCATAACCGGATGTTTGTAAACAACGCAATCAGCAGGTGTGGCAAGCAATTCCAGAATGTTAGGATTGTTTTTGCTCAATAAATCCATGTAGCGTTTAAGTTCATAATACACCACATCATTGCTGGAGTTATTAACCTGCTCGGTATAATTTAAGCCGTAAAACTCTTTTTTATTCAAAGCAAAAACACCCTTTATATCGGTATCCGATTGCGGGGTGTTTAAACCATAAGCTCTGCTACCACTAATGCATTCAAGCAGCAACAACTGTTTTTGTTTTAATTCATTTAGATTCATGACCAATAATTTTTTAAACCATAACGGAAGTACACATCCAAATCCACCTGTTTGTTTTGGCCACCGGCTATAGAGTCTGCAATTTCGCTGAAGTGTTTTAAGTGTTCACGTATAAACATGTTGAGTTCTTTTTCTTCTGGATGAAGGTAGCTTTCGTTTTCGCGACTCTTCAATCCGACAAGTTCTTTGATTCTGGTTTTCAACGATTCGTCAAAAGCCAACTCATTTACCATGGTCATAAAAACTATTGGTGGAATGGAGTTTCTTTCTTCAATCCATTTGCAGGCAAGCGTGGCGCGCAAAGCGTAAAACAATTTTTTAAGTTTCGCGGAATCCGTTACATCCACCTCGTAAAAGGTGTTTTTGGCCATGCCAAGGTAATGGTGCATGGCAGCAACAGGTGCAAAACAAAGGTCAGCGTATTTTTTAAATTCCTCCGTAAGTCCTTCGGTGTTCTTATAAACTATGGGCGATTGAATTCGCTCAAGCAAGGCACCGTTAGATTTCCAAAGTAGTTTCAGGCATTTTTTAAAATCCCAACCGCTAATATCGAGTTCTCCTTCGTCGAGCATCATGTCAATGGTATCATGCTTATCGGATAATGTCAAATACCAGTCGGGCTCATGCATGTAAATGATGCGCACATCGTAATCGCTGTCGGGCGAAGGAAAACCCCATGCCCGCGAACCGGTTTCGCAGGCATAGAGTATTTTTAGGTTTTTCTCCACTTCAATTTGTAGCAGGGTGTTTTTGATTTTCTCATTCATCATTCAAGATTTCTCATTTATCATTCAACATTCCTCATTTAACATCACTCAATCTTCTCTGCTGCCATCATCGGCCATACGCACCATTTTAGGTGTAAACTTAGCCAACACATCCACCAGATCCGTTTGTGCGGCCATTACAGTATGGATGTCTTTATAAGCCATTGGGGCTTCATCTAAACCCGCACCAATTAAGGTAACACCGTGCGATTTTAAAATGTTACGCATTTCGTCCTGGCCAATGTTTTTGATGGCTTGTGTACGGCTCATCTGACGGCCTGCGCCATGTGATGCGGAATTTATGGCCGACTCCTCACCTTTACCACGCACTAAAAATCCGGGTGCAGTCATAGAGCCGGGAATAATTCCAAGTACGCCATTTGATGCGGGTGTTGCGCCTTTACGGTGCACAATCACATCCTGCCCTTTGTATTTTTCTTTCCAGGCAAAGTTGTGATGATTTTCAACACGGCCCAGAACATTACCACCAATGGCTTTGCTTAAACGTTGATGAATCACTTCGTGGCAGGCCGAGGCATAATCTCCCGCCAGATTCATTGCCAACCAGTACTCTTGCCCTTCAGCAGAATCCAAACTCAGGTAAGCAAGATTTTTTGCTTCTTGTGGAAGCTTGCAAATTTCTTTAGCCAGTTTGGTGTAATGCCCTGCCAGTGTGGCACCAAAGCCACGCGAGCCGGAGTGGGTAAGAAGTGCCAGGTATTTTCCTTTTGGGATGTTTAAAGGCACATCATCTTTTTCAAATTCAATAATTCCCCATTCCACAAAGTGATTACCTCCACCCGAGCTACCCAATTGGTGCTGCGCTTTATCGTGCAAACTTTTAATAAAAGGTGTGGCATTAAATTCCGAACGGTCTAAAATGGCATGTTCAGCGCGGTGTTTACCTGTCCAACCGGCACCGGCACCAAATTTGGTCCAGGCAAGTAATTCACGTTTGTATTTACTTTCGTTTTCAAAAAAATGCGATTCAGGAATATCGAAAATGGAAAGCGCCATACGGCAACCAATGTCCACGCCTACGCCATAAGGAATAACGGCGTTGTTGGTGGCCAACACACCGCCAATTGGCAAACCATAACCCTGATGCGCGTCGGGCATTAAAGCACCGGCCACAGTAACAGGCAGTTTCATGGCCACATCCATTTGTGCCATGGCACCTTGTTCAATGTAATTTTTTCCAAAAACAGAATAAACATCTGCATTTTCGTTTAATGGAATTTCAACGGCATTGGCTTCTGCTTCTTTCTTTTCATTCAGTGCAAGTGCAAGCGGTGCGAGTACAACGTCGTCTAAAAAATTTTCGGGATACTGAAATACCTTTAGCAATTCGGCCAATACGGTTTCACGTTCCGAATTACGGAAATGTTGTTCAATAATACGGATGGCAATTCCAACCGCTTTTCCTTGTGGGTATCCTAATTCTAAAAGGTCGTCGCCTTTGATGTTTAACTTGTTCATTGTTTTAAATTTACTTGTTCTTAATTATGCAACAAAACTCTATCTCAACTACGCAGCCATATTGCGTAGTAAGAAGAATTAAATTATGTTTTATTTAAATAGCTGATAATTAGATAAATAAAATTCAATGAACGGCTAAAGATTTTGTGCAAAAAGTCGCCATACCCCAGTAAAATCAACCTCTTAGCAGTAATTGACAGAATCTTTCCAAAATAATTTTAGCAAATTTTAAAGTTTCAATAAAATATTTTACCTTTACTTTGCAATGCAAAGTGCTTTTAATAATAAAGACAAAATTTAAACGTTAATTTGAAATGACTACAACAAACACCTCACACCATTACAAAACAAGTTACATCATTGGATTGTTGCTTTGTTTGGCCTCCTTCCTCATTTATCTGTGGAACAGCAACGATAACAACCGTTCCGATTTTTTGTCAGGCGGCATCCTGATTAATTTTTCGCTGGTATATGTTCATTTAGTGATACTGTTTTTAAGTAAAATTCGTCTTCAACAGCCCAGGCAGGACATACCGATGGAATGTTGGATCAATCAGGTTGTATTATTTACCATTAGTGCCTTTACGCTTAATCAGGAAATGAGCGTGTTTGCGCCTTTTCCGGTTTGGCTCAACATTTACACCTTGTCTTTAATTGGCGTTTTTTTGGCCATACCTTATGTGCCCAACCTGCCGTCGTTTTTCAAAGCACTCATTTATTTTTTTAGTGGAGCCGCACTCCTGTTATCCATTTACATGTCCTTGTTTCTGCTTCCGGTATATCCCATCACACTCATCTCTTTCTGGTTCTTTGGACTTTCGTTGCATGCTTTTGTCCCATTGCTGTGGATTTGCGTTTTACTTGTTTTTCTATTTAAAAGGTACGAGCCTTTTAAACTAAAACGTTACGTCTGGCTGGGCATTTCAGCACCACTCATCATTTTAAGTGTTTACCTATATAAGTGGAATACGATTCAGATTAAGATAAAAGAAGTACTGGCTCAAAAAAATCTGCAGCTTACCAATCAATTGCCCGATGATATTCTTTTGGCGCAAAAATTACCTGCCGACCCCATGACGGAACTGATTTTAGTGTCGCAATTTAATTCACAGGATTTTTCACGTGAAATCGGATTTTCGGAAATAGGTTCTAAAGGTAAATACCACGACCCGCTTGCCATTGTGGCCATCGGACTGTTTGGCGACATTGACATTGACGAACAGACGGTTGTTTCACTTTTAAATTTACGCCGCGATTTTCGTCATCAATCGCGCCGGCGACTCTGGACAGGTACCAGCCTTTCCACCATTTCGGTTTCCAATAACATTAAACTTTTTCCTTCTTACCGCATGGCCTATCACGAAAAAACATTGGTGATACACAACAGTGGTTACCGGCCACGAAATTTTTGGTTTTCTACCGAAACACAAGAGGCTCTCTATACATTTCATGTTCCTGAAGGAAGCATCGTTACATCCTTATCGCTTTGGATAAACGGGAAGGAAGAAAAATCGCGCTTAACGACTACTTCAAAGGCCGATAGTGCGTACACGCAGATAGTAGGTGTGCAGCGCCGCGATCCGGCTCTGGTGCATTGGCAGGAAGGTAATTGCGTTACCGTAAATGTATTTCCATGCACAGTGTCAGAAAACCGAACGTTTAAAATAGGATTTACCACACCCTTAAAAATGGAAGATGGAAAATTGTGGCTTGAAAATGTTTGGTTTGAAGGTCCCGAATGTGAATACACCCAGGAGGCCACACAACTCATGTGCGATGAACGCCCCATTGACGCCATTGATTTGCCGGGTGAGTTTGAAAAGAACCTGAATGGCAATTACCAATATAACGGCGAATACATGCCGTATTGGAAGCTTTCCATTAATGCCGTACCACTTTCAACCAACAAGTTTTCGTTTGGTGGGAATGATTATAAACTCAGCGAACTGGGTCTTAACACAAACAAACTGAACTTTAACGAAGTGTATCTGGATGTCACCAAAGAGTGGAGCAGGGAAGAGTTTGAGAAAGCGGTTTCGGAATTAAGCACTAAAAAAGTGTATGTGTGGACACCAGAGAAAATAAAAGTTACCAAAGAAAACAAAGACAAAGTGTGGGAGGTTTTAAGTGAACTACAATTTTCTTTACCGTTTTTTGAAACCATTAAACATCCTGAATCTGCTGTAGTTCTAACCAAAAGCGGCCACCGTTCGCCTTTGCTCTGCGAAATGCAAAAGAGTGCCTATGCCGAAAAGTCCACCACTTATTTTTTAAATGCTAAGCAATCACTTAAAGTAATAAATTTTGGAACAGAACTTTCACCATTGTGGCGTTCGTTAAGAGAATTGCGACTGATTGATTACGGGCAAAAAAGTTTGGAGAAAGCTCTTAGTTCAATAAACAAAGGTGAGTTTGAATCACTTTACGAAGATGAAAGCACAGTGACTTTAAACGACAGTCGAATGAGTGTTGTTAAAACGGCCACTAAGGATTCAATTACCACGGGCAATGCTCCCGACCATCTGCTGCGCGTGTTTGCCTATAATGATGTGTTGCGAAAAATGGGAAAATACTATTTCAAAAAAGACAGCCTTGAAAACAACTGGATTCGTGAAGCAGAAGAAGGCTATGTGGTGACCCCCATCAGCAGCATGATTGTGTTGGAAAGTCAGGCGGATTACGATAAAATGGGAATTGGCAAGAACAAAAACACGGTGGGCAACGCCTCTGTGGCTGGCGGTGGCGCTGTGCCAGAACCTCACGAATGGGCGCTCATTGGTTTGGTGGTATTTTTCATACTCAGGCATTTGTATCAAAAACGCAAAGAAAAATTAATGCCAAATGCCGGTAATTAATTTCAGTACATATTTTGTAAAATACCGAAACTATCTGCTGCCGCTGATGGTACTGGCGGTGGCTGCTTTTTTGCTCAGAGATTATTTTGTGCCGCGTTTACAAATAATTTTGGGCATGCTGGCAGCACACTTTGTATTTGGTATTAAAGAAAAAGGGATTTATTCCGGCAGGTATGGCATAGCGGCCATCGTTTTTATGGTTATGTTTTTTTTCCTGCACATTTACGTGTTAT
>JADLED010000166.1 GCA_020846335.1 Bacteroidia bacterium
ACGCAATCCCAAAACATTCAGGTGCAAAACATGGTTAATTATTTGCGAAATAAAGAGTACGATAAGGCCAAAGCAGCAGCAGACGCAGCCGCAGTGCACGAAACCACCAAAAGCAGTTCAAAAATGTGGATGAACCGTGGCAATGTTTACAAAGCCATTTATTCCGACACCTCCAAAAAAGTGAGAGACATTGACATGGAGGCAGAAGAAAAAGCACTTGATGCCTTTATCAACTGTTTAAAAAACGACAAGGACAACATCTATAAAGACGATGTAAAAGGCTCTATTGTGCAAACCAGCGCTGCTACCGACCGCAAAGCCAGGTTTTACATTTTTCAGAAAGACTATGACAAAGCCTTGAAATGTTACGACTTGTTGGAAAACGCTCTGCCTTACGATTTTGATCAGGGTATGAAACGTCAGAACATTACCAAAGACAAATTGCTCTTTAATAAGTTTGACATGTATGGCAAGATTCCAAATTTTGAAAAAACCAAAGAGTTTGCCGACAAGCTCATTGAAATTAAATACAAAGAGCCACGCATTTATACTGATATGGTAAAGCTTTCCCTGTCTAAAAGCGACACTGCCTCAGCGCTCAGCTACATTGAAAAAGGCAAGGTATTGTTTGAAGACAACATTATGCTCATTGGTACAGAAATTGACATTTACCTGGCACGCAAAAAAATGAATGTGTTGAAGGATAAATTAAAAGCCGCCATCGAGCTGGCACCCGATAACGAAGTGCTGCACGCCGTTTTGGGTCAGGTTAACGAAAAAAGTGGCGACCCCGAAAATGCTGAAAAAGAATACTTAAAAGCATTGGAGTTAAAACCTGAATACGAAGTTATTAACTATAAACTGGGTGCCATGTACTTTAACATGGCCGTGGAGTACAACAAAAAATTAAACGATTTGCCACCAAAAGAAACCGTAAAGGCCAAAGAATACGACGAGAAAATTAAAGAACACTTTAAAAAGGCGCTTCCTTATTTGGTAAAAGCATTCGAATCAACACCCGATAAAGCTTACAAACAACGTATTTTTCAGGCCTACTCGCGTTTGGGTGATGCCGAAAACGCTGCCAAATACAAATAAAAAAGGTTCACACAACAGCCAACATATAAACACACAACATGGTAAACAAAAAAACGTATTTAGCAGGAATACTTCTTATTACAGGAAGCCTGATGGCTCAAAAAGGCAAGGTGCAAACCGCCTGGCGGGCTTTGAGTGATTATGAAGAAACGGTTAAAGACGGCAAACCCAACATTGCTTATCTGGCAACAGCCAAAGAAGCCATTGATTTGGCACTGGCCAACGACGATACCAAAAAACTGGCCAAAACCCATGCCTATAGTTTGCGCATTGCCTATGCTCAGTTTCAATACAACCTGCAGGAGGAAATGAAAAAACTGGAAGCCACCGTGGCCGACAAAAACCAAAGGGCACAAATGGCTTATGGCAACACCAGTTTAAGCGATTTTGAAAAAGCCAATAACGAACTCAATACCCTGAAGGATTTGGATCCGAAATTTTTGGAAACCATACAAACCGGTATTGCCAACGGTGCCTCGTCGCTGGATGAAGACGAGTTGAAGTTTGCTCAGGCCGTTTTGCAAATGAAAGTGGAGGCAGGTAACATTGCCAGCGGAAAATTTAATGTAAAAAAATACGATGAGGCGGCCGATTACTTTTATAAAACCGGTTTTATTAATACGATAATGAATAAAACCAAAGACACCGCCAGTTTTTACAACGCCTGCGTGTCGGCATCCAAAGCAAAAAATTACGACAAGATGCTGGACTACAATAAAAAAATGATTGAGTTAAAACTGGCTTCGGCATACAACTACAATGCTTTGGCAAGCGCTCACATGGCAAAGGGCGATACCACCAGTGCTTTTGACGATTACAAAAAGGGCCGCGAACAATTTCCGAAAGATGCCAATTTGCTGACCGAAGAAACCAATTTGTTTATGGCCAAAGGCAAATCAAAAGAAGCCCTTGCCAACTTAAAACTGGCCACTGAGCGCGAACCTAAAAATCCGTTTTATTATATTTTTATCGGAAATCTTTACGATAACATGGCTAATCCTAAAGACAAAACGGGAAGGGATTTACCAAAGCCCGCCAATTTTGATGAACTTTTTAAAAATGCCGAAACCAACTATTTAAAAGCCATAGAATTAAAACCATCGAACAAAGATTTTTATTTTGATGTGCTGTTTAATTTGGGCGCCATGTATAACAATTACGGAGGCATGCTGGCCAGCCGCAAACCCGAAAAAATTACAGACATGCTCCGCGTGCAAAAAGAAAATGATGAGGCCTCGGCAGTTTATTTTAAAAAAGCCATTCCTTTTCTCGAACAGGCTTTATCGCTTCGAAACAACGATGTGCAAACCATGAGGGCCCTGCGCATATTGTATGCAAAAACAGGCAACACTGCCAAGGCCACAGAAATGACCGAAAGTTTGAAGCTGAATGGCGCTAAATAAAAAATTAAATTAGACATTTAAAGCCCCGGATTTTTTCGGGGCTTTTTTGTGTTAGCCACTTTACCCATTAAGTACGCATTTTTTTTGTACATTTATTTTTTTAAAGCCCTTGTTTATAACAGATGATAAGTAATAAAAAGGTAAATAAAACCGGTTTAAAATTATTGGCCTTTGCGCTGATATTCTTGCTCGTACCATTTAGTTCGTGTAAAAAACGCAAGGCATTTAATGAGGAAAATGGTCAGGAAGCCACAGATGTCGCCACATTCAGAGCCGAAGGAGATGCTGCAATGGAAGATATTAATAACATTATCAGCAACCAGTTTCTGTTACGGGGCAAACTAACTTACAACACCGAAGCCTTGTCGAATGTGCCCTGTGGCATGGATTTAGACACTACTGAACTCACTACCATTAACAGCAAGGGCATTATCCGCTTAAACTACAATGGCAGCACCTGCAATAGCCGAAGCCGCAACGGAACCATCATGGTAACAGTTTTGGATTACCCGTTCAAAAAGTGGAAACAAAAAGGCTGCACCCTCAAAATTGATTTTCTGAATTTTAAAGTAACCGGTTTAAAGGATGGCCGTGCGATGAGGGTAAACGGAACGGCTTACCTAAACAACGAAAGCGGAGCCACCTGGTACGATATGAAATTTTTGAACGTGGGCACAGTAATTCATCACCTGAGTGGCAGCGACATTAAACTCACTTTCGACGAATCGGGCATAGTGGTGCTCAACATCAGCCGCCGCTACACCTATAGTATATCGGGTGGGGTTATTAGTTGCAGGGTAGAGGGCACGGGCAGTAAGGATGGCAACACCAGTCTCGAAAGTTGGGGCATTAACCGTTTGGGAAATGAATTTACAAGTGCCATCACCTCGCCATTGGTTTGGAAAACAAGCTGTGGCGGGCACTCGCCAATTGAAGGCGAAGTGAAAGTGAATGTGGTGGATAAATATTTTGAACTTACATCAACTTATGGTGTGGATGCCTCTGGAAACCCTGAATCAGGAAACACCTGCCCTTATGGTTGGAAAATAAACTGGACATATAAAAACAAAACCAATAAACGAATTTTTTCTTATTCACGATAGTCACTTAGATTTTATCCGCCTCATGACACAACTAAAAAAATACAATTTAATGAGCGGGGCCAAACCCATGGTGTTGGGCCTGTTTGTTTTTTGTTGTATGTTATTTTTTAGCTGCAACAAATCCGGTAAAACCCTAACCTGGGTGTATTACAACGAAACCTACTGTTCTGACCCCTGGACTGCCAGCAATGTAAACGAAACACTAAAAGATAATTGTGTGGCCTATTTTAAAAAAGAAGGGGTTGAAATTTACGACATCGAACTATTCAGCGACCGCGACCCTGAAAGCAGTGCATCGTGTGTAAACAAAACAGGAAGGCGCTTTAAATGCAAAATTAAAAACCGCGACTTAAAAAAAATGCAGGCCTTCGATTTTTACGAGTAGGTTGAGGTAATCTGCTTTACAAAAAGGCCACTAACATCAGCATTGCAAACAAAAGAATCATCATTGCAGAAAAAAGAATGGAAAGTATGGCGACTTGTTTGCCCTTGTATTTTTGAGGATTGCGTTTAATTTTTTCCAAACCAATAATACCCAATACAAGGCCAATGGGCGATAAAAAGTAAATTAAACAACACAGCGACGCCACCCACACCACATCGGGTGTTATTTTGTTTTGTTTTGGTAAGGCGCCCTTTGCAGGTTTATCCGCGCTTTTGTTTTGCACCATTTCGCGGGCACCATTGTTGTATTTAATCATAAACAACTCGCTGCGCCTGCTAATGTGTAAGGGCCCCTTGGGTATATCGCAACGGTAGTATTTAATTTCGTCGGGGG
Source organism: Bacteroidia bacterium (assembly GCA_020846335.1). Lineage (GTDB taxonomy): Bacteria > Bacteroidota > Bacteroidia > B-17B0 > Aurantibacillaceae > Aurantibacillus. Next base: position 4,383 of record JADLED010000166.1, read on the forward strand.
TAATTTCAGTAACTTTTACATTTAGTTCGTTGCCATTGGCAAACACCAGCACATCACAGGTATCGGGTAGTGATGATTTTTTTAAAGAACTTATTTTTGAATCAAACCTCTTAGGCGATTGCTCATTAACCTGTTGTGAATGTTCAGCAACAGCCAACGCTGCAAAGGTTTGGTTGGCCTGATGAACAGTGTTGTTTTTTGTTGTCACCAAAGGCCGCACGTTTTTCTTACAAAGAGCGTTTATTGCAGGGTTAGGCGTTTGCTTAGTGTGTTGAACATAATATCCAGGTCGGTACCTTCGTTTTTGAACGGTACAATCAGCCAACAGAAGCAGGAATCCAAAAGCTAAAAAAAAAGGTTTCATGCAATTTAAAAGCAAAAGCCTACATTAAATCCACACCAAAAATAAAAGGACAATGGCATTCTGATGGGCTTAACAACGGCATTGGTGGTGGGATTAATTAATTCGGTAGTTGTTATGTCGTTTTTAAAACCCATTGAACCAAATATGGTGGCGTTGAGGCGCGATCGGGTACGAATAACCACCCCGTTGGTAATGCTCATGCAATATCGGTTTATACTTAGCGATTTACGCACGCTTTGATTGTTGTAAAAAGTGTAGCCATTCGCACCAATATAAGGAACCTGGTAATTTAATACCCCGGTGCCGCTGTATTGCATAAAACGGAAGGCAGGGCCAATAAAATAATTGACATTGGTTTTTAAACTGGGGTAATAATTTATGCCAAAGCCGAGTTCAAAGTTTTTTGTGTTAAGTTCAACTGTGGTGCCATTGTTGGTTGAATTAAAATAAGTGGATTGGGTGATGTTTGGTTTTTCAACCCCAAAAGCAACCGGTACAATGATGCTGAAATTGCTTTTATAAAAATCGGCCTGATAAATGAGGCCTACCTCGTTGTTCAGAAAATTGAGAAAATTGATGGAGATGCTGTTTGGGTATTTAAAATAGGCCATGGAGTCGGCGCGGCTCATTGTTGGGCTGTTGGAATTGTCGGTGCTTTCAATGGCTGCCGGTTCAGGTTCGCTTGCGCTGTTTATTACTTCGTGCACACCCGACTCGTAAATAATCAGTGATACATTGCTTTTATTCTCGGTGTAAAGCGGTCCGTTTTGGTTGTTATACAATTTGTATTTAATCTGGCTCGAACCAACTTCAATAATTTTTACCTGAATGTGGCTGTTGTCTTTTTTGTAAAGATGGTCCTGGGCCAAAAGAGTGGAACTGGCTATCAGCCCCGCTAAAATAAACAGATTGGATTTTTTCATAAGTAATGATTTTATTTGAATGCACTCGGTACTATAAATGTATTAAATAATTGCGTACCAAGCATCAAGGCATTTTTTTAAGATGTGATGTGCCTCAAAATAAATAAGGCAACAATGCTGTTACAAAAAAGAAGCGTGTAAGGGAATATTACTAACTTTAATCTTAAATCATGTTTAAAATAAACGCAGTCAACATCATTTTTTTTCTGAGCAGTGTTTTTTGTGACTGTGTTTATGGCCAAAACCAAACTCAAAAATGGTATTTTGGTGTTAATGCCGGCTTAAATTTTGCCACTAATCCGCCCTCAGTTTTAACCAATGGCAGTGTTATTGCCTACGAAGGCTCTGCCAGTATTTCCGATGCAGCCGGCAATATTTTGTTTTATACCAATGGCAATATTATTTATAATAAAAACCATGTGGTAATGG
>JADLED010000167.1 GCA_020846335.1 Bacteroidia bacterium
ACACCAACCGCTAACACCTCTTATAGCATCAGTGCCACCAGTTCCAATGGTTGCACCAATACAGCAATAGCTACTGTCAGCATTAACACACCGCCGGTTATTACTGTAAGCGGAGGCTTAATTTGTGGCGGTGCACCTTATACGTTAACACCTAGTGGAGCCAGTACCTACACTTATTCCGGTGGCTCGGCCATTGTATCGCCAACAGCCAATGCATCCTATAGTATTACCGGCACCAGTGCTCATGGCTGTGTAAGTTCCAACACAGCAGTGGTTAATTTAACGGTGAGTGCTGCACCAATTATCAGTGTTGGCAATGGCACCATTTGTTCAGGTACGTCGTTTACACTATCACCTTCGGGTGCTTCCACTTATACTTATTCCGGCGGTTCGGCTGTAGTAAGTCCATCCAACACCAGTTTTTATACTGTATCCGGTACCAACTCATTAGGTTGTACCAGTAACTCACCGGCCATTGCCATTATTTCGGTGGTTAACGCACCGGTGGTAACAGCGGCCAGTGGCAGTATTTGTCAGGGTTCTTCTTTTCAATTACAGGCTTTTGGCGCTACCAGTTATACTTATCAGGGCGGCTCATCGGTGGTAACGCCTACCGCTAATAGCAGCTATACAATTATTGGTTCCAGTGGAAATGGTTGCACATCGGCCACGCCGGCAGTGGTAAATGTAACGGTAAATGCCATTCCTGTTATCAGCGTTAACAGTGGCTCGGTGTGTCAGGGTAATAGTTTTACACTTACACCTTCCGGTGCCAGCACTTACATTTATTCCTCAGGTTCGCCGGTGGTAAGTCCATTTAACACCACAACGGTATCAGTGTCAGGCACCAGTTCGGCGGGCTGTGTTTCTCAAATAGCGGCCATTTCAACCATAACGGTTTCTTCATTGCCTTTTGTTACTGTAAATGGTGGAGCCATTTGTTCGGGTAATTCGTTTACTCTGTTGCCATCAGGTGCAGTAAGTTATACCTACAGCAGTGGTTCGGCCATTGTTAGTCCTACAGCCAACGCCTCTTATAGTATTACAGGAAGTACCTCACAGGGCTGCGTAAGTTCAAACACTGCAGTGGCCAACCTGGTGGTTAATACCACACCAACTGTTACGGCTGCGAGTGGCACCATTTGTGAAGGAAGCATTTTTGCAATTACAGCGGGTGGTGCTAATTCTTACACATATTCAGGTGGTTCATCAGTGGTGAGTCCAACCACAAACAGTACTTACACCGTTACGGGTTCAAGCAATGGTTGTGTGTCGCAGGTACCTGCCATAGTAACTGTTACGGTGTTTGCACGACCAGTGATTAGTGTTAACAGTGGTTCAGTTTGTTCTGGCAATTCTTTCACCTTATTGCCTTCAGGAGCATCCAGCTATAATTATTCTTCAGGCTCGGCAGTAGTAACACCATTTAATACCAGCACGTATTCGGTTTCCGGAACCAGTTCGGTGGGTTGTGTATCGCAATCGGCGGCTGTTGCAAACGTGAGTGTGATTAGCCTTCCTTTTATTTCGGTTAACAACGGCGCAATTTGTTCAGGGCAATCATTTACCATGCTGCCATCGGGTGCTATAACTTATACTTACTCCAGTGGTTCGGCAGTGGTTACGCCTACAGCCAACACGTCTTACAGTGTAACAGGAAGTAATGCGGCAGGTTGTGTTAGTTCCAATACTGCCGTGGCCAATGTTTCGGTAGGTTCTTCGCCTACAATTACAGCTGCTAACGGCACTATTTGTGCAGGTGCCAGTTTTGTTCTCAATCCTTCAGGTGGAACTACTTACACGTATTCGAGCGGCAGTGCTATTGTTACACCAAGTGCCAATGCGTCTTATACCATTGATGGTGCCAATGCCATTGGTTGTATTTCTTCCTCGCCTGCGGTGGTTTTAATTACGGTTAATCCAACACCAACTATTTCTGTCAACAACGGAGTGGTGTGTAGCGGTGTGCCATTTACCATTACACCAACAGGAGCAACTTCTTATACTTATTCTTCAGGCTCGCCTGTGGTATCGCCTACAGTTACCAGTTATTATCTGGTGTCTGGCACCAACTCTTTTGGTTGTGTTTCGAGCAATCCGGCAGCGGCCCTTGTTACCGTTAACTCCGCACCTGTTATTACTGCTGCCAATGGTTTAATTTGTGGTGGAGGTTCATTCCTCATTCAACCTACAGGTGCGGCAACCTATAGTTATTCCAGCGGTTCTCCAACGGTTTCGCCTACAGCTAATACATCTTACACTGTTAGTGGTACCAGTCTTGCCGGCTGTGTGTCTCAATCGCCAGCTATTGTTACTGTTTCGGTTGAAGCCTTACCGGTAATTACAGTTAATAGTGGCAGCGTTTGTGCCGGTGTTAATTTTACGATCACACCTTCCGGTGCAGCTACATACAGTTATTCTTCCGGATCGCCGGTGGTAACGCCGTTTGTTAATGCTTCGTATTCTGTTACAGGAACCAGTTCTGCCGGTTGTACTTCGTCGGTAGTGGTTTCGCAGGTAACGGTTGTCAGTTTGCCAATAGTGAATGTAAACAGCGGTGCCATTTGCGAAGGGAAATCGTTTACCATGGTTCCTACGGGAGCACTTAACTATACTTTCTCCGGCGGTTCAGCCATTGTGAGTCCAACTACCACCAGCACCTATTCGGTAACGGGTAGCGATGCCAGCGGATGTTTAAGTGCCAACACTGCCATAAGCAATGTAACAGTAACACCGGGTCCAACCGTTACGGCATCAAGCAGCAATACTTTAATTTGCGCCGGCGAAACTGTTACGCTAAGTGCGAGTGGTGCAGTGCAATACGTTTGGAATGGGACCACTATTTCCACAACTTTGATGGTGAGTCCGGTTTTACCGACTGTTTACTCAGTAAAAGGAACCGATAGCGAAGGCTGCAGCGGTACATTCACACTCAATCAAAATGTATCGGATTGCACGTCGCTTAGTGGTGTTGAAAAAGAACAAGCATTTAATTTATACCCAAATCCAAACAGCGGTGAATTTACCATTGTTTCAAAAGGCGATATAACCTTAACGCTCATCAACGAATTAGGTCAGCACATACAAACCATTAGTTTGGATGAAAACAACGAACATAAAATTCAGTTAAGGGAAATAGCTTACGGAATTTATTTTGTGGTGGGTGTAAACAACAATCAGTTTATTAAGCAAAAAGTAGTAATTAGTAAATAGGCGAACTAACGTTCAGCGAAAAGGAGAATCTGAAAAGGTTCTCCTTTTTTTTTTGATTAAAACAATTCGGTTTATTATCCAAATTACCTCCTTCAATAAAAATTAACACATTCGCAATAAAGAATTTTTGCGGCATACAGTAACTAACCGATATGCCAACCCGATAACTTAATGCCCTGTTATACAAGCTCCTTTTTTTATTGCTACAAATTATAGCAAGGCGTCGCCGCTTTATAGTACTAATTTTAAACTATGGAATTGGTTTTAAAGCTCCCCAAAGGCAAACCTCCTTTTATTGGCGTATTGTTTGGTGTAGAGCAACAACACAGCGGCGAAAAAATGCATGCCGACATGGTTCAAAAATATGGCCGGGCTAACTACCGCATTGTGTTGGAACATACGCCCAGTGCCCTAAACATGCGTCTTATATGCGAAGAACACGTGGTAGTGTATTTTTATAACCACCTGAGTTATGATGCAGAGCGCCTCAAATCCTGGCTCTACATTACCAAACACAACACCCTGTTTAATTTCGGCCATGTGGGCAAACTCACAAACAACCACCAATTGCTTTTATCCATGCCCGAGCGCAAAAAGTTTTTTGTGAAGGTAATTTCGGTTGAATTTATTACCGTGGAAGATACCGATGTGGACCTGCCCTATACCACCAACTACCGCAAATGGTAATTTAAGATAACGGCATAAGCGCATCTTCGCCATTTATTCGCAAAAAGACAAGGTTTATAGGAGTCTGGCCGGTGAGTGTAAAAAGACGAGGAAGGATTTTGTACAGGTTTTTATGTATGCATTACAAATTCGCCATACGAGGTTTTTCGCACCTTGTTTTTATTACACTTAGTAGTCTGTTTTGAAAATCAGTCAAAAGTTGTTGCGCCCAAAACTCACCATAAAAATTTATTTTGGTATCGAGCTGATATTGCGTAGTTAAAAGTAACTCCGTTTGCTTGTCCGAAATTTCTTTGAGTTGGTAAGTGGCATTCAGAAATTTAAAATGCTGCCCGCTTAGCATGTGTCTTTCAAAAATAGTTCTGTTTGTGTTGGAAGGAATAATCTTGATGTCGAAGCATACCAAATTGTTTTTGTTCCATTGAATAATTTTTTCCTCAAATTTCAGTCCACCTTCAAAATGTCCAATTCTGGTGCCGCCTAAGGTGTCTGCATCAAGCTCGGCATAAAGTGGCCGTGGAATGCCCGAATAATTAAAAAATCCTTTGTCGTATTCCTCATTCTTTATTTCATTCACTCTTACTATGTGGCTCCATATATCCGATTTGGAAGCGTTGATAATAATTGACGATGTTGTTTCAAAACTTTGGCTGGGTGTTGGAATTGCCGGCTCAATAAAACCTGTAACAAGTGGAATAAAAAACACGGAATATAAAATGCCTTTTTTTTGCCGGTAATACAAAATGGCACCGCCTAAAAGCAGTCCAGCAAGGCCGGCAGCAATTAAATAAGGAATAGAAATTATTAAAAGGCAGATAAAGTCCTCGTGACCGGTCCAATAACAAAAGGTAAAAAATGCCAGCACTGCCAACACAGGTCTGAAAATTCTAATAGCACTGCTTTGCAAATCTTCTTTTGGCGAAAAAATTAAAGGCGTGAGGCCAACAACAAAGGGAAGAATCCAAACAAAAGTGATTGAAAACAAGTCGGCAAAACTACCATTAAAGTGCAAACCGAAAATAATTCTCATGAAGAGTCCGTAAAGCCCGGCAATTAAAATTCCGCCATATTTTCCAAAATGTTTTTTCAGCATTTTATCACTCTGTTGTTAGCATTAAAACAAATTTAACCATTTTATACAAAAGCCCCTGGCACTGTTTAACCGCAAATAATCGCATAGTTATTCGGTTTGGCGTGAAGTGTGCAAAGAAAGAGGAAGAATTTTTGGAAAGGTTTTAGAGAACAAATGGCAAATCTATCCTAAAGACCCGGGCTAAAAGAACTTTCACTTTTTCCATTGAGTTTATTACCGTGCAAGATAACCCTGTGAACTGCCCTATACCACCAACTACTGCAAATGGCAGATTTAGTTTATATTTGGAGTAAGATGTGTTACACCGCGCAATCGCTTACCCAAAAAGCCATAAAATACGCCCAACACCGCGGCGATACCGAACATGTGGAAGAACTGCAAAAGCAGCTCAGTCTGTTTTTAAACCAACACCCGCCGCAATACCATGTTTCGGGATTTGCGCATCCGCACCTGCTGGTTTTTACCAACCAACAACCCTACACCCCGCAAGCCTTTATTTGGGGACTTATTCCGGCATGGACCAAAAGTTTGGCCGATGCTAAAAAGTTTTGGAACAACACCCTCAATGCCCGGGGCGAAAGTATTTTTGAAAAACCATCGTTTAAGAATTCGGCCATTAACAAACGCTGTTTGGTGTATGTGGATGCTTTTTACGAATACCATCACCAGGGTAAACAAACCTACCCTTACCGCATTGCTTTAAAAAGCGGCGAGCCCATGTGCTTTGCGGGCCTGTGGGAAGAATGGACGGACCGAAGTACTGGCGAGGTGCTAAACACGGTGAGCCTGGTTACCACCACAGGCAATGCCTTAATGACCAAAATACACAACAATCCACAGGCCGAAGGGCCACGCATGCCGGTAATATTGCCCAAAGATAAACTGAACGAGTGGCTGATAGATGGCCAAACCGAAACCGCTCAAACACATTTAAAAAGTTTGTTGCAGCCGCTCAATGAAAACGAGTTGCTGGCCCACACAGTAGGTAAACTTAGCGGCAAAAGCGCCATGCCCAATCAACCCTGCGCCCTTGAACCGTTTAATTACCCCGATTTGGAATTGGCACTGTAATGCACAGCGCCTGCATAAAATTAAATTGTGTGATAGCGCAGTAAATTAATTTCACACACAACCCACCGTCACAGCCATCAATCAGTTCAATTGTTGGTAACGATAGCAGAGAAATTTATCAGGAAGGGAAACATGGCGATAGTAATAATTCTTAATTTTAGATAAAGCAACAAAAGCCTTTGGTTCTGCAGCATTTCTACTGTTTAAGAAAATCCTTATTATATTTTAAGAATAACAATTTGTTTTAAACGGCAAACCAACTGCAAAAAAAGTATTTAAACAAAAAAGTCACTTAGCGGTAAAGCGTAACGTGGCCACTATACTCTTTTATATCGCCCGCTTTTGTTAACACACTGGCCTTCCACACATACACGTCCTCAGGGCAATCGCGGCCATTGTATATGCCGTTCCATCCCAAATTTTTGTCAATGCCATCATAAATCAATTGGCCCCAACGATTAAATACCCTAAAGGTGTATTGTTTTACTCCCCGACTTACCGGTACAAATAAATCATTCTTACCATCACCGTTGGGTGTAAACACATTTGGTACAAAAAAATTATAATCCTGTTCAACCCTGATGGTTTTAACAATGCTATCGCTGCAACCCATTTCGTTTTCAACCAGCAGTGCCACTGCGTAATTGCCCGCTTCCTCAAAAATGTAACTGGTGTTTTTGCCATGTGCTTTATAATCTACATTGTTCGCAAAGTACCAATCAAATTTATAAAGCCGCTCACCTTCTGATTGGTCGTAAAAGTTTATTTCCGAATTTTCAATTGGTGCTAAAGGCAAATAATTAAAGGAAGCATTGGGTTTTTGGTAAACGTTAATTAAATAGTTTAATTGGTTAGCGCAACCTCTGCTGTCAACAATTGTAGCATTGAGTGTATAAATGCCTGCTGAGGTATAGCACTTGCTGATAACGGTTGAAGTGTCGGATTTACCGCCAATACTCATTAGGTGATTTACCAGTGGTGTATTTTTATTCGCATTCAGGGTATAACTGCCACAAAACGGCACGCAAGCCGAAAAACTATTCGAAATTATTTGCGCTTCGGGCAGGGGGTCAATACTAATGGCGGTGCTGGTTCCCGAGTGGCAGCCAAAAGTATCGTACACCGTTAAGGAATATCCGCCTGCAAAACTCACATTGGTGGCTTTTACAGTAACCGGCGATCCGTTAAAATTGATATTGCCGGGTCCTTGCCAATGGTAATAATTACCGCCAGTGCCAGTAAACACAAATTCTGAATTTAAACATTGCCGCTTTGCCGGAGAAACAACCACGCCGGCATCGGGTAATTTTAACGTAACTACCGAGGCTGTGGCAATGGCCGTGCAACCATTGGCGGCAGTACCCTGCACGGTATATTGTTCCGGAGCTCCAACAGAATTGGAAGCCGAAGCAATAAAGGCCTTGTAACTACCCGAAACATAACCGTTTTTTCCAAACCAGAAATACGAATTGGCCCCGGAAGCAACAAGAATTGCGGAATCGCGCAAACAAACCGTGGCACTGGTGGTGCTTAGCACTGGGTTTTTTAATATGCTTACCGAAAGGGTAGTGGAGGCCTGACAGGAGTTAATATCTACCACAGTAACAGAATAAACACCGCTAAATGCCAGCGAAACCGAATCGCGCGATGGAGAAGCACTGTTGCTGCCAAAACCAAGAGGGCCCTGCCAGTTGTAAGTAATAAGTGTTGAGCCGGGTGCGCTTAACGAAAGGTTAAGCTTTTTAAGTTCGCACACAGGCCCGTTGCTGGTGGCAGTTGGCGATGGCAGTGGATTAATTATTACCGTTGTGGTGTTGCTCAATGTGCAGGGGCCAAAACTTATGTATAAAGTGTACACACCACCGGCAGCCAGGTTCACATTGCTAATGGTATTATTTGAAAGCGATGATAAAAAAGCATTGGGTCCATTCCACGAATAGGAGGTGCCAGGGTTTGAATTGTTGCTGGTTAAAATTATGGCATCGCCCAAACATTTTGGACTGTTGTTGCCCGGAAGATTTTGTGGCAGTGGTGTAATAGTAACATTTGCAAGTGCCGTATTTGTACAGCCAACCGCCGAAGTGGCTTTAACAGTGTAAACACCCGAGGCCGAAGCCGCCGGATTTATAACCGAAGGGTTTTGTTGATTGGAGGTAAAACCGCCCGGACCCGTCCAAAAAAAAGTAGAACCTGCAAACGACGAGGCACTTAAATTAAGCGTTTGCGTAACACACAGAGTGCCCCCGCTTGCACTTAAAGCAGGGGTAGGGTGTACCGATAAAGTAAATGCCGCCGTATTGGTACAGGAATTGGCAGCCGTAACCGTAGTGGTGTAAATGCCGTTATGATTTAAGCCGGCATTAGCAAAACTTAATGCTGCAACATTAGAGGTAAAAGATTGTGGTCCCACCCAAACATAAGCCGTGCCTCCCTGCGCACTCAGGCTTAACACTTGTCCGTTGCAAACAGGACTGTTGCTGCTAAATACCACCACCGGCACACTTTTAATAACAACGCTACCCACGGCAGTATTGGTGCAACCCATGGCATTACCGGTTACTGTGTATTGTGTGTTTACCGTAGGACTTACCGCAATGCTATTGGTGAAAACAGCGTTACTCCAAGAATAAGTGGTAGCGCCCATTACCGTTAAGGTGGCTGTTTCGAGCGGACAAATGGAAACATTATTGATACTTAATACCGGATTATTTATAAAGGCAATGGAAGTGGTGTTGCTTACCGAACAGTTATTAGTGTCGCGGCTATTCAGCTCAAACGTATAAGTGCCCGCAATGCCTGAAAAAGTTACCATCGAATTGCTGATGGGCCCTGAAGTCCAGGTGTAGGTATAACCTGCTGTTCCGCCGCTGGTATTACCTGTTAAGCCAATGGTGTTGCCTACACAGGCCGTTGGGCTGCTGGCTACAATGTTTAACGTTAGCGCAGGTGGTTGTTGTATAAAAAACACATCGTTAATCTGGCAACCGGTTAAACCGTCGGTTACGGTAACACTCCACAATCCGGCACTTAATCCGGTGGGGCTGGCATTGGTCTAACTGCTACTACCATTGGTCAATAAATACGGTGGATTACCCGAACCACACGCAATACCGGTGTCGGCCGACG
>JADLED010000168.1 GCA_020846335.1 Bacteroidia bacterium
CGTAATACCCATTGTTATCAGTAGATACCGTTCTTGTATCGGTATTGGTTTCTTTACTTCCAATCATAAACTCGAAATAAAGTGTGGCATTAGGCACAGGGTAATTGTTTTTTGAATACACCACCCCATAGTATTTATAATTAACCCTGCCGCAGTTGGTAAAAGCAACGGCGCAAATAACAATTAATACTAATTTTAATCGCGGGATTTTACTTATTTGGGTTTTCATTCTGTTGGTTTTAAAATCTAAGCATTTACCTCACTTAAATCGTGCACCACACCCATCGAGGCAAATTTTTCGATACGTTGTTCAATCCGTTTTTCAGGATTTATTTTATTGAGTGTTTTCAGGTGCTTTAAAATCTCCGCTTTAACTGTTGCAAAAATCTCTTCGTGATTGCGGTGGGCGCCGCCCAAAGGCTCCGGTATCACGCCGTCAATTAAACCATTATTATTCATGTCAATGGCCGTTAATTTAAGAGCCTCAGCAGCTCGTTCCTTAAAATTCCAACTGCGCCATAAAATGGAAGAACACGATTCGGGCGAAATAACCGAATACCAGGTGTTTTCGAGCATCAATACCTTATCGCCTATACCAATGCCCAATGCGCCACCACTGGCTCCCTCGCCAATAATGATGCAGATAACAGGCACTTTTAGCTGCGCCATTTCCAACAAATTACGGGCAATGGCCTCGCCTTGTCCGCGCTCCTCGGCTTCCAATCCCGGGTAGGCACCGGGTGTATCAATAAATGTTACAATGGGTTTATTAAATTTTTCGGCCATTTTCATCAGGCGCAATGCCTTGCGGTAACCTTCGGGATTGGCCATACCAAAACGGCGAATCTGGCGCATTTTGGTATTAATGCCTTTTTGTTGCCCGATAAACATCACGGTTTGCCCGTCTATCTCTCCAAATCCACCCACCATGGCTTTATCATCACCCACCGTGCGGTCGCCATGCAACTCCATAAATGTTTTGTTGCTTACGTGGTCGATATAGGCCAGTGTGTAGGGGCGGTCGGGATGACGGCTCACCTGCACCCGTTGCCAGGGCGTTAAATTGGTATAAAGTTCTTTAATTTTATCATTAATGTGATTTTCAAGTTCGGCTATCTTATCCGTTAGGTCCACTTTGCTTTTAGTAGCAACATCCTTTAGTTTGGATAATTCTGTTTCTAAATCCTGCACCGGTTTTTCAAAATCCAAATACGTCATGCTTTACTCAATTAGTTAGGGCTCAAAGATAAAAATTTTTAAAGAATAGCACTTATTTCTCAAATTAGTTGAAATTGTGCTATTAAACCTGCAAATAAGCCTGAAAATGAACATTAATATAAAATGTGTTCATCTAATTTTAAACTTTGGCAGGGTGATTAAAATTTAGGGTTTTGAAACAAGAGCTTGGATATTTTTGCCTAACTTTATACAAGCAATTTGCCTTTTGGCTTTGCCTGTTTTTAACTTAAAGTTTTAGTTCAATCTATGAAAATTATACACCAAATAGCCGCAGTATGTTTGCTCTTTTCAGTAGCATGTAAAAAAGATACCACCACCACCACACCCGAACCCACACCAACACCCAGTGGCGAAACCGGCGGTTTAAAAATTGAATTCGCAAACATGGTGGATACATTGCCGCTTACCTATGGCACCAAATATATAAATGCCAATGGCGACACCTTTACAGTGTCAAAATTTAATTATTACATCAGCAACATTGTTTTAACCAAAACCGATAATTCCATCGTGTCGGAAAGTAACAGCTACCACCTCATTCGTCATTCAGCTTCCGGCAATACCATTTCCTTTAGCAGTTTGCCGGCCGGCACCTACAAATCCATTAAATTTATGCTGGGGGTAGATAGTACACGAAACGTGTCGGGTTCGCAAACCGGCGATTTAGACCCGGCCAAAGCCACCGACATGTATTGGAGCTGGAACACAGGCTACATTTTTGTGAAGTTGGAAGGCAGTTCGCCACAATCGGGCGATTTGGGCAAAGCCTTAACTTTTCACATTGGCGGATACGGCGGCCCTAACAAAACACAACGTAATTTTAGTTTCGATTTTGGTAGCACCACCGCCACCATTGGTAGCGCCGCCACACCAACTGTGCGCCTGTTGGTAGATGCATCTGAAATGTTTAAAAACCCTACCAAAACGTCGTTTGCCACCACCTACAATCAAACATCGCCCGGCACTTCGGCGCGCATTATTGCCGATAATTATGCCGATATGATTCGCTTAAAATACGTTCGCAATTAAGTATGCAGTTAAAAAATTACATACCGGTAATTCCGTTTTTGCTTTTGTTTTTTGCCTGTAAGGTCGATCCCAAAATCAGTACGCCATTTAAACCGGTAGAAATTGTTCCCGAAGGCTGGCCACAACCCGTTTACAGTTTTAGCACCAACACGCTTTCCGAAAGTAAATTTCAGTTGGGGCGCTCGCTCTTTTACGAAACCATGTTGAGCCGCGATAACACCATTTCGTGCGCCACCTGCCACCAGAGTAATTTTGCCTTTGCCAACATTGGTCACAAAGTAAGCCATGGCATTAACGATTTGGTTGGTAAACGCAATGCGCCGGCCATGTTTAACTTAAACTGGCACCCGTATTTTATGCACGATGGCGGCATTAATCACATTGAAGTGCAACCCTTGGGGCCTATTGCCAATCCCATTGAAATGGACGAAAACATTGGCAATGTGCTTGAAAAACTAAAGGGCACCAACAAATACCGCGTGATGTTTAAAAATGCTTACGGTACCGAAGAAATAAGCAGTCAGCGCTTTCTTTGGGCGATGGCACAATTTATGGGTTTGCTTTATTCAAACAACAGTAAATACGACCGCTATAAAAAAGGAGAAAAAAACAGTGCGTTTACCGAAGAGGAACTGCGCGGTTACAATTTATTTAAAACCAATTGTAATGCTTGTCATGCCGAGCCTTTGTTTACCGATTTTAAATTTCGCAACAATGGCCTGGCTGTAAACCCTGCCTATAAAGACAGTGGCCGCATGCACATTACCCGCCAGCCTGAAGATTTGTATAAATTTAAAACACCCAGCCTCCGAAACATTGAAGTTACCGGAGAATACATGCACGATGGGCGTTACGAAACACTCGAAGATTGCCTGAACCATTATACCGACAAAATCAACAACAACGTTAATCTCGACCCGCTTTTGCAAAACCCTCTGCCATTAAGTGCCGATAACAAGAAGGACATCATTGCATTTTTAAAAACACTTACCGACACGGCTTTTATAAACAACAAACGTTTTAACGATCCAAAAACCAATCCATGAAAAAAATATTTTTGTTGGCATTCCTTTTAAGCACACTAATTTCCTGCAAAAAAAATCAGTTGGGAGGCAAAAGCACCGTAAACGGCACTGTTTTGCATCATTCGCGCTTTATTGCCGGTGCCAGGGTGTTTATTAAATTTAATGCCAACGAATTTCCGGGCAACGACACTACAAAATACGATGCAAAAGTGGTGGCAGATTTATCAGGCAATTACAATTTTAAATGTTACCAGGGCAATTATTTTTTATATGCTTATGGATACGATGATCAGTTAAGATTGCCTGTGTTTGGCGGAACATCGGTGAAGGTGCGCACCAACGAAATTGTAAGCACCGATTTGGCAGTTTTCGAATAATCAACTTTACTTACATTTTAGCATTGGCCATTAAAATTACATTTTTAGGAACGGGTACCTCGCAGGGAGTGCCGTTGATTGCCTGTAATTGCCAGGTTTGCAGCAGCAGCAATCCACAGGATAAACGTTTGCGTTCGTCGATTTTGGTGGAGAGCGCTAAAACCCGATTGGTGATAGATTCAGGTCCCGATTTCAGACAACAATTACTTCGTGAAAAAATTAAACGATTGGATGCGGTAGTTTTTACGCACGAACACAAAGACCATATTGCCGGTTTGGACGAGGTGCGCGCTTTTAATTACATAAATAAAATGCGCATGCCTGCCTATGCCACCGAACGCGTGCAACAGGCGCTAAAGCGTGAATTTGCCTACATTTTTGCGGAAGAAAAATATCCCGGAATTCCGGAAGTGGATTTGTACGATTTGGGCAACGACGCTTTTCAGATTGGCGATTTGATGTTGGAACCGGTTAATGTGTTGCACTACAAATTACCTGTAAAAGCTTTTAAAATAAATCAATTTGCCTACGTTACCGATTGTAATTTTATTCCCGAAGGCGAAAAGGAAAAATTAAAAAATCTGGACGTGTTGGTGTTAAGTGCCCTGCGCCGCGAGCCACACGTGTCGCATTTTACCTTTGATGAGGCCATTGCCATGGTAAAGGAACTTCAGCCAAAAAAGGCTTATTTCACACACATATCGCACCAACTGGGTTTGCACAACGAGGTGAACAAGGAACTGCCCGAAAACATTGAACTGGCCTTTGATGGGTTGCAATTGATAGTGTAATCAATTGTTACAAATTAAACTATTTGTATAAATTTACTTTGTGAGCGAATCAATACACATTACAGCCAGTAATAAAGAAGGTAAGTACAAAGAGCTTGTGCCTCAGGTAAAATCATTGTTGCAACAGGAAACAGACCCTGTTGCCAACATGGCAAATTTTTGTGCTGTACTAAAATACAGCATGCATTTTTTTTGGGTGGGATTTTACCTCATAAAAAACAACGAATTAGTGCTCGGACCATTTCAGGGGCCGCTTGCCTGCACCCGCATTCAAAAGGGCAGGGGCGTGTGTGGCAGCGCCTGGCAAAAAGCCGAAACCATTGTGGTGCCCAATGTGGACGAATTTCCGGGGCACATTGCCTGCAGCTCTTTGAGTAAAAGCGAAATTGTTCTACCCGTTTTTAATTCCAACAACCAAATCGTCGGTGTGTTGGATGTGGACAGCGATGAACTTAACAGCTTTGATGACTGCGATAAAAAATACCTGAGTGAATTATTATCCTGCTTAAAATTTTAATAATATAAATGGACAAACACACCGCCCAGCAACGCATTGAGCAATTGTCAAAAGAACTGGATGTACACAACCACAGCTACTACGTGTTGGATGCACCCACCATCAGCGATTTTGAATTTGATAAATTGCTTGAAGAACTCATTGCCCTCGAAAAACAATTTCCCGAATTTTTATCGGCCAACTCGCCAAGCCAGCGGGTAGGAGGGGCAGTTACCAAAGTGTTTAATTCGGTTAAACATAAAGACCCCATGCTATCGCTCAGCAATAGCTACAGTGTGGAAGACATGCTCGATTTTGACCGCAAGGTTCAGGAGGGTTTGGGTTATCACACAAACGATTTGTTTGGCGGCGCCAATGTAAATTATGTGTGCGAATTAAAATTCGATGGCCTTTCAATTGGTCTCACCTACGTGAACGGCGAATTGCAACAAGCCATTACCCGCGGCGATGGGGTTCAGGGCGATGATGTGACCACCAATGCCAAAACCATAAAATCCATTCCGTTAAAATTAAAAGGAAACTATCCTGCCAATTTTGAAATACGTGGCGAAATATTTTTACCACGACCTGCCTTTGATGCCATTAATAAAGAACGCGAAGAAATTGGCGAGGCGCCTTTGGCCAACCCGCGCAACGCCGCCAGTGGCACCATGAAAATGCAGGATAGCAGCGTGGTTGCCTCGCGCAAACTCGATTGTTATTTGTATTATTTGTTGGGCGAAGAAGTACCCTTTAGCAGTCATTACGACAATATGCAGGCTGCAAAGAGCTGGGGCTTTAAAATTAGTCACCATGCCAAACGTTTTTCATCCATTCAGGAAGTGCTTGAATTTATAAATTACTGGGACAAGGAACGTTTGAATCTTCCTTTTGACATTGATGGCATTGTGATTAAAGTGGATGATTATAAACAGCAATTGCAATTGGGTTTCACGGCCAAATCGCCACGCTGGGCCATTGCCTATAAATTTAAAGCAGAGCAGGTGAGTACCCCATTGCTCGATATTTTGTATCAGGTTGGGCGTACCGGAAATATTACACCCGTGGCGGTGCTGGAGCCAGTGCCTTTGGGAGGAACCACCGTTAAACGGGCATCCTTGCATAATGCTGATATAATTGAAAAATTGGATGTGCGATTGGGCGATCACGTATTTGTGGAAAAGGGCGGAGAAATAATTCCAAAAATAGTTGGGGTGGATTTAACCAAACGCAAACCCGAATCGGAAAAGGTAATCTATGCCACCCTTTGCCCCGAGTGCCACACACCATTAAAACGCAACGAAGGCGAGGCCAATCATTTTTGTCCTAACGAAAGCGGTTGCGGGCCACAGGTAAAAGGCAAAATGGAACACTTTGTGTCGCGCCGCGCCATGAACATTGATAGTTTGGGTGCCGAAACCATCGAACAATTGTACGCTGCTGGTTTGGTAAAAAACATGGCAGATTTATACGATTTAAAAAAAGAACAGCTTCTGCCTTTAGAGCGCATGGCCGAAAAATCGGCTCAAAATTTAATAGACGGGCTGCAAGCCAGCAAACAAGTACCTTTTGAACGGGTGCTTTATGCCATTGGCATTCGGCACGTGGGCGAAACCACGGCTAAAAAAATTGCCAAAAAAGTGAAGACTTTGGATGTGCTTTTAAATTCAAGCAAAGAAGAATTATTGGCCATTGACGAAGTGGGCGAAATTATTGCCGAAAGCATTGCCAACTATTTTTCCGACGAAAAAAACAAGGAAATAATTTCACGCCTTAGAATTGCGGGATTACAATTTGAATTAAGTGAAGAACAGCAACTGGCGGGTAGCGAAAAACTGAAAGGCCTCACCTTTGTAATCAGTGGGGTGTTCAACAATCACAGCCGCGACCAGCTAAAAGAAATGATTGAGTTTCATGGTGGAAAAAATTCAGGTTCCATAAGTGGAAAAACATCTTACTTATTGGCTGGCGACAACATGGGACCAGAGAAACTAAAAAAGGCACAAAGTTTGGGCGTGAAAATTATAAGTGAAGATGATTTTGTGGCCATGCTTGCCAATTGATTGAAACAAAAAAACGGGCTGTTAATCAACAACCCGTTTTTATTTAAAACACATTTTAGCCTAACCAACTAAAATCTAAAGAAAATTTAAAACAATTTTAGTACAACAATCTAATTACTTTAACGGTTTTTTTTAGAAAAGGTTGCATTTTGGTTGAAAATTGTATTTTTTCGGTCTATTAGAATTTTTTCGAGACTTAAATTAAGACTTTGTGTCTTGTAAATGAATTAAAATCAGATAAATAGACATCTTTATTAAAGTTGGAATTCAATTAACGGTTAGTCGTTCTATTCTACAATCTTTAGCACTAAGACTTCTTAATTTATCTAAAACAGGTTAATTCTCAATAAAGGTTTATCTTTAAAGCAGAAATGATTCGGTTGTTTTTAATCATATTAATAAGCCTGCCTACGCTTGTTTTTTCGCAGGAAAAATTAAATCCCAGGGTTACTTTAAGAACTTATGTGGGCATTCCTAAGATAGTGGGCAGTCAAATGTTTCGCACGTCTTTTAATGGAGTGGTAGAAACCGGTGGCAGTGTGAATGTGAGAGTGGCAAACAATTTTTTTGTGGGCCTTGGTTATCAATACAACAACTTTGTGGTAAACAAAAAAGAATGGTCGGCAGCAATAACCACCACTTCCGGATCTGTTTATTACGCCACCAAATTACAATGCCACAGTGGTTTTTTAAAGCTGGGTTACGATCGTTATTTTTCCGAGATTGGATATATTACTTATGGGTTAAATCTCGGATACATGCAGGGAACCTATCAAAAAGTTATTCCTGATTCAAGCGATAAAAATAAACCGTTTTTGTCACCAATATATACTACACCTTACCTTCAGCCTGAAATTTCATTCAATTTTCAGGCAGAAAAAAAGGCCAGTTTTTCGCTCATATTAAGTTACACGGCCTTGTTCTATAAATTTGACCCCAAAGGCCCACGATTTAATCACATTGGCGAAATTACCGAGGCCCGCAACCGCTCAATAATGAGTTGGATAAACATTGGCCTGGGTTGCAACCTATTATTCAAAAACAAAAAATAAAATAGTATTAAAACAAATGATTACTGCCGAAACTCCTGTAAAATTTGATCGACGCAAGTACAAAGACGCTTTGTTACTCGAATTGTACAAAAACATTTTAAAGCCCCGCATGATTGAAGAAAAAATGCTTCTGCTCCTGCGTCAGGGGCGTATTGCCAAATGGTTCAGTGGCATTGGGCAGGAAGCCATTTCGGTGGGTGTGGCCAGCGCACTTAACAGCGACGAATTTATTTTACCAATGCACCGTAATCTGGGCGTTTTCACAACACGCAACATTCCACTAAACCGTTTGTTTTCACAATTTCAGGGCAAACCCGGTGGCTTTACCAAAGGGCGCGACCGCTCTTTTCATTTTGGTACTCAGGAATACAAAATAGTGGGCATGATCTCTCACCTTGGCCCACAACTGGGCGTGGCCGATGGAATTGCACTTGCCAATAAACTCCGTAACGATAAAAAAGTAACCGTGGTGTTTACCGGCGATGGCGGTGCCAGCGAAGGCGATTTTCACGAAAGCGTGAATACTGCTGCCGTGTGGGATTTACCTGTAATATTTGTGGTTGAAAATAATGGCTATGGCCTTAGCACGCCAAGCAACGAACAATTCCGTTGCAAGTCGTTTGCCGATAAAGCCATTGGTTATGGCATAGAAGGCATTAGCATTGATGGCAATAACGTTTTAAAAGTTTACGAAACTATAAAAAATCTGGCGGAAGATTTGCGCGAAAATCCACGTCCGGTATTATTGGAATGCGTGACATTTCGTATGCGCGGGCACGAAGAAGCCAGTGGAACCAAATATGTGCCTAAGGAGTTGTTTGACATTTGGGGAAGAAAAGACCCGGTAAATACCTTCGAAAAATTTTTAGGAAGCGAAGGCGTTTTAACCGAAGAACTGATTGAACAGGAAAGAGCGCTGATTAAACATGAAATTGAAGATGCCCTGGAAATTACTTTTGCCGAACTTAATCCCAAACCAGATACGGCGCTTGAACTTAGCGAACTATTTAAAGTGGTTGATATTAAAGATACCACCCCAAGCACGGGCACTAAAACCAATCTTCGTTTAATTGATGCCATTAGTCAGGGATTACGCATGGCCATGGAAAAACACAGCAATTTGGTACTGATGGGTCAGGACATAGCTGATTATGGCGGAGTGTTTAAAATTACCGAAGGTTTTGTGGATTTATTTGGCAAAGGCCGTGTAAGAAACACACCCTTGTGTGAAAGCGCAATTTTGGGCAGCGGTTTTGGCCTTTCGATTAACGGTGCCAAGGCCATGGTGGAAATGCAGTTTGCGGATTTTGTAAGCGAAGGCATGACTCAAATTGTAAACAATCTGGCTAAGAGCCATTACCGCTGGGGCCAACACGCCGATGTGGTGGTGCGCATGCCAACGGGTGCTGCTGTGGCTGCAGGACCATTTCACAGCCAAAGCAACGAGGCCTGGTTTTTTAAAACTCCTGGCTTAAAAATTGCCTATCCGGCTTTTCCATCAGATGCCAAAGGCCTGTTGTTAAGTGCCTTTGAAGATCCGAATCCAGTTATGTTTTTTGAACACAAAGCGCTTTACCGCAGCAGCAGCGAAGATGTTTACGATGATTATTACACTATTCCTTTTGGAAAAGCACGTTTGGTAAAAGAAGGAAACGATTTAACCATTGTTACATACGGGCTCGGGGTTCATTGGGCCTTGGAAGCACTTCAGGAAAATGAAGATTTGAGTGCCGACCTAATTGATTTAAGAACATTGGCACCATTGGATGTGGAAGCCATTTACACTTCGGTTAAAAAAACGGGCCGTGTAATAGTGATGCACGAAGACACCTTAACAGGCGGCATTGCCGGCGAAATAGCGTCGTTGATTACCGAAAATTGCTTTGAGTATTTAGATGCGCCGGTAATGCGCGAAGGCAGTCTGGATACACCGGTGCCAATGAATGTGGATTTGGAGCACAATTTTTTACCGAAGGAAAGATTCAAACAAAAATTAATGAAGCTTTGGAAGTATTAAACCATGCAGATAGATTTAAGAAGCGATACCGTTACCAAACCCACTAAAGCCATGCTCGAAGCCATGATGGCTGCACCTGTTGGCGACGATGTGTTTGGCGAAGATCCAAGCATTATTGAATTGGAAAACTATGCTGCCGCATTATTTGGCAAAGAAGCCGCCGTGTTTTGCCCCAGTGGCACCATGACCAATCAAATAGCCATTAAAGTGCACACACAACCCGGTGATGAAGTGCTTTGCGATGTAAATTCACACATCTACAATTACGAAGGTGGCGGCATCTCCTTTAACTCAGGCGTGCAGGCTAAATTATTGCAAGGCAACGAGGGCCGTTTAAGTGCCGAACAAATTGAAGCCAACATAAATGGCGATTACGACTGGCTAACACGCACCACACTGGTAAGTTTGGAAAACACCGTTAACAGAGCGGGTGGAAGTTATTATACCATTGAGCAAATAAAACCCATTCAGGCATTGTGCAAAACAAAAAACCTGAAATTACATTTAGATGGCGCCAGAATTTTTAACGCTCTTGCCGAAACCGGCGAAAGCACAGTGGATATGGGAAATTGTTTCGATTCTATTTCCATTTGTTTGTCAAAAGGATTGGGTGCGCCCGTAGGTTCTTTATTATTGGGCAATAAGGATTTTATTAAAAAAGCCCGTCGTGTGCGCAAAGTGTTTGGTGGCGGCATGCGTCAGGCCGGTATTTTAGCAGCGGCCGGATTGTTTGCCTTAAAAAATAATGTGTTGCGCTTAAAAGAAGACCACTACAAAGCAAAAAAAATAGAAGCCGTTTTAAAGCAATTGCCATTTGTTGAATCCGTTAATCCCGTTTACACCAACATTATAATTTTCCACCTTAAAAAAGAAATGATGACCGGTGATGCCTTTGAAAAGAAGCTGGCCGAACAAAATATTAAGGTGTCGGCATTCGGTAAACAAACTTTAAGAATGGTAACTCACCTTGATTTTACCGAGGATATGCTGGATCAGTCCCTTAAAGCATTGCAATTGTGAGGTTTAATTGGCGGATTAGTGACAACTCCTGGCAGCATTGCAAAACCAGGAGATGAAGCTTTAGAGCATTTTTTGCCGTTTTACCAAATAGGTATAGAGCACATTGTCAAAACCTTTATTGATATCGGCTTCCACAAAATCAATGTGATAACTGCCGCATTTTAATTTAAGTGTTTCCTTAAATCCGTTTACCGAGGCTTTGTATTTTTCTTTTATTTGAGTGGGATTTAGCTTTATTTCTTCGCCGCTTTCCAAATCAATAAAGTGATAGGGTTTGTTTTCAAAATCAAAATCCAGTTCCTTGGCACCATCCACCACATGAAATAAAACCACCTCGTGCTTGCGGTACTTTAAATGTTGCAGGGCCGAAAACAATTCTTCGTTATTGTCGCCGCTTTCGAACATATCGCTAAAAATAATTACCAGCGATCGTTGATGAATAATTTCTGCTATTTGATTGAGTGCTTTGGCAGCCGACGTGGTTTTGTTGCTATCAGTGGTTTCCAGAGCATCTTCGAGCGCCTGCAGCACCATTTTTTGGTGCAGTGGGCTTCCCTTTGCTGCAAAATGTTTGTTTATTTCCGCACCAAAAAGTGTTAATCCAAAGGCATCGCGTTGTTGTTTTAGCAATTCACACATGGCAGCGGCGGCGTAAACACTAAACTGCAATTTATTGCTGGCACTGTCTTTTGGAAACAACATGCTGGCCGAAGTATCAATCACCAACTGACAGCGTAAATTGGTTTCTTCTTCGTAGCGCTTTACAAACAGTTTTTCGGAGCGTGCAAATAATTTCCAGTCGATGTGGCGGGTGCTCTCGCCGCTGTTGTACAAGCGGTGTTCGGCAAACTCTACCGAAAAGCCATGAAAGGGACTTTTGTGCAAACCGGTTATAAAACCTTCCACTACCTTTTTGGCTAGCAATTCGAGTTTCTTAAATGGTTCTATTTGCGCGCGGTTAATTGGCATAGCTGCGTGTAAATATCTGTTTTTTTATTTTAATGCCCACAAAATTGGCCTTTTTTATATATTTGGCACGCTTAAAACACCGCCATTGACAAGAAGTTACCGCATAGTAGTAAAAGGCAAAGTGCAGGGCGTGGGTTATCGGTTTAACGCACAGGCCATTGCCCACAAACTCAACCTTACCGGTTTTGTACAAAATAAACACGATAAATCTGTGCTCATTTGTGCCGAGGGCGAGGAAGAATCGGTAAATAAATTTATTGAATGGTGCCACACAGGCCCGCGCTGGTCCGACGTTACCGAGGTAGGTGCCGAAGAGCAGGAAGTGATGGGATACCAAACGTTTGAGATTAAGAGATAGGGAGGGTAGGGACTAAAGGGACGGAAGGGGCTAAAGGGACTAAAGGGACTTAAGGGACTAAAGGGACGGAAGGGATTGAAGGGATTGAAGAGCCTTAAGGGACTAAAGGGACGGAAGACTGGAATCAAGAGGCAAGAAACAAGAAACAAGAAACAAGAAACAAGAAACAAGAAACAAGAAACAAGA
>JADLED010000169.1 GCA_020846335.1 Bacteroidia bacterium
CCACCAACCCGTGTTTAATGGCATATTTAACCAATTCTGCCAGGTTGCGCGATTTTGTTTTGGTGTAAATGTTGGTTCGGTGAAAGTCGATGGTGCGTGGGGTAATTTTTAAGGTATCGGCAATTTCTTTGTTGGTTTTGCCTTCGCACAATTCGCGCATTATTTCGAGTTCGCGGTCGATGAGCGAAAGTTCTTCCAGAAACGGATACGCATTTTTTTCGGTCATCACACTGGTTAGCATGGCTTTTGAAACCTTGTCGCTAAAATGAAACCCGTTTTTTTGAACCATTTCCATGGTGTTAATCATGGTGTCCACGTCGCAGCCTTTTGGTAAATAGGCACGGGCGCCTCTGGTCATAAAATCAACTATCAAACCACTATCGTTGTGCATGCTTAAAATAATAACCCTGATGGTTGGAAAACGAACATTTAAAATCGAAATGGCTTCGAGGCCGTTCATAACAGGCATTTCAACATCCAGCAACACAATATCAGGCTTAACGGTTTTAAGCAATTGCAAAAGTTCCTTACCGTTGGATGCCTCGCCAACCACCAAAAAGTGCTCGTAATCAGACAGTAAGGCAATGAGCGACTTGCGCATCAATTCCTGATCTTCGGCTATTACAACTTTTATCTTCCTCGGCATAGCTTCAATGTCGTGCTCTAACTATAGGTTTTGTGTTAAAGCCACAGTCAATTGTTATCCGAAAACGGCTGTGATTTAACCTTCACAAGATAAGATAAAATTGCGGGATTTTGTACCTGTTAAAATACACAGGTTAAATGCCATCTAAATATTTTTAAATACTTAGTTTACAATTGTTTATGTTTTTTTATCAGTTCAATTTTTCAAACATTCTTTTTGTAAAAAGGCCTTGCGTTTAAACATAAATAATTACACTCATTTATATTTTTTACACTAAAAATGTAATTTATATTTGAGGTATTCAGCTAATTGTTTAACTTTAAAATACAGTAAACCCAACTCAATTGCATTTATGGAATCAAAACCCAAAACGCTCAAAAACCAAATAGTTGCAACTTCTAATTATGCGTTAGGGAATAAAGTGAGAACAAACAAATCTTATATACAATAATTCATAAAATAGAAACTCATGGCAAAAATCACCAAAAGTTCGGCCAATTGTGCCGATTTAATTAAACATTTTGAAGGCCTGTTTTTAAAAGCATATTTGTGTCCGGCCAAAGTATGGACAATTGGATATGGCACCACCATCTATCCTTCGGGTGCCAAAGTAAAACAAGGCGATGTGTGCACTGCCGATCAGGCAATTGACTTTTTAAGGCACGACTTAATTTATTTTGAAAAAATGGTGGATGCATACACGCGCGATGACGTAAGCCAACAGCAGTTCGACGCACTAACCAGTTTTTGTTACAACCTTGGTCCGGCCAATCTTAAAAGTTCCACACTGCTTAAGGTAATAAATGCCAATCCAACCGATTACGTTGCCATTAAAGTACAATGGTTAAAATGGAACAAAGCTGCCGGAAAAGCCTTGCTGGGCTTAACACGACGTCGCAATTCCGAATTTTATTATTACCAGTTTGGCGTGTTGAAATTTGATTTTTAAGTGATGACTTAATCTCTCTTTACACAAATATTACAGTCCTCAGTGCCTTCATAAGACTCTCAACTCCTCGCGCTGAGCAGAGTCGAAGCGTCAACTTTCAACTCCTCGCGCTGAGCAGAGTCGAAGCGTCAACTTTAAACTTTGAACTTTAAACTTTGAACTTTAAACTTTAAATTTTGAACTTTAAACTTTGAACTTTAAACTTTAAACTTTCCACTCCCCTCACATCCTCTCCGGCACAGCAATGCCCAGCAAATTCATGCCATTGGCAATAACACCTGCACAGCATTTAGAAAGTTGTAAACGGAATTCTTTTAAACGTTGATTTTCTTCCTTTAAAATAGTTACGTCGTGGTAAAAACGGTTATATAGTTTGGTAAGTTCGTAAACATAATTGGCAATCAGCGCGGGGCTATAATTTTGACCTGCTTCTTCGAGCACCGCTTCAAAATCATAAACTGATTTTATAAGTTCCCGCTCAATGTCATTTACCTGAATGGTTTCTATTTCCGAGGTGCTATACTCACCGGCTTTGCGCAAAACAGATTTAATCCTTGCGTGTGTGTATTGAATAAAAGGCCCGGTGTGGCCGTTAAAATCAATGCTTTCTTTGGGGTCGAAAAGCATTTTCTTTTTCGGATCAACTTTAAGAATAAAATATTTTAAAGCACCAAGACTTACCAGGTGGTACAAATTTTCGAGTTCAGTTTGCGTAAAACCTTCTACCTTGCCCAGTTCTTCGGTGGTGGCCTTTGCGGTTTCAAACATGCCTTTTAGCAAGTCGTCGGCATCCACCACAGTGCCTTCGCGGCTTTTCATTTTTCCTTCGGGCAATTCCACCATGCCATAGCTTAAGTGGTAACACTCGCGTGCCCAGTCGTAGCCCAGCTTTTCGAGTATCGAAAACAACACCTTGAAGTGAAAATCCTGCTCGTTGCCAACCGTATAAATCAATTGATTGAGGCTATTAAATTCTCTGAAACGCGCAATGGCCGTTCCCAAATCCTGCGTGATGTAGACGCTTGTGCCATCGGCACGCAAAACAATTTTTTCGTCGAGTTTTTCTTTGGTAAGGTCAATGGCCACGCTGCCATTTTCTTTTTTATAAAATACATTTTTGTTTAAACCGTCCTGCACTACTTCTTTTCCCAACAAATACATATCGCTTTCGTAATAGGTTTTGTTAAAGTCAACGCCCAGTTCCTTGTAGGTAATGGCAAAGCCATCGTACACCCAGTTGTTCATGGTTTTCCAGAGACCCACCACTTCGGGATTTCCGGCTTCCCACTGTTGCAGCATTTTTTGCGCTTCCAAAATTAGTGGTGCTTGTTTTTCGGCTTCCTCTTTGGTTTTACCTTCTTTTACAAGCGTTTCAATTTCGGCTTTGTAGGCTTTGTCAAACACCACATAATATTTACCAACCAAATGGTCGCCTTTAAGGCCGGTGCTTTGCGGGGTTTCGCCATTGCCAAATTTTTGCCAGGCCAACATGCTTTTGCAAATATGTATGCCACGGTCGTTTACCAAATTGGTTTTTATAACCTCATGCCCATTGGCAGCAAGCAGTTGTGCAACCGAATAACCCAGCACTATGTTGCGCACATGCCCAAGGTGCAAAGGTTTGTTGGTGTTGGGCGATGAATATTCGACCATTACCTTGCGGCCACTGCTGTTGGGAGCTTTGTAACCAATGTTGGATTTATTTTTAACCGCATTAAAATAATTGAGCCAGAAAGAATCGTTTAGCGATATGTTTAAAAAGCCCTTTACCACATTAAACGATTTTACCTGCGCGTTGTTTTGTTGCAGGTAATTGCCCAACTCCTGTCCAAGAATTTCGGGCGATTTTTTGGCGTCTTTAATATAGGGAAAAGTAACCAGGGTAAAATCCCCTTCAAACTCTTTGCGTGTTTTTTGAAAACTGATGTTGGTGGTACTAATGGAATACAGTTCTGATAGGCCTTGTTGTATGCTCTTAAATAATATATCCTGTGCGTTATTCATGCTTTAAAATTAGTAATAAAATTGATTTGAACCGGATGGCAAATGAATAGAGTTTAGTCATTAGTTGTTATCTTAAACTTATTGCCTACCTTACAGAATATGGATTGGTGGTATAAATGCGAAAACACGGCGGTAACTGCCGAAACCGTTTTTAAACTTCAGGATGCGATTAAAACCGTGTTGCGTGAGGGAAAAAGTTTGGCAAGTGTGTGTTTATTCGATGATGCGCAATTTTTTTTCATCAAAACCAATCACCGGTTTGCATTGAATTATTTTTTAAGTCAAAACGGTTTTGAAGAAATTGACGACGATGAGGTTCCAAAAACGCCTTTAACCCTGCACTATGGCACGGCATGAAAATAAAAAAGGCAATTCCTTTCTAAGAACGGCCTTATAAAAATGTTTTTTTCAGATTACAATTTATCTACCGGCGTTACTTCGCCCTGATTAATTTTAATGGTGTTTAATCCTGCTTTTTTAAATTGAGCTGCAAACCAGGCTTTGTCTTTGTTGGATTTAAGCGTGAGTGTAATGGCCGTGAAATCGCCGGTAACTGTGCCCGCCGTGCAGGTGGCCACATCTTTATTGTTTAAAAAAGAACTAATGATTTTGTTTACATCTTCGGCCGTACCAACTTTGTATATTTCGAAATTATAAACCTGACTGCCGGCGAAAAAAGTTTTGGTGTCGTTAGCAGCCGGATGTTTGATAACAATGGTTTTTGCCGGATAGCCA
>JADLED010000170.1 GCA_020846335.1 Bacteroidia bacterium
AAGGGAGCTGCACTTCATACGGGCATCAGACAAGCTAAAGGTGACTTACTGATAATTCAGGACGCAGATCTGGAGTATGATCCTAATGAATTTAATTTACTGCTTAGACCCATTCTTGACGGATTTGCAGATGTGGTCTATGGTTCCAGGTTTATGGGTGGTAAACCGCACAGAATTCTATTTTTCTGGCACTCCATTGGCAACAAAATGCTCACTTTTATGAGCAATATGTTTAATAACCTGAACCTTACTGACATGGAAACCTGCTACAAATTGTTCAGGGCAGATATTATTCAGGGAATAAGTTTACAGGAAAAACGTTTTGGTTTTGAACCCGAAATAACCGCAAAAATTGCGCGAATACCTAAAATAAGGATATACGAGGTTGGCATTTCGTATTATGGTCGCACTTACGAAGAAGGCAAAAAAATTAGCTGGAAAGACGGATTCAGGGCCATTTACTGTATTTTGAAATACGGCTTGTTTAGGGCGAGGTGAAAAACTTTTAATCTAATTCTGTATTAAGGTGTATTTATTGCTAAATGTAACATGTGTGTTGGTTTGCGCATCAACATAAGTTCCTCCCGACGACTCAATTACCATCTTTTTATTTCTTAACTCCAAAATGCGATAGGTAAATACATCTCTATCCTGATTAAAAAGTGTGGATTTGCTGGTGCCGTTGTTATAAGCACTTATCGTTAATTCAATAAACTCTTTGCTTTTTTTTCCGTCGCTCCGTCGGTTAAATTTCCAGGTTCCAAGGCAATCCAATTGGTAAGGGCCTAAAGTTTCTGTTAATGTAAACCTTCCATCCTTTGCAAATTCTAAGCTTAACAAGTTTACTCCTGTGCCGGTTAATGGTTTTCCATTATACCCGGTGCGGGATAAAAAAAAAGTAGAGCTTTTCAGGTCAAACATCAAATTATCGCGCCAACCCTGCTCAAAATTAACGTAATTAAGATAGACCGAACCTGTTTGAATGGTCCATTTACCCTCTACTCTTGCCTTTCTGGTTCTTAATGAAAAAACGGGATCGTCCTCACCCTTTTTGCAGCCACTTAACGAAACAAGTGTGAAAAGGCCAAATAATACAAAAACCCGCATAAAAGCAGGATTTAAAAGGGATTTGGTGGTTTTGCTGGTTAAAGTTGCCATTTTGTTAGAACCGGGTTTTTAGTGAAATCGCTTAATTTTTTTTATTTTTTGTAAACTTATTAATTTTTATATACATTTGAACAAATCTTTAAACGAATAACAATAAATTCTCAATACCTCTCTTAGTCACCCGATACCAGGCATTCGTTTAATTTTCAATTTTTTCCAAAAATTTTAGTTAACAAACAGTTTGGCCGGCGCTAACAAAGGTTAGATGTTTAGAGTTTAAGTTAAAAGTAGTTTTGGCTGGTCATCCCCTTTTTACAGCCCGGGCTTAATTAATAGAAAGAGGGAACAATAAAAACAAAAAAAATGGAAAAAGGTACAGTAAAATTCTTCAATCAAACAAAAGGTTTCGGTTTCATTAAAACTGATAGCGGAAAAGAAGTATTCGTTCACGTGTCAGGTCTTAAAGACGAAATTCGTGAAAACGATACCGTTATGTTTGAAATCCAGGAAGGAAAAAAAGGACCAAATGCAGTTAACGTAAAGTTGGCTTAATGGCTCCGGTTAATTAAATAATTGAGATTTAAATAATGCAATTTATATATTAGTAAGATTAGAACACGTTGAACTATAAATTTGAAGTACTAAAATCACATTCAAACATTTTAATTAACAAAAAAGCCGCCTCGTAAAAAAGGCGGCTTTTTTTATGCAATTACACCATTATTAAACAGTCATAATTTCCTTTTCTTTTTGCTCAATGTGTTTATCCACCTTGCTAACATGGGCATCGGTAAGCGTTTGTGCTTTGGTTTCGCCATCCTTTACCATATCTTCGGGCAGGCCACCTTTTTGCAGTTTCTTTAAATTCTCCATGGCCTCTTTGCGAATATTTCGAATACCCACTTTTGCGTCTTCACCCAAACTTTTAGCCGATTTGGTTAATTCCTTACGGCGTTCTTCGGTTAAAGGTGGCACTGCAATACGAATTATCACACCATCGTTTTGCGGGTTTAAACCCAAATTGGCTGCCTGAATGGCCTTTTCAATTGGCGTGAGCATTGATTTGTCCCATGGCTGAATAATCAGGGTTCTTGAATCCTGAGTATTTACACTGGCCACACCGTTTATCGGCATTTTCGAACCGTACGCATCCACCATCACATTTTCGAGCATTACCGGGTTGGCTTTTCCGGCCCTTACCTTTTGTAATTCCACTTCCAAATGCGAAATAGCCTTCTCCATGGCGGATTTGGCATTATCTAAAACTGTTTTAACGTCTGACATAGTTTTAAAATTTATTGTAGTTTTTATTTTTTATACCTTTTCTTTCACTGCAAATAACTCATTTAGTTTTAACACCACAAAATCCACCTCACTTTTTGTGTTGTACTTGCTAAAACTAAACCTTACCGATGGCCGGCTCATATCAATCCCCAAACCACGCAACACATGACTGCCCTGATTACTGCCACTGCTACAGGCACTTCCGCCACTTGCTGCAATGCCAGCAATGTCGAGATTAAACAACATCATTTCGGCATCCGGATGATTGGGAAAGCGGCAATTTAATACGGTGTATAGTGATTTTTCAGGCAACGTTTCGCCATTAAATTCAATTCCTGGAATGGTTGCAATTAAGCGTTCGCGCATATAGGTTTTTAGACCCTGAATGTGCTGTTGATGTGAGTCCAGACTTTCGTAACACAATTCCAAAGCCCTGGCCAAACCCGCAATGCCGGCCAGATTTTCGGTACCACCGCGCATGTTGCGTTCCTGCGCACCACCGTGTATAAATGGGCTTATTTTATGGTTATGATTTATGTATAAAAAACCAACACCTTTTGGCCCGTGAAATTTATGTGCTGCACAGGTAATAAAATGCACATTAATGTCGCGCAAATCAAAACGGTAATGCCCCATGGTTTGCACCGTATCGCTGTGAAACAGGGCGTCGTACTTAGCGCAAATATCACCAACCTGTTTCAGTGGCAGCAAGGTGCCAATTTCGTTGTTAGCGTGCATTAGCGAT
>JADLED010000171.1 GCA_020846335.1 Bacteroidia bacterium
CGGCATGAATTTTTAATGGCCTTGAAAATTCGTGGTTAAAAAAAGCCCCCGAAAACAAAGTGGTAAATAAAGGCAGCTTTAATTCGAAATGAATCATCTGAATCTGAAACGCAAACAAATACAGCAAAGCCAGTATGCTTGCCAGAGTTATTGTTTGCAAGGCAGCATTAATGCGGATTTGGTTTAACTTAAAGGCCAAGGGTATAAACAAAGGCAGTAATAACATGCTAAGCTGGCGTTCGAGCAAAAACGAAGCCTCGTGGCGATTCAATGAATAAAAATAACCTGCTGCTGCCAAAAAATAAAGCAGTTGAAATATCCAAACCTGTTTTGGAATGGCCCTGAATTTTTCGAAAAGCAAATCCACCAACACGCAAAGCAAAAAGGTAATAAACAATACCGACGAATAAATAATATCGAAGGGCAGAGAAAAGATTAAACACAAAAACACTACAAAACGCAGTTGTTCGGCGCCCGAAGAGGTTCTTAAATCGGAAAGTATGTCTTTTAAACCGGTCATCAAATCATAATTTTTTCGTAAGCATTTACAATGTTTGCCCAGGTGTAATCCGTTTTTATTTTTGTTTGATTGTTATCGGGATTGATTTTACCACCGGGTGTTGAGCGGTTTTCGTTTTCAATTAAATGGCTTACTTCGCTGGCACTTGAAAAATACAAGGCATTGTTTTGGAGCACACTTTTATTAAACTCGTTATTGTGCGCGGCAATATGGCAGTGGCAACCCATGGCTTCGAGCAACGAAGGGTTGGTGCCACCCACCGAATGCCCATGAAAATACAGGTTGGAGTAATACCTTAAATTATTAATTACCGGCACATCGTAAAGCGGACCGGTAAAAACAATGCGCTCATCGGACTGGTATTTCTGAAACAGATAGGTGCCAAAAGCATTTGTGTGATTACCTATAACCAAAATGGTTGCACTGTTTTTAGTCCCATGCACCCCATCGAGTATCATTTCGATGTTATTTTCTGGTTCCATGCGCGCTATTAAAAGGTTGTAGGTATAAGGTGTTACCTTGTATTTTTCTAAAACCGCGGCATTGGCATCGGTAAAAACCGGCGCGCCATAGGCTATAAAATGTGAATTGACCCTGTATTTATCGTCCAGGTATTTCTTTATGGCCAACGAATCGGCCACCAGCAGTTGACTGTGTTTTACGGCCAGTTTTTCGGCATACATTAAAAAGCGCTGTACTTTTTTACTGTATTTACTGCGCTTCCACTCCATGCCGTCCATATTGGTAATTACCCTGGCCCTTTTCGAAAACAGGCGCATCCAAATGGAGCTACTGGTATAACCTAAATTTAAGATCACATCAAAATTATGTTTGCGTGAGTTAACAATGCAATTAAAATCGTAGATAAACTGGCCGGCGGTGCCAATCGTTTTTTCGGGGTCGAAGCAGTGTATGATGTTGATGCCATTCCACAAATAATGTTTGTAGGCATGTTTGTCGGAATTGTAAACGTAAACATCATGCCCCTTTTCTTTAAGGCCGAGCGAGAGGTATTCGGCCAGTTGTTCAAAACCACCGTAATTATTGGGTATGCCGCGTGTGCCTATAATCGCTATTTTCATGCCGGATTTTTTAAGCAGGTGTTATAGGCCGCCAATGTTTTTTCGGCAGTTTTTTCCCAGATGTATTCTGTAAATATTTTTTCTCTGAAGCTCAGGTTTTGAGGGCTTTCGGCGGCCATTTTAACGGCCTTGTAAATACTTTGTGGATCGCTGGGTTCGGCATAAAAGGCATTGCTACCAAAATAATCGGTGGTATCACCGCGGTCACTAATCACCAGATTGCAGCCCATTGCAGCGGCTTCGAGCGAGCTAAGGCCTGTGGTTTCGAACCAACTGGGCATGGCATGTACTTTGGCTTTAAGGTAATATTGGATGAGTTGTTCCTGCTCTAACTCTGTAATAAATGTTGTGTTGCCACCGGCCTCCTTCTGGCATTGCTCGTAATATTTTGTATGATTGGGTGCGGGCTTGCCAATAAGTGTGAGTTTGAATTCCGTATTTCGCAGTGCCCTTATTAAATTTAACTGGTTTTTGATACCGTCTATCCGGGCAACACTTATTACCAAATCTGATCTGGTTTCGTTTGAAAAATAATTTTTTTTAAAAACGGACGTATCAATGGCATTTGGGATTACCTGATAGGGTTTTTGGATCCGGTAGCGTTTGCTTAAGCGTTTGTATTCACTTTCTGAATTTGGTAAAAGCAAATTGCTGTGTTCAATCAACTTTTTTAAACTTCCCCGGTGACCTCTTAAAAAGTATTCAAAATCAACGCTTTTTTCCCCATTCCGGATTCTTCTCATAAAGGTTTTAAGATACTCCGTACGATCGTTCCCAATAAGTTTAAACACCGAACTTAAAATACCCTCCCTACCCATCAATTCAAACTCTGAATAATCCACGTAAATTGTGGAAAGTAATTTTGGTTTTTTAAACTTTTTAAAGTGAGAAATTAAATCCGCAGGTCGGATAACATTAAATCCATGTAAAATATCATAGGCCGAATAATCTATCTTTTGGGAACTGGTATAAATATCCACTTTTACGCCTAACTTTTCGAGAAAGGCGGCAGTTTTAATAATTTGAACCGTATCGCCTCCCTTTACGGTAAAAAGTGTATTTCTTGAGATAAAAGCAACTCTCATTCAGAGGGTTAAGTTAACTAATTTCTATATTTATTCTAAACCTTGGCTTTTTTTTGATGATACAACCAAACAATAAGTGATTTGGGAAGCACCGATACAAATAGCAGCAAATAACTGGTTAAATTTATTGGTTCTAAAATCAGGGTTTTTCGAATGTATTGTCTTGCCTTTTTTGGTTGGTAATTGTCCCACAAAAATTTTTTTGCCAACATGCGATTATACGACGCTTCTTTGTGTTTTGGACTTAGTTTTGTAATGCAGGTTTTAAGCAAAATTCCTTCTTCATCAGTAATTTCGCCACAATTTAATGCCTTGCGTTTCAATCTCAAAAAATCGGGATTATGATCTTTTTCATCAATGGTTACCGATGAAGAATTAAATCTTACTTTCATCAGGGCTTGCGGAATATTACAAACTTTGCCCTTTTTAATTAGTTTTTTCCATAAATAAAAATCCTCAAAGGTATGCGCCTTTACTTCATATCCGCCAAGTTGCATAACTACTTCTTTTGGATAAATAACCGAACTGTGAATGAATGAGCATTCGGTTAAAATGGTTTTATTTATTTCATCATTGGCATGACCCACATTTTTATAATAAAAAATAAACTCGCCGTCTTCGGTCATATAATCGGCATCGGAACCAACCAACACGTAATCAGGATTTGCGGTAATAAAATCATATTGGATCTGAAATCGGTTAGGATAACACACATCGTCGGCATCAAAACGAAGAATGTATTTGCCGGTAGCATGTTTTAATCCGCAGTTCAAGGCAGCTGAAACGCCGCCATTGGGCTGCGAAATGAGTTTAATTCTGTCATCTTTAAATGTTGCAACTACG
>JADLED010000172.1 GCA_020846335.1 Bacteroidia bacterium
AACTCACCTTTAGTATTAAAAATTACAGATCCAAAACCGTGACAGTGGATTTATCGGACATGGTGGGCTTTGTTGAAAAAATAAAGAATGTGAATTTTGACGCGATGCTGGATAGTATCAGAAATACGAACAGTGCCATTGTTCCACTTGCAAACACCATAACGGTTGTGAGTAGTTCGGCAACTGTTACAAAATTAAGTGTTAACACAATGAGTAACACGGGGGTTTCTTCCTTCACTCTGTCCGCACCCGCTCAAACCTTACACACCAAAAACACGGTGTTACCCGACAGTGTTACCGTTAAAAGCACAAAAAGCAGTAGTGTAAATCCATTACCCGACAAAATGCCGGAAACCCATACCGTGGCGGTTATTACATCCTCAGTTCCTGTTGTTAAAGTGGCAGAAAAAAAAGACAGCATTCACGTAAGCCCTGCGGATAGTGTATTAAAGGCTTCTGTAAACACACACACACTGCTTATTAAAAATGATTCGAATCTGGTAAAAAACACAAAAACAAAAACCGATAGTGTAACAAAACACATAACAAAAACAGACAGCGTAAATAAAGTCGCTATTGTTAAAACAACTTCGCTTACGGGAACAACTCAACCGACTGTTGGCGTTTCGTCTCCAGGCCTTGTGGTTACATCAACAGTTAATTCAACCAACACCAAATCGCTCAGTGTAAAAAGCAGCACCAACAGCAGTGCAGGCAATAAAGTACTGAATGATAATTTTGAACCCAACACAGCCGTGCAGGAAAAAATGATGGTAAACGCTTACAGGTACGGCGATATCACCTACGATTCGTTGGAATTCAGGGTGCAGGTGTCGGCATTTAAAAACAACCAACATTATTTTTTTCCGAAGCTCGAAAAATTTGGAAAAATTGAGAAGGTGGAATTGGGCGATGGCTACAAACGTTTGATGTTGGGCGGTTCGTTTAAAACCTACGGCCGCGCCTTTGCCTACGCCAAAAAAGTTATCCGCGCAGGCCACGACGAAGTGTTTATTGTGGTGGTATATAAAGGCTACCGCTACAGTGTTGAAGATTTGGAAGCGGTTGGGATTTTTAAGTGAGGGGGTAACGGTAATTTTTATCAGCGCATATAATTTCCATATACACTTATTTTTACTCAAAAGTTATTAAAACTGTCCGTTCCAACAGGCTTTTTTCAGTATCTTTGCCTACAGTTTTTAAAAAAATCGTTTTAATAAAACTGTATGTCTGATAATACCAAATATATCTTCGTTACCGGTGGTGTAACGTCTTCTCTCGGAAAAGGAATCATTGCTGCATCGCTTGCCAAACTACTACAGGCAAGAGGCTTTACTGTTACCATTCAAAAACTGGATCCCTACATCAACATCGATCCGGGAACCCTTAACCCCTACGAACACGGCGAATGCTACGTTACCGACGATGGCGCCGAAACCGACCTCGATTTGGGGCATTACGAACGCTTTTTAAATGTGCGCACCTCGCAGGCCAACAATGTTACCACGGGCCGCATTTACCAATCGGTTATTGAAAAAGAACGCAAAGGCGAATTTTTAGGAAAAACCGTTCAGGTAATTCCGCACATAACCGACGAAATTAAAAACCGGATTAAAATTTTAGGTAAAACAAAACAATACCAGTTCATCATCACAGAAATTGGTGGTACCGTGGGCGACATCGAATCGCTGCCATACATTGAAGCCGTTCGCCAACTTAAATGGGAACTTGGTCACGATTGTGCCGTGGTGCATTTAACGCTACTACCCTATTTGGCCACATCTGGCGAACTTAAAACCAAACCCACCCAACACTCGGTTAAATTATTGTTGGAATACGGTGTTCAGCCCGATATTTTGGTTTGCCGCTCCGAACACGCCATTAGCAAAGAGATTAAGAAAAAAATTGCTCTTTTCTGCAACGTATCGGCCGAATCGGTGATTGAAGCACTCGATGCACCCACCATTTACGAAGTACCACTGTTAATGGAACAGGAAAAGCTGGATGAAATTGTGCTTAAAAAACTGGGAGTGGATGGACATTCGGAAGTGAAACTGGATAAATGGAAAAACTTTTTAAACAAGTTTCACAACCCGTCAAAAGAAGTTACCATTGGCCTCATTGGCAAATACGTGGAGTTAAAAG
The DNA here is from genome assembly GCA_020846335.1 of Bacteroidia bacterium. GTDB lineage: Bacteria > Bacteroidota > Bacteroidia > B-17B0 > Aurantibacillaceae > Aurantibacillus. Next base: position 2,146 of record JADLED010000172.1, read on the forward strand.
AATCCTACAAATCAATTGCCGAAGCCTTTATTCACGCAGGTGCTGTAAACGATTGCCGTGTTAAACTTGAGTGGATACACAGCGAAGGTTTAACTGCCGAAAACGTGAGCGACACTCTAAAAAATCTTCAGGGAATTTTAGTGGCGCCAGGATTTGGTAACCGCGGCATTGAAGGAAAAATAGAAGCCATTAAATATGCCCGCGAAAACAATGTTCCGTTTTTAGGTATCTGCCTTGGTATGCAATGCAGTGTAATTGAATTTGCACGTAACGTGCTGGGTTTAAAAGACGCACACAGCCGCGAAATGAATCCGGCCACCAACAGTCCGGTTATTGATTTGCTTGAAGCACAAAAAAATATTTCGCACATGGGAGGCACCATGCGCTTGGGCTCTTACCCCTGCCGCATTGAAGAAGGTACGCTGGCGCATCAGGTTTATGGCAAAACCACCATTAACGAACGTCACCGCCACCGCTACGAATTTAACAATGAGTACACCAAAAAATTTATTGAAGCAGGCATGGTGCTTTCGGGGGTTAACCCAGATGCAGGTTTGGTAGAGATTGTAGAAATTCCCACACAGAGATTTTTTATTGGCGTTCAATTTCACCCGGAATATAAAAGTACGGTTGAAAATCCACATCCCCTGTTTGTGGGATTTGTAAAAGCAGCACTTGGTTAGTTAATGGAACTGAGCGAGGCCGGATATTTCAGCAAAACACATGGTATTAAAGGCGCATTGATTTTAAAAACATACTGCGAACTGGATGTGGAAACACTCAAGGCCATTTTTGTGGAAGCCAATGGCGGCAAAGCACCTTATTTTATTGAAGAAGTAAAAGAGATTCAGGGTGGATTGATTCTGCGTTTGGAAGGTTGGGATGCGGTGGAAAAAGTAAAACTTTTGATTAACAAAAAAGTATTTGTTGCCAGCGAATGTGTGTTGGCCGAAGAAGAAAGCGATTCGGATTGGCTGGGCTACGAGTTAATTGACCATAAAGCCGGAAGCCTTGGTAAGGTGGAAAATGTGCTGGACAATGGCGTTCAGTTGTTGTTGAGCCTCACCTACAAAGGGCACGAAGTAATATTGCCACTGGTGGATGATTTTATTGAAAAGACCGATGAAGAAGCAAGAAAAATATGGTACAATGCCCCTGAAGGCTTAATTGACCTTTATTTGGAACAAGGGCAATAATTTTAAAAAAAGTGTAGGCAATAAATAAAAAAGTGATTAAATTTGCTCTCCTAAAAAAACGGTTAGGTGCCTGAGAGGCCGAAAGGACATGTTTGCTAAACATGCGTACGGGTTAAACTGTACCGAGGGTTCGAATCCCTCCCTGACCGCTGAACGTGACTGGCCCTGAAATATCAGGGCCATTTGCATTTCCACTAAATGCGAATCGCCCGACAGACGGGCGATTGCAGCGATGAGTGAATTTACGTTGTCGGTTCGAAATGCCCCGATTTCCTTATCAAAAGCCAAACCGGAGGGGAATAGCAGCTTTTGCATTTTTTCCTTCACGCTTATTGTCCCCATCTTCCAGACGTTCAGCAAGTTAGAGGCAAATTCCAAGGCCCTTTTAAGGGTTTGTTTATGGTTCGAACTCGCCAAAGTGAATTTCTCCAATTCCTTTGCTATGTCGGCCAATTCCAAACTATAACGTTGTTGGAATTTCTCGAAAGTTTCCTTACTCATTTCGCCCCCCATAAAGTATTTCTCTTCCAAAATATCTATCTTCTTTTTCACTTCAGTCTGCTGCTCTTTTAGGAATTTATCACGCCCCACATTTTCAGCGTTTAGGTCGTCAAAAGTTTTTTCCAGTTGAAATAATAGCGGTTCTATTAATTCGGGTTTGAGGGAAATTTCTGCTAATAAGGCTTCCCATTTTGAGTGAACATCTTTTGCGCTTCGGTTGCAGCGGCATCCTTTTTTACGGCACTTATAATAGTATAGTTTTTTGGCCTTAACTATATACCCCGTAAAAGGGCTGCCGCAATCCACGCACCACATAAAAACCTTGAGAGGCAAATTAATATCGTCGGCATTATGAAGGATATTAAAGCGGGTGGAGTTTTCTAAAATATTATTGACCTTCAAAAATAATTCACGGCTAATCATTTTTTCGTGCCGTCCTTCAATCACCCTGCCGTTTAACATACCGTGCGCAATCATGCCGCAATAAAACGGGTTTACCAAAATCCGCTGCACCTGCATCTTATTCATCTTTTTTAAGCCGAGGGCTTGGAGGCGTTCAACAATTTGCACGTTCATTAATCCATCCACTTTCCATTGAAAGGCTTTTGCAATTATTTTACCTTCTTCATTAACCACCAATTTTCGTTCCCCGTTTATAATTACTGAATCGTAACCCTGCGGTGGGTTTACTGCCCAAATTCCCATCTCAAATTTGGCTTTTAAACCTGCCACTACCCGTTGGCTTCTTAGCTTATTGTCGAACTCAGAAAACAATAAATGCATTCCCTGACTTAAAACCCAGCTTGGATTACTTGTATCCACTGGTTGGGTTACTGCATAAATGTTTACCCCATATTTTTCACGGAGGTCAGTTGCCAGTTTAATTGCTGCGCCACCCGTTCTGCTAAATCGGTCGAGGGCGTAAACCATTATTTCATTCACCGCCCCCTTGCTTTTTTTAATGAAGTCAAGCATTCTTAAAAATTCCTTTCGGCCATCTGTTTTTGCGCTTTCATAAGTGCCACCAAAAACAGCCAATACGTTTCTGCCTGTTCGGTCGATGCAATCCTGTATGGTTTTGCGTTGGGTTTCCAAAGACAAATTTTTATCGGCTTGTTCCTTACTGGAAACCCTTGTGTAAATAACCACGTTTGGTTTGGCTATTTTTTCAAACACCTGTTTATGAGGGAGGCGTCCAAACTTTGCGGTTAACAATTCATCTGTTTTCATTAGGCTGCTTGTTTTGTTTGAATGTTAATAATTTCGGCCTGTTGGCTTGGTTGCGCTACGGGGCTGTTTATAAACTCATGGAGGATAGCAGCGAGGCTTTGAATATTAGCCACCGTTGCTTGGGCATCTTTGTCGGTTATAGTTTCAAAGCCTGTAAAGGTTTTCAGTTTTTCAACTGTTAAGTCTTCCTTATTAGGATTTAAACTTTTACCGCTAATCAGTTCTTTAATTTTAGCTGTGTTTTTCATACCTATCTTTTTAAGCGTTTTACAATTTTCAATATTGCCTCCGAACCAACACTATCATTAATGGCCTGTGGCCTTATTCCCAAGGCTTCGAGTTCCTTTACCATGTTTTTACCAGTAAATAAAATATCACGGGTAAACCTGTCCCATTTGGTAAAGAGCAGCAGGTCGGCTTTTAACTTGCCTGTTTTTAAAGCCTTGAGTAGTTTTTGAAATTCCTTTCTTTCAAAGTTTGTACCGCTTGCCACCTCTGAATATGCCCCGACGATTTCAATTTGGTTGTCCTGACAATAAACCATCAGGCAGTCGGTTTGGAACTTTAGTCGGTCAGGTTTTTGACTGGTGTCGATTGCTGCTACCCTTGCATAAAGGATAGCCCTTTTTTGTGTTTTCATAATTTGTTTTTTTTTTGTTTTTGTTTTACTTATGCCTTGCAGCCCTTTACAGTAAAGGCTTTCAGGATTTCATAACAAGATAAATACACTGTTTTGCAACACCTCCTGATGGTGGCTATAGTTTTTCACTTTGCGAGATTTAGCAATTAAAACTTGCGTGTGTGCAATAAATAGTGCATACTCTTGTAAGGCAGCTATGCGCCCGCAGCAACAGGCATAGGCGGTGGAGAGTTTATGCGCTGTGTCTGCAAAAGCGAAAATGCTGCCTTAAACCAAAATTAGAATGTCGGTCGGGGGTGGTTTCCTGTATAGTCAGGACGTGGCCGTTTTTGGCCGGATTGTGTTGTTCTTTTTTTCATGGAGAGTTTCTTTGGGTTTAACAAAGAACAAATACATAAAATGGGGAGAAAGAATTTAAGAAAGAAAATTAAGATGGGCAGCGTATTCTGCTTTGAGAGTTTTATCTGCCTCAAGCCATTCAGGGAGAATATAAAAGTGCTTTCTGATTCCCGGAAGTTTGTGTGCGTTTAGTCGACCTGAGACAAGCATACGGCTTAAATAGGAGTTGAGAATTGCAAGAGGGTCACGGAAATCCTCAAAATGTTTGTCTGCTTTGGTAAGAGCCTCATAGATTTGTGAGGAGGTCATTGGACGTTGTTGGCTAAGAAGTATAAAACAAACTTTTTGAGGATACGTCCATTTTTGATTGTAGGTTGGTTTGGCCTCATCGCTTTTTAACTCCTGCTTTTGAATCAGGCTGTTATATTTATTTTCTAAATGAGTCCTTTCCTTTCGGATTTTTAATATTTCAGCAATTAATCGCTTTACAGACCATCCCTGGAACTCCGCTTGTGCGTTTTTCTCAGCGTTCAATTTAATCTGATAGTCTCTTTCGGTATTTTTTGCCATTACTTCTGTTATTACTTATAAAACATTTAGCAGAACCACGCTATAGCTATGCAAGAGCCACGAAAGAGCCATGCAAGAACTATGGTTCCGCCATGAACTTAACTTTTAGAGCCATGCTAGAGCCACGCTATAAGCCATGATTACGCCACGGAACTTGTATGGTAAAGCTACAATTATTTTTGTTAAAAAAAATCTAATTGCTGAAATAGGTTGTCAAAACTGTAGCTTTTTTATAATTCACTTTCCTTTTTGCCGTCACTAATTTTCTTTTGTTAATCAATTGGCACCTTTTGTATATTAAAAACGACCTTTTGCAAAGTAGCCTTAATTTTTAAATACCCCTTCGATATTTTTGTGTGGAGTTTAACCACAAAATAGAAATTATAGTTGGCTGGTTTAAATTCCGTTTTAACTAAAAACTTAATCTAAGTATCAGGAAAATACAGAACTAACCTGTCAGGGTAAAAGCAACTAAATCGTATGAAACTCAAAGTAGCATCGACGAAAGTTCGGAATATTTCTACCAAGTATAATACCTTAGCATTCAACCCCTGCCTACATTAAGGTAAAGCAGTTCTTAAAAAAAGACGGCATTATTTTTGTAGTGTTTTTGTTACCTAAATATTTTAGATTTTTTTAAAAAATAACCAACGTTTTCTAAAATTGAGGCGTATTAATAAGTAGAGACCCAAAGCAACCAGTTATGACAAATAAACGAACGCAAATAAAATATAACTGGTCGTTCTCCGTTATAACCGTTAAGCGAACAGCTAACAATACAACCAAATAATTCTAAATTTTCACACGTTGTATTCCGGCAGCAACCCCTGCCTGGATGCAGCAGCTACTAACCAATAAAATAAATGTATATGAGTTGGAAAAACAGAAACAACACGGTAGGTCTCAGACCTTTTACTAAAACTGACTTGGCAGAGCATTACGGCGTGTCAATCCGAACATTTTACACGATGTTATTGCCTTATGAGAAAGAGCTTGGCCCAAAATTGGGCAGGTACTATTCGATTAAACAAGTGGAAATCATATTTGAAAACCTGGGTTTGCCACCCAGCCTGCTCAAAGACGAGTACGAGTTACAACCCAAGGAAGGCTCGTTCCTAAAACCCGTGCAAAAAAAGAATGACAATGCTGCGTGATTTGTGGATAGAATTGTACATTTGCTTAATCCATTAAACCAATAGCAAATGAAAACAAGCCACAACAATTGTACACTGATAGTTCCGCAAATCAAGTATGTGGATTACATGAATCAAACCACCGCTTACCTTGCCAAAGTCAAATTATCAGAAAAAGCAAAAGTAGAAATTACGCATCGCATTAATTCTCTTGGGAAATCATTTACGGATACACTAGCTCACTATGCGCATGGAAAGCCGAAACAAAGCCCCAAAGCGTATGCGGCCATTGAATCCGGTATAAAGGAAATTCTGAGAAGAATCCGCATCAGCCTTGCTGTGAATAAAAAACACAGTAAAGAGTATATTGGCTTCTGGAAACATCTTTCAGAACTTTGCTTGGAAGACGCTGCCTTGTTGCGAGACCTTTATTTACTGAGTGTCTTTGAATCCTTCCATGAGTCAACACATAAACTGAAAGCAAAATAATATTTCCTAAACACACGCCTCTCACACCAGTAAGGCCGGACATTGTCCGGCCTTTTTTTTTGCCCTTTTGCGTTGTATCACAAACCCAAAAATGCTCTGAGTATGTTTAAACACAAACCAATACAAGCGAATAGGTGCGATTTCCGGCAATTTCCATTTTAAAGAAAGTGTAATATATAATGTTACAGTATTAAATATACTAATAAGACCCATTTTTCATTTATGGGTTTGTTAGCCTATGTTTTTAAAAAAGCCACTGTTTAAGACTGTTTCAGGAAATCGACTATTTTTTATGTCCGAACTTTGTATCAAACATAAAAACTAACAATCATGACACGTATCACAAAAAACAGGGCAGTAGCCCAAACGCCAGAATCGGCACACGAAGCAAAAATTATTCAGATGCCAACCAATGAACAACCCGCCAAAGTAAAAACAGAAAAATTACTTGACGGACTTTGGCAATTCGCACACGCCACGTTGTGGTTTGGAGAAAAGTTTAACAAGGCGGAGATCACTCATTTTAAAAAATTGATTGAGGCACATTTTCAAAAAAACAAAACGCCACAACAAAATTTTAAAGAACTGGTACAACGGATTTGTCTGGCTAAACGTTATGCGGATTACAGCAAGGATAAAAAACTGGCTCAAGCAGGAGACTGGCTCAAAATTGGCAATCCCGAAGGTTTATCCGGCACACTGATTCCTTATGAAGAAATTAAATTCCTTCGTCAATACGAATCAGATTGTGAAACAGGCATTCAGGTATTAGCCAATGGTTTATTGCTTTACATGGGTTCTCCATTTTATTTTAAAACCTGCGTGAATAGCCTCAGTCGCTTAAATGAATCGGCACTCATTCAATTTTTTTACAACACCATTATTAACCTTCAATACTATTGCGTATGAAAACCAATGATGAAAGAGAAGAAGGCGAATTCGAAGTACGTGTTTACACCCGCAAAGAATTACGCTATTTGTACAACGTACCGGAACGTACTTTCCGCAGGTGGCTTGCACCTTTCAGAAAAGAATGGGGAATAAACAACAACAAATATTTAACCCCTTTGCAGGTTACTTTAATCATTAACCAGTTCGGAGTACCGGGAATGATAAGGCGTTTTTAATTTTTAAACAAACATTAAAGACATAAAGCGGCCACATTCGGACAGTACACAACCAAACCGGAAAGCTTCTCAAATACTAGTAAGACCTTTGTTTTGTAAATCATTACTAATAAAAAAATACTTCGACAATCTCAGTAACCATGAAAACAAAAAATAGTATCACCAAAAAAGTAGAGGCGCAAAATAAAAATCCTGTAAACGGAAATTAAAGACAAAAAGCGGCCACTTTCGGACAGTACACAACCAAACCGGAAAGCTTCTCAAACCTTAGTCAGACCTTTGTTTTGTAAATCACAACAACTAAAAATAAAAACGAAATGAAAACATCAAATAGTAATATCAAAGTTGTAGAACAACAAAATAAAAATCCTGGAAACGGAAGTTAAAGACAAAAAGCGGCCACTTTCGGACAGTACACAACCAAACCGGAAAGCTTCTCAAATACTAGTTAGACCTTTGTTTTGTAAATCATTACTACTAAAAAAAACAACATGAAAATAGAATCGTTCAACATAGCCGAGTACCTGGAAACAAAAACGGAAATTTCCAACTGCGAAAAACAAATTAACCCTTTGTTAAACATGTTAACTGAAAAATACAAACGAGTGTTAAGCGATTGCACACGACCTGATTTTTTAGAACGTGCTATTAAACTTCAACAAGAGACGGATGATATAATTTTTGAACTAAACGTTCTTGGAGAAGAATCACGGAGTCATACCAAACAGGAAAACACTATTCAGTTTCTCAAAGTATCCTCTGCACGTTTTTTTGAGGCTCTTCAAAAAACTTATCCCTTCGAATGCATATTACCTGCGGTGGATAAAAGGATAAAAAATTTCGCAGTTCTTAATTTCAAATCGACACATGATGTCATGAAACATTTGTTGGTTGTCATTAACAAAGTGTTTGTATTAAGCAAAGCGGGCAAATTGCTGCAACCACGAAATCCTGATTTTTTAAACCTCGATGCACTTGTCAACTTGGTGGATAATACTTCGCCTATTGACGAATTGTGGTTAAATCAATTTTTGCATTGCCTTGTGGTTAAAGAATTTGAAGAGAACAACCGGCTTATCAGACAGACCCCGCACCTTGTAATGGAATTTGCAGGTAAACTATTCACGGAACTACACGGACTCAGCATCGATAAAATCAGGAAGGCTTAACCCAAAGCACCCAAGCAAAAAAACCAACCAAATAAACAAGCAAAAAAATCTGCAACAGCGGACTGGCCGAAGGCTTGCCCTAATGGAAGCAAATTTTTAAAGAACAAAAAAAACGAACATGGCAAACTGGAAAAAAATAGGATGGATAAGCGGAATCAGTGCAGGTTCATTGGCGGGTTTGTGGTTTCTGACAAGAGGGGTGGTGAATAAAACTGAGTACATCAAACAACTGCAAAGCCTCGCTTCACGCTTGGTCAGCGTACCGAGTGCCAAAATACACAAGGTGGATTTAACGGGATTAACCATTCGTGTGGACGTGCAGTTAAAGAACCCCACTCTGATGGGCTTCAAAATGCAATACCCCTTTATTAAAATGCAGTACGCTGGGGAGACCATTGGCAGCTCAAGTCCCGTGAATAAAACCATTTCCATACCACCAAGTGGAGAAGCAAAAATTGAAGCCATCTATTTTAATTTTCCGTTGCGCAGTATGTTAACGCTGATTAAAAGTCTTCTGGTGGCGCAGCAATCAGGCAGTGCAGTGAAACTCGACATCTTGACCGAAAGTACGATTGACCCCCTTTGGTATGTGAATCCAAAAACAGGTTTATGGAAAGCAAGAAGCGATTACGGTTTTAAGCAGTTGCACACGATTCCTTTTGAGGACAAAAAGGAAATCACTCTAAAGAAACAGGAGGATAAATGAAACGGGAGAGTGTAAAAGTCAGAGATGGCAAAGAGTTCGACCATTATTTCCCAAGGGCCAAACTCATTACCATCGTAAAAAAAGAGGGAGCAACGGTGGCCGACACCTTGCTTTTGATACCTGCTGTTATAAGGGAGACCGCTTTTCACACCCGCAGGTTTGCAAAGGAAGTCATACAGGCAGATACACTGGAAGAGACCTGCCGCAGACTTTGGGAATTTGTTTATACCTACATCGCCTACAGAAAAGACGAGGACGGGAAAGAACAGATTCGGTCTCCTGCAAGAACCTGGCATGACCGTCACAACACGGATGAACAGGGCAATCCGATGGGGGTCGATTGTGACTGTATGACGGTCTTCATAGTGAGCGTGCTTTATAATCTGCAAATCAAAAATATTTTTTTTCGGATTACAAAGTACAAGGAAAAGCACTTTGAACACATTTATCCCATTGTGATTAAACCCAACGGAGAACAAATAACAATAGACTGTGTGGTTCACAATTTTAATTACGAAGAACCTTACAGCGAAAAAAAAGACACAAAAATGGATTTAGAATATCTCAACGGAGTGTCGGACTCCACAATCGGCAAGTTTACCGATTCAACCGACCTGCTTGGCATCATGAATGAAGAAGAAGCCTTGTCGCAACTTGGGCGCATCCTTAAACGCAAAGCTTCCGCTGGAGGCAGCACTCCCCCACCTGCTCCAAAAAAGCCTTTTCAAAATCTGAAAAACAACATAACGAAAGTCACTCAGAATGTCGTTAAAACCACTCAGAACATTGCCAAGAAGCCAGTTTTAAACCTTAAAAAGTCGCCGGAGCAAAAACAAAAAGCGGCAGAGAAAAAGGCAAAGGTTAAAAAATTTCTTGGCAAGGGACTTCACGTAACCAACCGAATCAATCCGGTAACGGTTGCACTTCGCAACGGGGTGTTGGCGGGAATGAAACTTAATTTTTTACAGATTGCCGGGAACCTCCGTTGGACTTATCTCTCAGATGCGGAAGCACAAAAGCGTGGCATCCTGATGGACAGGTTCAACAAACTAAAAACGGTTCGTGAAAAACTCGACAAGATATTCTTTGGAGCCGGTGGCAAAGTTGAAAATCTTAAAAAAGCGATTCTCACAGGCAAGGGCAATCATGACAAGGCCGTTCCATTAAACGGATTAGGAGCCATTCTTTCGGGTAACGTGATGGGACTGAATGAAGATATGCCACTGAATCAACTTTTGGGCCAGGACATTTATTATTCAGAAAATGTGGAAGGACTGGAAGGCATAGAAGGACTGGAAGGTTTTAGTGTAAACGGTGGAGACTTAGGTTCGGCTACAGCGGCAAGTGTGGCGGCTGCCTCCACAGCACTAACAGCCATTGCAGGTTTAATAAAAAGCATCGGCAGTATTTTCCCTAAAAATAATGCCGGAGGTTCTTCAACAGAAACAAGTAGTGAAACAAGCAGCGACTCAGGCTCACAAACAAGTACCGAAACAACAACCGAATCCGGTCAGGCAGAAAACTCAGGCAGCAGCGCAAGCGAAACAGGAAACGAATCTAATCCCCCGGCATCGACCAGAAAAGCGGGAGGCGGTTCAACTAATTCAGGCAGCGATGCGGGCGACAATAACGGAGGCTCTTCTCCCCAAGCAAAAGCAAACAGTGGTAGCGGAGGTTCGGGCGGCAGCAATCTGCCCGCAACAACAAACAACGCAAACCAGCCGGAAGATGAGAATGGCGGAGACGGAGCCGGAACTCCAAGTGCGGCCATAAAAGCGAAAGCACAAAGTTTTTGGGCGAATAATAAAAAGTGGATTAAACCCGCCGGAATAATTGCAGGCACGCTTGGCATATTGGCACTTGGTTTATATCTGCTAAAGCCTAAAAAGAAAAAAGAAACCAAGTTGGGTTTGCAAGGCTTAAAGAACAAATACAAGCCTAAAACAAACAAGCTCAATTTGGCAGGGCTTAAATCCAAAAAGAAAAAAGCGGTTACAAAACACGTAGACAAAAAGAAATCCATCCACCTGTTTTAAGAACCCGAATTAAAAACACAGAACCATGACTAAAAAGAAAAAAAATCCTTACGAGGAGAAAGCCAAACAAAAATCGCTGTTTGGATTGGGTAACGTAACCACTTCGGAATCCAAAAAGGAAAAAGCAAGCGTAACACAAATGATTGCGGGAGGCATTGGTGGTGGCCTCGCCGGAATGGTGACGGGAAGAGCCTCTTTATTGCTCGGCCTTGCCATCACCGGAGGTGGTTATTTTATGGGCAGTCCCACAGCGGCCATGTTTGGAGTTGGCCTGATGGCTTCGGGCGGATACCAGACAGCCAGTTCGGTGGTGAATGGGATAGGCACAAATGGTGTGGACGGCATCAAAGAGCGTTTTGAAAATTTCAAAAACAGCATCAAACACCAACTCTTCCTGGATAAACTTAAACCAAAAAAACAAAAAGACGAAACCACGCAGGGCGTTGGGCAGGTGCAATACTTCCGACACCCACAAACCGAAACAGGCAAACTGGATTTTAGCGAAGCGGAGCGTATTGAACGCCAAATCAGCGAAAGCGGAAGACAGTTTGAAACTACGAATGGGGTGGGTGAAATACAAGGTATGGAAGGCGTGGAAGGCGTGGAAGATAAGCTCTTTTAGTAAGCGAGAGACAAGAAGCAAGAGACAAGAATCAAAAAAGCAAGCGGTGAATTTCTGAAGGAGGCTCTGTGGTGGAGAACTCTCCCTTAGAACAGAACTGCCCAAAAACAAAAAAAGTAAAACCAAAAAAAACGAATCATGATTGACTTAGAAGGAATCAGCGAATACAACAATGCAGGTGCGTTGTTAGGATTGGAAGGCGCAGAGCGCGACGAATTAATGGGAGCCATTAATGAGTTAGACCCAATCACACGGGTAAGAGTTATTAACAAACTCGCAGGCGGTACACCCCCAAGTAAGGGCTCCCGTGCGGAAATGGAAAAACACTTTTCCGAACTGCCAAAGCACATCAAAGACGGTTTAAACAAAGGGGAGTTGCGTTTAGCAGACACCATTATTTACAGCCGCAAACAAGTGAACTCCAAAACCATTAAGTTGTTTGAAACGCAGGACGTTAAAGCCGTTGGTATGCGTAATATCAGCAACGCCCAATTACCAAAGAACCAGGCTTTATTGGTAAGCGGTATCTTTTTATTAGCCGCAGTGGTAGCCGATGGTACTTTGAACGACGACAAAATTATGTCGGCCAGTTACGGTAAAATAGAAGATTTCCCGGCTATCTGCAATGGTGAGTTCACTCTGAAAGCCAACAAAAAAATAATCCTGAGTGATGTTTGTAACACCGTTTTCAAAACCTCAAACAACCACCAGTTGCCAATTGGTTACTACAAATTAGCCAATCCCCGCATCATTGTGGACGATGTGCAATTGGAGGCCACCATCGAGATAGGTTCTTTAACCGGAATAGACACCGCCAAGACCTTCTTATACGTGGGCTTGCACGGTACTATTACCACTCCTTAACCCAAGGGCTGCTTCAGGCTTCATGCACACATCTGACAAAACAGATTGTGTATGAAGCCCTGAATACGGCTTCACCAATTCACTCACTAAAACTAAAACAGCATGCCAAAGTATTTTTCAAAGGACTTTAATATCTCCGTTACAACAGCGGGGCAGTCCATCAAACAAAACTTCGAACTGGATAAAACCATGAAAACGGTGACTCACTTCACCATTTTGTCCAACCGTGAAGACCTGCTTTATTACAGAGGCAGCTTTGGTTTGGATATTAACAAAGAAGAAGTCATAACCGAAGGATACAGCGTGAAAAAAGTGGTGTGCTGGCCATCCGTACCTGCCGATTTACGCCTCAAATGCATCGGGGCAATGGATGCGGGAAGTGGTGTCATAAAATTTCAATACAGCGACACGCCGGACGGCCTGACCACTTTTCAACCCTATACGGTAACACTCAGTTTAGAAGGAGAAAGGGAGTAAACATGAACAGGGTAAGGCTTATAGTTAAGGACATCCATATTCAGTATCAGGGAGAAGTAAATTTTTTCACGATTAAACTCCCCAATAATATAAAACGGATAATTGGCGTAGAGAACGATGCCTTTATTCGCTCCGCTTATAGTGAACCAGTTTTTCCTTCCAATCCCGATGGTACTGTTGACAACCCCTTGGTGGTTAAATGGGCAGCGCAAAACGCACTCAGTCTGGGCAAAGTAAAATTGCAAAGCCTTGACCGCACAGGCATATTTTACGAAGCCTGGGTCAGCCATTTGTTTTACGGCAAGGGCGTACCCGACATGAGTTTTGGCAGAATACCTGTGGGATCACTCACCATCGACCGCAAAAACCGCCCCAAGCCAATGAACCTTCGCTGCAAGCACTTTTTTGTGGAAGGGATGTTTGAGGACTCACTAGGCACTCAACTCAATCACAACATGGATTACCACATCCGGATTTTTGTGTGGGTTGAAACTACAGAGCCTGCGAAAGGCATCGCTTTTGAGTTTGAAGACAAAGACTTTGAAGGAGAACCAAACCTGTTACAAATTAAAATCTGACAACATGAACACCGAACTGGCAATGGCCAATATCAGAAGCCGAATGCGGGACATGGGATATGCCGAAACCGACTACTCCACAACCCCTAAATACTTTGTGTTACAAGGTGACGGCCATCTGGATATTGAAGCCTATAATGAAATCTATTACCTCGAACATGAACCCGAAGACATGAACATCCGTTCCGACTTTGGCCTGTTTGATTTGAGTTTCACAAAATGCAACGAGCTCAAATATGAACACCGGGGTTTTGTGTCCATTCACAATTACTCAGCCATGCCCAATGCGGTGCGCTTTATCCATGTAGTACTTAAACATCAACAAACGACACAACCATGACCTTCGACGCAAAACCATACGACCAAAGTGAGGTAGACAACATCAAGCGTGTAATGGCTTCAGCCGCAGAGGATGGCAAACATCTCTGCTATGAAGTAAAACTCGACAACAAAATCATTATTCACGAAACCTCCAATCTTGAGCGCTTCGACATGATTTATTCCTTCCTTAACGAGAACAGTAAAAAACTGGTCATCTCTGTGAGTTCGCCTAATTCAAAGAACAAAGAGTGGTACACTTTTTTAATGCAGGGTGCGGAAGCAGAATCTTCTTTGAACGGGGTAAAAGACGTGGATAAAATTCTGAGCGAGAAGATGACACTTTTTACCGAGCGTGCGGCAGCCGAGCGCACACTTGAAAAACTACGTGCCACCGAGGAGCAGTTGGAACAGGCCAACGATTATATAGATATCCTTACCGCCAAACTGGAAGAACTCAAGGTAAAACCAAATCACTTTGGTGGCTTTGATATCGGCAAACTTGCCGGCTCTGCTGTAAGTGAAATCGTGCGCAACTATCCACAAGCACTCGATAAAATTCCGGTTCTAAATGGCCTTGCACGTTCCCTGAATGAAATTAGCGAATCTCCAGCACAGGAATCTCAGGAAGGCGGCATGAGCTTTAAGGCCAAAAGTAAAGAGACTGAAAAACCGGAAAACACCGAACATCAAAGCACCAACGGCAAGACTGAAAAAACAGAGGAAGATGAGAACCTGGCCATTGCTAAAAGGATGAGCGATTTTTTATCGGAGCGCCTTACGCAAGAGCAAATCCTAATGGTTGAATCCATTATGGTGGCTTTGGCAGAGAACCCCGAAAACCTGCCCGATGTGGCCGAACTGCTCAATATTGAAAAAGGGGAGTGAAGGTGCTGAAGGGACTCAAGGGACTCAAGGGATTCAAGAGATAAGAGACATCCTTCGACAAGCTCAGGAACCAAGAAACCAACAACTAACAACAATTAAAAAAAGTAACCATGCCAAAATTTGAATTTGAAATCAGCATCACTGCGCCTGTAGAAAAGGACGCAATCCAAAAAATGAATTGCCTCAATGCCATTGGCAGCAAGCTCACCATCAAAGAGCTGCAATTACTGGCAGACACCGTGAACAGTCCCACCGCACTGGCACTGGCAAAAAAGAACCTTGGACTTTAAAAAAAACAAAACAAGCAACACAAAAATTTGAGCCGCCCACTAAAATATGTAGCAGACAGCAAACAACCTTCACAGGTTCCGGTACCACTTTTTCCCTCAAACAACCAGACACCTCAAAGCAATCCCACCACGGTTGCAACCGAGCAGGTGCAAACAAAAGAAGGAATGACGGTAAAGGAAAAACTGGTGTATGGTTTTTTGGCTCTGCTGGGTATAGGTGGCAGCGCATGGTTTGTAACCAACCTTGTACGAAAAAAAATTGCCAACGCTGAAGAGAAAAAAAGTTTTGAAGAAGGCACACCCGCCACTACCGCCAAAAAAATAAAGATGGCTTTTGAGAACGATGGATGGTGGGGAACTGATACCAAAGCACTCAGGGAGGAGTTAATCGCAGTACCCTCCAAAGAAGAATGGGCCAAGGTATTAAAGTCGTATGAAAAACTATACAGCACAGGCACAAATAAAGCCAACCTGATAACCGACCTCTCAGACGAATTGCAAAGCACCGAATACAATGAGATGCTGCAAATAATCGATAATAAACCTCAGAAGGCGGGACAGACAACAGGCAATATGTACAGGGCATGGGCCAAACGATTCAAAGCGGCCTTTGACAAATCCTACGGCTTTTTGCCGGGAACAGACAGCGAGGCGGTGACCGTGACCCTTCGAGAGATCCCGTCGATACAAGCCCTGATAAACACAGGACTGGAATACAAAAAGTTGTATAACACCAACCTGATGAAGGATTTAGAAAAGGAAGCCGAGTTTGGCCAATGGGACGAGTGGAAACAAATCATAGCTCAAAAAAAGAAAAGTTAAGTATTCCCGAATCAACACAAAGAACAAGCAACATGGAAAATAATCAAACAGCCCCTGCAAAGACAGGAACGACAAAAAAAGTGCTACTCGGTCTTGGTGGCTTGGTTTTGGGAACACTGGCTTTTTTCGGAATTAAAAAATTAACCAACACTAAAAAACAAACACAAGATGATAACACTGATAAAGAAGGCGGGTCTCTGGATACTGAGAAGCCTGTTCAAACTGCTGCTAATAATTTGCCTCGTACCAATTTACCTGCTCACAGTCGTGGCGATTCCTTTCCTCTTACTCTTGGCTCCAAAGGACAAAGAGTCAAAACCCTTCAGCAATCCCTTATTGGAAAGTTTGGTGCAGGGGTGCTTGCAAAGTTTGGTGCAGACGGGTATTTCGGAAATGAACTTGCAGCAGCACTCAGAGAAAGGGGATATAAAATTCCGCTACAAGAAGAAGCCTACAACGCAATCACGAAAGAAACCAAGGAGCAAGGCTTAAAAAGTTTTGATGCCTTATCAGTAGCCAAGGGCTTATGGGTTGCCATCAATTCTAAAGATTACTCATCCGCCCTCACCCTTCTTAAATCCATCGGTAACCCCGGCAACTACTCTCTGGTATCGGAACACTTCAAACAGTTTTTTATTGCCGGAGTGCGCCACAGCATTGTAAACGCCATGCTTAAATTCTTTGATGAGAAATCACAAAAGGAAAACACCAAGCAGGTGTTGACAGAGATAGGACTCAAATACAATTCCCAAAGCGATAAGTGGTCACTGAGTGGATTTCAGCACGAACAAATACAAAGCAGCAGGAATTGTATTGTCTGGGATAGTCAGGGTAAAAGCACTGTGGTGGAAGCAGGTAAAATTTTGGGATGGGTGGTCAGTGCCAACGCACAATCCATCAAATTTCTAAGCCTCGATAATCAGGTCTATACAACCGTTCCTGATTGTGTGCGCATGGTAAAAGAACCCGAACACTCCCTCACAGGAATCGCTTATAAAAGAGGCGATTGGGTTCAAACTTCCAAGCCCGCATTGGTGGTGATTGAATCCGATAAGCTGATAATCGTACCCGCTAATATTCCCCTTGGCAGATATTTAGCCACCACAGACGGCTGGGCAAACATATCGGGTAATCCACATGACACCATGATGCTAAGAATAAAACAAACGCACATCATGAAGAGCCCGTAAGGACAAATTCCAAAAAAACAAACCATTCATAAAAAATAATCACCATGTCAAATACCAAAAGAAATATCGAATACATCGTCGTGCATTGCACCGCCACTCCCACCAACACCACAATGGAAAGCATCAAACGTTACTGGAAAGAAACGCTCAAGTGGAATAATCCGGGTTACCATTACATCATTCACCGTGATGGCAGAATCGAGCAACTTCTTGACGAAAGTCAAATCAGTAACGGTGTGAAAGGCTTTAATCCTGTTTGTGTGAACCTGTCTTATATCGGTGGCGTGGATAAAAACAACAACCCCACGGACAACCGCAACCGTGCGCAGGAGGATGCCATGTTCAATCTGATAGTTCACCTGACAGAACGTTATCCGAAAGCGAAAGTATGTGGCCACCGTGATTTTCCAAACGTTCACAAAGCCTGTCCAAGTTTTGATGTAAAGCAATGGCTGGCCAATTACGAACCCAAGCTTGGCTGACCTCAATGACATTACATCCTTCGACTTCTCTCAGAGCAGGGATTAATAAATTTCAAAATTAAGCAAATCAACATTTCCCATTTAACATTCAATATTTCTCACATGAGTTTGCAAAAAATAAAAGCCATTCTCCGTCATAAAAAGTACCGGATTTATTCACGCCCTTATGAGCTTAACATTGTTGGCCTGAGAAGCAAATCAACAGAACCGAACCGCTTTGATGACGAGATTCATGTCTTTTATAAAGTTTCTGCTCTCAACTGGCATTACCACGTTTTCAGTGCAACGACTGACCCAGGCACCTATTGGTTGCGCCAACCCATGCAACCGCAGGGAACGGCCATCCTCTCGCAGGGACAATATGTGGATGCCTACGAGTTGGGATTACACAGGGGTCAATACACCGCCCTTGTGCAACGCAAACCACTAAGTATTGTGCGGGATTACAATCGGGATGCTGTTTTGGATTTTAACAACGGTCACACAATCAATGGCCAGTTCGGAATTAATATTCACCGTGCCAACAGAACAGGAAGTACCCTGCATGTAGATAAAAATTCAGCAGGCTGTCAGGTATTTAAAAACGCTTCCGACTTTGAGTTTTTTATGGGTTTGTGCCATCACCACAAACAACTCTACGGCAACCACTTTACATACAGCCTGATTGATTTCCGGGCATTAAGAAGACAAAACCTGCGCTATGTTTTGTCAGGCGTTGGTCTTGCCGGATTGATTGGGCTGGCCTATGCCACAGTGGTACATGGCGATAAGATTAAAAGTATAGCGGGAGAAATCAGCGATTTTTTTTCAGACCTCCTACAAACCAAAAAACAAACAACAACAACTCCAACACATGAAAATCAGTTTTAAACAACTCCTGTTGCAATTACTACAGGATAAAGACGGCAACTTCTCTATGCGTGAAGCCATAGCACTTATTTATGTCCTAATGAGCATCATTGCCTGGATATCGCAGCAGTTTTTCGGTCACACCGTGCCGGAGTATATGTTTTACTCCTTCATGAGTATGATAGGTGCATCGGCCTTCGGTTATTCACTTGAACGAAAAAGTGACAAAGACCCGAATTCCTGAAACAAGAATCAAGCGGCAAGAAACAAGAATCAAAAATTAATAACTAAAAATCAAAAACTAAAACATGAAAACACTGCACATCATTATTTCGTTTTGTATCGGCTTGTTGCTCGGACACCTTTTGTTTAACCACACCAAAGAGGCGGGCGGCATTTCGCAAAACGAAAGCACAAACATTCTTCAGAAAACCAACAGCGTGGACTCTGCTTATCAGGTGCAACAAAACCTGCTGATAGAACGCAACAGGCAACTTAGCCTCCAATTAAAGGCAAGTGATTCACAACTGCTTAACTCCGAAAATAAACTCAGACAGCAACGCCTTCGCCTTCTTGCACTCACTTCGCAAGATAAAGACAGCAGCCTGTTTGTGTGTTTGGAAAGGGACAGTCTTGTGAATGAAATAAACCAACTCAACACCATAACCGACACGGTGGTTCATTTCTATAAACGCAAAGTAGAGCTTACTGACAGTTTGGTGGCGGTGAGGGATTCGCAGGTGGTAGGTTGCAACAGGGCTTACCTGCAATTAAAGGGCCTGATTGGTGAACAGGCTGTTCGTGAAAACAAACTAAGGGAAGACTTAAACACCATTCTAAAGCAACAGAAACGAAAACTCCTACAAAACAAATTCATGGCCGCAGGGATGCTTTTTGTGTCGGGCATCGCTACAAGCCTGATTGTAAAATCAAGGCAATAAAAACAAAACACTATGCTAAACGAAAAAACAATAGTATCCGGGGTATCCCTTGTTGCTTCGCTGGCCACCTATTTCTATGCACGGGAATCGCAACGTGATGTTGTGCCTTACGTGATGGTGGGTGGTTTTATTGGAGCCATCCTTGGGGAAGCCATCGCCGGAATAGTCTTGGACGACAAAAAAAAGAACAACAAAAAGGACAACGATAACCCTGAAAAAAAATAAAGAAACATCATGGCAACACAAATCAGTAATAGCGGGGTGAGTTTAAAGATAACCACCAACGGTGCGGTTAAATACGTCACCAAAAGTAGCATTCTAACAGTAAGCGTGCTCACAGGCACAATTATTAAAATCGATATCGGTCGTGGTGCGCTTTACAATATCTATATTAATCAGAGTGATGTAAGCTCGCCCACAAGCACAAGCGTAAGCGACCTGCGCGACCAGATAGAAGCCATGCTGCAACCCACGGGATCTTCGGGAGGTGACGCAACCGCAGCCAATCAGTTAGCCCAAACCACCGAGCTAACCAATATAAAAAACTCGATTGCTACGCTTAATAGCAGCATGACCAGTTTGAATACAGGCATGGGAACTCTTAATACGGGGATGGGCAGTCTTAACACCAGTATGGGTACGCTCAACTCCAACGTGAACATTATAAACGACAAGGTTTTTTACGAAGCAAAACTTGTGGACGAAACCAACGGCCTGATTGTTTACAAAGGCTTTGCCAATCCAGGAACCCGTGGAACAGACCCTAACTGGGCCATCCAAAGGGTTACCAACGACGATGGTGTACTTTCATATCACTGGGCGAGTGGGGACAAAAACTTCGACAAAACCTGGGACAACAGAGCTTCTTACACTTATTCCTAAACTATCAAATCCCTGCCTTGCCGGGCAGGGATTTTCAATTATTAGTCAATTAAAATTTAAAAAACATTGGTTGTGAAAAACACTTCTGACATAATCCTTCTTGACTTGTTTAGCGGAACCGGAGGTTTTGCAAAGGGATTTATAAATACGGGTTTCCGAATTAAGGAGCATTATTTTTCTGAAGTAGATAAATACGCCATTGCCAATTACAACTACAATTTTAAAGATGCGAAAAACATCGGGGACATCACCCAAGCCAAAGGCTCTAAAATCAAAAGACCCAACATTATTACATTTGGTTCACCCTGCCAGGATATTTCAATTGCTGGCAAACAAGCAGGGCTTAAAGGAAAGCGAAGCCGATTATTTTTTGAAGCAATCCGGCTTATCAGAGAGTGCCGACCCGATGTTTTTATCTTTGAAAACGTCAAAGGGTTATTCTCCAGTAACCAAGGCAAAGACTTTGAAGTCGTACTTAAAGCATTTGCCGACCTTGGGGTTTATGACATCCAATGGCAACTGCTTAATACTAAGTGGTTTTTACCCCAAAACAGAGAGCGGGTTTATTTTGTCGGATTTCTTAGAGGCCAATCCCGACCCCAAATATTTCCTATCGGAGAAGGCCATCAAAGGCATCATGCGCTCGATAAAGAAGAACCTCAAAGGAAAACTGTAAGCCCCACCATCGACACCAAGGTGGGCGATAACACACACCGTTCTCCTTATGTCTTGCACTGGAAAGGTTCCGTTAAAAAGTGGAACGTGGATAAAATGCAAACAAGTCCGACGCTCAACACGCAGCAGGATTGGGTACGCAATCCACTAATACTTGAAAAGAAAAAGAAACAGAAAAAACAACAAAGTAAAAAGTTCCTGTTTCATGTACCCGAAGCAACCCGCAAAGGATATGCTACCGCCACCGAAGGCGACAGTATTAATTTATCCTTCTTAGAAGCCAACCTTCGCAGGGGGAGGGTTGGCAAGGGCACAGCCAACACCATCGACACCAGCGTCAACCAATACACCTTAATGAAAGGTAACCTTCGCAGGTTAACGCCCGTGGAATGTGAACGCTTGCAGGGATTTCCAGATGACTGGACAAAATCGGGATTAGTCGATGGCCTTAAAATTGAAATATCGGACGCACAACGCTACAAATTATTAGGCAATGCAGTAAGTGTGGCCGTGGTGCAAGCCATAGCACAACGACTGCTTGGGAAAGCACAAACACAAATTGATCCACCGCAGAATGACAAAGTGGCTCTGCTCACTCTGGAATTGCAACTCGAACTCTCACATTTTAAAAAAGCAGCATGACACAATTAAAAACACCAATCACGTATTACGGAGGCAAACAAGCCCTGCTTAAATACCTGCTTCCCTTAATACCCCCGCACAAATTATATTGTGAACCTTTCTTTGGAGGCGGTGCCTTGTTATTTGCAAAGCCACCTTCAGAAACAGAAATAATCAACGACCTGAATGGCGAGGTGGTTAATTTTTTCAAAGTGGTAAAAACCAACTTCAAAGAACTCCAAAAAGAAATACAAGGCACCTTGCACAGCAGGGAGCTCTTTAAAAGAGCCAAGGCCATTTATGACTTCCCTGATATGTTTACCGATGTTAAAAGGGCTTGGGCATTTTGGGTGCTAACCAATCAGGGCTTCTCCGGCATGATAGGTTCGTGGGGCTTCGGCAAAACAAATTCAAAGGAACGTGCGCTGCTTAATAAACGGGAGGATTTTACAATGGCTTATGCCGACCGCTTTGAGGCCGTGCAGATTGAACACAACGATGCACTTAAAGTAATTGACCGCTGCGATGACAAGGATTCATTTATTTATTGCGACCCGCCATACATTAACTCTGACCAAGGCCACTACGCAGGTTACACGCCCAGCGACTATCGACTGCTGTTGGAGAAACTCGTAAAGTTTAAAGGTAAATTTTTACTGAGCTCATACCCCAATAAAGACCTTACCGCCTTTATAAAAAAGTACAAGTGGAAAACCAAGGCGGTTAAAAAATCGGTGGCCGTTACCAAACTCACCGACAAACAAAAAACCGAGCTCATGGTGTTTAATTATGACGAAAAAATCGGTGGGAAGTTTGTTTCTGAAAAAGAAATAAAAGAACTGGAAGCAAAACTCAAACAACTAAACTTTTCTTAACATGAAAATCACAAAAGATAATTACTTCGAACATATAAAAAGGATTGGTTTTGAAAAGCTACCATTGGTTTTAAAACAATCCCACATGGTTATAATGACCAAAACCGATAATGGCAGCGACTGGAAACTTTACAACTCCGACAAGGATTTAAAACGCATGATTGATTTAACCTTTGAAAAGTTAAAGGAATACATCGAATCGCAATTTAAAAATGAGAAGGGGGTGGATGGTTTGGATGGTAAACATATGACGCCAAGGGACGTGGCCACTAACCTGATTAAGCCCCATGTCCTGCGGGGAGATACCATTGAATTGCATCCCGCCAATCGCTTGTCGGTGAAGGCACAGGATTTTGCAGCGCACATAGAAGGTGAGCAGGTGATTGTGACTATGCTTTATGGTACGGAAATATCGGAAGTGTTTTTGGTAAAGGATTTAATCGATGATATTATATTTGAAAGGAAGCAAGACCATACCGCCACACCTAATCCACCACGTAAAAAAAGAGAAACGTTTAAACACAAACAACCTGAATTCCGCTATTTAAAAGCCATCATTCACTGGCACAATATGCTTGTAACAAAACGAATGGTGAGCCATTTTGCGGAAGAGGTTAAAAAAGCCTTACGTGATGGGGAGGTAAATAAATCCTCACCTGTGTATAAAGAAATTAAAATACTTGAGGAGAAGCTCAATAAGTTGAACAAAGAAATTGGCGACACCATCACTGTAAAAATGAGTGAGGAGAGCAGAACACTTTTTAAGAAAGCATTAAATAAAGTAACTGACCCTGAAAAGAATGCATCAGGGAAAAAAAGCAGTGCTGCCGATTACGAAGGTGAGGGACTCTCAGGCAAAGACAAAAAGGGTAATTACGAAACCGAACACAGGTACATCCAATTAATGCTTGACCTGGAGGGTAAATCCTTAACCCGAAAACAACTCGACGATATTATTACCGAATTGCAGGTGTCTATTGAACGCAGGGAAATAACAAAGCACTCACCATTTAAATTTGAAATTAACTTCATTCAGGACGAGTTGGTGAAGCTCTACAATAACATGAAGGGACAAAGCACCGATGTATTTTTGAGAGATTTTATAAAAGAAAAACTACGCTTTGCCCTGAAAAAAACTCTTAAAGAGGAGAAGAATTCTGATACTCCCATCTTACCCGAAAAGCAACGCAATGTTACACTCAAAGGTATTGAAGCCCCTGTTGCCCCAACAGCAGCGGTAAACAAGCCGGAGCCGGTAAAGCTGATTAACAGCAGCGACTTTGCCAACATGAATTTTGAAACTATCGGCTTTACAGGCAAATGGCTGGCCTTTATCGGTAATCCAAGTCCGGGATTTAAAGCAGCGGTATCGGGTATGCCTAAAATGGGTAAGACCTATTTGTGCATTGATTTTGCAAACTATCTTTCTTTGAATCACGGTAAAGTATTATACGTGTCCAAGGAAGAATACATGAGTCCTACACTGCAATTAAAACTCAAAGAAAAAAATGTGGGAAATGAGAACCTGGATGTATCAGGTTCAATACCTTCTGACCTTACACAGTATAAATTTATTTTTTTAGACAGTGTAAGCAGCCTTAAACTTTCAGTTGACGATTTAACCAAACTCGAAGCCGCCAATCCCGGTAAGAGTTTTATTTATGTTTTTCAGGTTACCAAAGCAGGGAAGGCAAGAGGCACAAATGAGTTTATGCACAACGTGGATATTATTATCGACGTTCCCGAAAAAGGAAAAGCCGTTCAATACGGCAGGTATAATCAGGGTGGAGAGATGAATATTTTTGATAAAGAAAACTCTACCACTTCGGGAGTAGATAACTTTCATGCAGACCCATCTGAGTTGTCAGGCGTAAATAAAAAATCAACAGGAAAAGCTAAAGCGCCGGATTGGACAGAGCCACCGTATTTAGGTACCTCAGACCATCTTGCTTTAAAGCGGATTAAGGAACTTCATGCCGAAGGGGACTTCAGGGGAGCGTTCCTTTTTGCCTCCGATTTAGATACAATTGTACGGGAGGAAATACCACCAAGAATATGGTTGGACATTGGTGGCACTCTTTCAAAGGTAGGATGGGAAAAACTTAGGAAAAGTGAAAAGGGATTGTCTGGAAATAAAAACGAGACGCTCGAAAAAATTAAGGTGGCCATTAAAAAACTTGAAAAGGTAAACGCATCCATCTACAAAACAAAAAATGCGAACTGGGGTGACGTGGCTTCCCTTTGTTTAATTCATAGTAATTTAGGTGAGCGCCTACACGATGGTTACGATGGGGACAAGGGTTATTCTAAAAGCCTGAGTGAGGGCTTAAACAGACATTACAATGCTAATATTAAACTCCTGAAAGAAGTCCTTGCAAAAATGTCGGAGTACGCAAAAAAGAATTATAGTGCAGAAATGAATGATTGGTATTCCTTTCTTGAAGAAGAGGTGGAGAGATTTAGTTTTGAGCTCAACAAAATTGAGGAACGAAAAAACACCAGAAGGGAAATCAGAAAAGGAAATATTAAAGGAGACGATGTTATCCACATAGAAACAGAATTCATGGTGCCGATTGAAGTATTGGGTTCTGTACTGTTTGTGCAACCTGAAGAAGAGGACGTGCTGGATAAAATTCAAAATGCCACTCAAGAAGTAGAAGAAGCAGCCAAAGGTCTGGCAGAGGACGAAATCGCACAAGGATTAACCGAAGCCGAAAATGCTGCAAAAGAAAAACCTGTTAAAGTTGTTTCAGTAAAATTTGTAGAGAACGACGATGAGGATATGGCGCACGGAACTTCCTTTTTCAAAGTTGTGCTTCAAGGTAAGGAATCCGATTTAAGAAAAACTGCGGGACCTGATTCACTTTTCTTTTACCGTTGGAAAGACGGACTGGCTGGCCGAGATTCAGGAACAAATCAATTGCCCGACAAACAAGTTGATAAAAAAGAAGAGCCGGTTGTCCAAGCACAACAAGAAGGTGAACTCGAAGGAGCCAGGCAAACAGGTAAAAGCGCAAGCCAAACATTTAAAATATTGCTTTCTGCTGATAACAGCGATGCCTACACCAAGAACGTTCTTAAAAAAATATGGAACGCTTCGTCAACCATCAAACGACAAGTAATTTTAAGAAAAGCAGGTTTTTCTGAAAAATACTCAGATAGTAGTTTTGAAGATTTAAGCCCTGCCATCCAATCGAAAATTATTACCCTGCGCCACGATTATGTTTGGAACGGGGAATTGGAAGCCTATCCCGCTTGGACTGAGCCGCAGGGTTTTCCGAAAAAAGACTGGAAGGATTTAAAAACCTTTTACGACCTGTATTCGGAAGGAGATTTTATGAAGGCAGCACAATTTGGGGCAAAACTTGATACTGTAATCAGAGAAATGATACCCGATAAAATTTACAAAGCAATGGGTTGTAAAAATCCACCTTTTTTCGACTGATAAAGCAACCTAAACGAAAAGCCCCCAAGCAGAAGCAAGGGGGCTTTTTTATGAAATCACAAAACTAGCATTTATCCTATTTTAAAGCGTTTTTTCATTCAGCACTTCCATTCCCGTAATAATCTGCTTACCCGCTTCAATTATTCTTTTTTGGTGGGCATAAAAATTACACTCATGGTAGGAATCGAAAGTTTGGTTCTTAAATCCGAGTATTTCACAGATGCACCAATTGACCGATTCAATTTCCCTCTCTGCCGCCTGAATTTCCCTGTACGGCCTTATTTTTTGCTTTAGGGTATTAGCACAGGTATTTAGTTCTAAAAACGCCTCAGCGGGGCTGTTTTTATAGTCTATACTCAAAACCTTTTTAAGCAGTTCCTCTATTCCTTCACCATTCGATACCTTCATCATGTTAAGCTGTTATAAATTACAAGCGATTATAAAATTAGCTTGCCTTCATGCTAAAGCCTTGCTACAATTTGTAGCATTGCGGACTTTTGGTATTTAGACGGGGTTTATTTAACAGAAAAAAGGCCACCTCTTTTGAGATGGCCTCTTTGTTTATAAAATTCAGTGGCTATTTTTTAGTCACTTTTTTCTTAGCAGGGGCTTTTTTTACCGCCTCTTTTTTGGCAGCCTTTTTATCTTTTGGCGGGGTGGTTTTGGCGGGTTTCTGTTTGGCGATGGCTGCTTTTTTCGCCTTATCTATAAACATCTCCTCGGCCACTTGTTTGGCGGGTTGCCCGTTTTCATAGCGGATAAGCAGTTTTTCTAAAATGCTTAGTTTTTCGGCATCGATGTCTTTTCGGTCGGCAAGGGCATCAGTTATCACGCTGCAAAATTTAAAGAATTTACCGTGCGATGGTTCTTTCTCTTCGTTACTTTTGGCGAGGTGCTTGGGTGTGGCCTTGCTTTTACCGCTTGCCGCTGCCGCTTTAATGGCCTCTTCTACCGCTTCGATTAATTTGGCCTCGTCCTGTTTTACCTCCCTCAAAATTTGAATTACTGCGTGTGCGCTTATTTTTCCTTCACGGATGTAGTTTTCGATTACTTTGGGTAGGCGGGTTAGCATTATAAGGTTTTCAATATACCCTCTTGCCTTGCCCGTGCGTTTTACCACCTCGGTGGTTTTCCAACCGAATTTTATCAGTTGCCCAACCACATCGGCCTGTTCTAACATGGTAAAGGGTTTGCCATCGTTATTAATCAAAAATTCCAAAGTGCGTTCTTCATTGGTAAGGGTTCTTTCGTCAATTAACACTGGTACCCGTTCAATTTTTTTGCCGCTTTTAATCGCAAGGTTTACCGCCCTCATTCTTCTAAAGCCTTCTCTCAAATGAAGTTTTCCATCTTTGCGAAAAACCTTAATGGGGTTGCGGAGGCCGTTTTCAATGATGGAATTCATTAGTTCTTCTACTTCCCCGTATTCTTGGCGGGGGTTTAATTTTTCGTCCACCACTATTTCTAAAGGTGATACCATAAGGTGGTTTTTTAATTCAACCATACTTGTTCCTGTTGTTTTTTTTGTTGTTGCCATTTTGCTTGTTTTTTAGTTTTTAATTTTTGTTTATTTACCGCCTTCGTTGGCGTTGCAAGTGGTGTATCAGGTCTTGTGCCACAAATGGCCTGTGGGTAAGGTATTTTAATGAAATTGGCGGATTTTAGCTCTTCTGCCGGTCACTCAGGACTTTGTGTCAGAGAAAGGCAGGGAATTAGCTTTGAAAGTGGGAATAGGCTAAATTCTGCTACTATATGGTGCAGGAAATAAACCAGTAAAAATTATTTTTAATAATCACTTTGAAATATTATTTTTGCCCCCGCTGTGCTTCTTTTTGGGTTTAGGAGCGCAGTCAACGCCCCGACTGAGTAATTGGTTTTGGGGCGTTTCCTTTTGCATAGGGTGGTATCCTAAAAAATTGATACTTTTACGCCCCTGAATTTATGGACAATTACATCATTTATCACAAAGTACTGGAACTTGAAAAAAACAAGGAGTCCGCTTTACGCATACCTGCAATTTTTAATCCTGCCACCAGTGAATTTATAATTGAAATTAATCAGGCGGCCTTGGAATTAAATCCCGCCATAGAACTATGCTTCAAAGATCCAAGGCTTTCTTTGGGTATTGAACCAATCAGCATAAAGATTGAAATAAACAGTTTGGTAACGCAAATTAAACCTGACACCCAATTCGGTCTTACTTCCAAAGACTTGCTTTTTATAAGCGTGCGTTCAAACGCTACTTTTAAAGTAGCTGTGAGTATTAAGGATTTGAGGTGAGAAAGAGAAAAAATAGAAGTAAACTTTTTTAGTCACCTTATTTATAAAAGTGTTGGACTTATTGAATTCAATTGACCTAACTTAACTATTTTTAGAATCACGAAAAAAGCCGGAACATTAGTTATGTTCCGGCTTTTTAAATTCTTAGTTTGATAAATTTTGAGCTCTGGTAATTTGTTTAAAATCTACATTACCGCTTTCGGGTTTTGGAGCCTTAGCAGCGGGAGGAATAACCACCACTTTGAATTGTTGTCCTCCAGGGTTGTTAGGAGCGTTACCATTAGAAAGAGTTACACTAATAATAACCTGACCTAATTTGTAGGAATAATTATATTGCACAATGCCGTAAGAAAATGGTAGGGCTGCCCATTCAGAACCATTACCATCACTAATAAATACTTGCACCGTACCCTTATCAATTACAGATTGAGTAATTGCTGCATAAGTTAATGTGGCGTTGTACGAATTGTCAGTATTGTCCAATGTCCATGTTGAATTATTGGTGGTTACCGTTCCGGTTTGAATGTTGGCCACGCCATTAGTACCCGCCGTACCCTGCGGGCCAGCCGGGCCAGTGTCTCCTTTTTTGCAGGAATTTAGTGTTAGACAAATTGTTGCAAGGCTTAAAATTAATGTAGTTTGAATTGATTTTTTCATGGTTTAAATTGTTTAGGAGTTTAGTTTGGGACGAAAATAAATATTTTTATTAGATTATTGAGTATAGAAACAATTTGTTATAAAATAATTTCTTTGAATTTTAAATGGAAAACCCTTATTTCAATTCTTTAAGGTTTTATAATTTTGTTTTTAATTGCATAGGACGTAAGCGCAGGTGCATTCTGAGACTTGGTTTTGCGAATCATGTTATTCATGTGAAAGTTTATGGTTTCGGGTTTCACACCAAGTTTATCGGCCACGTCCTTTCGGGGGATGCCTTTGCTTACAAGTTTTAAAACCTCAATTTCGGTAGCTGATAATAAAGGCTTTTTAGTGTTTTTAGTCCGTTTAACCACCTTTACATGACTAGCCAGTATTTTACTTACTTCCCTATCTGTGTATATGTCGTGTTCATAAACAGCAAATATAGCCTCCATCACTTTTTCAATTTTATCGTCCTTTGCTAGGAAGGCTTTAACGCCATATTTAAAGCATTCAATAATATGGTCTTCGTCATAGTGGCTGCTTATAATGATAACCTTTAGGCTGCGGTGTTTTTGATTAATCCTGTCAAGTATTTCATGCGCTTCCATTCCCGGCATTTTAAGGTCAAGCAGAAGTATGTCAGGATTGTTTGTTTTCAAACTCTCAAACAACTCCTCACCATTTACCACCTCAAACAATAAATGAACGGTCTTAAACCTTTTCAAAAGCATTGCCAATCCGTGTCTTACAAGCGGATGGTCGTCCGCTATTCCTATTTTGATTTTTTCTTTCATGCTTTTACTGGCACCGTTAATTTAATGTAAGAAACACTGTCCGCCATCGTGTAATCAATGTTGGCGTTTAATAAAATTGTTCTGCTTTGCAGAGATTTTAAACCAAGTCCCGCACCTGATTCTCTAATCCTGTCAATCTCCTCGTTGGTTATTCCGTTTCCATCATGGGTAAACAAGAGTTCAAATTTATCCGTTACATCTTCTAAGGAAATAGTCAGGTATTCAAAATCGGAATGTTTATCCAGGTTATTAATGAGCTCAGTGCAAATACGAAAAATTAACAATTGCTCGTTTGCGGTTAATGGTAGCTTACCACTAAAAGTGGTGTTGTTTACAAATTGTGCCTCACCACCCGAAGACTTATTAAAGTTAGTAACATACGCTTCAATGGATTTTAATAAACCAAAGGAAGAGAACATTTTAGGCACAAGCCCATGTGATACTTCTCGAATCCGTCCGGAAATTGTAGTTAATGTTTCCATGTCACTTTTAATTTCAGAAATATCCAAACCTTCGGTTGCCCACTCTGAAAGTTTATAATTTATATTGCGGCTTGTGGCCGCCACCAATGGGGCAATTTCGTCGTGCAAGTCGGCTGCTATGCGCTGCTTTTCATTCTCTTCGGTTTGGACAGTGGCGTTGAACAATTCAAATTGTTTTTGTTTTTCTAATGCCTGTAGTTTATTTTCCTGTTCAAGACCCCTGCGTTTGACAATGTTTAGATATAAAACAAATAAGAGAATAATTAGAAGTACGAATAGTCCTCCTCCTACGGCAGTAATTAATATTTTGGTTTCAACTTCCATACTCCTATTGAGATTAAAATATTCGTTGTAAAATTTAAAAATTGGTGTAAACCCCAAAAAATGTAAGCAGTGGTTTGTGTGCTCTTTCTTAAAAAATCCATATTCATAAACAACATAAAAACACCACTGAAGTATATCAGAAAAGAAAGATTTATCCAATAAGAATAAAGCTTTGTTGGTTCTTTCACATTGTCATCCATTTGCAATTTGTACATAAATGCACCCGATAGAACTATAATAATAGCGGCTTCGATAGTGCGTACTATTGTGTCCGCTTCACTAAATTTATTAAAAGCAATAAAAGTCAATGCTGCAAAAAGCAAAAAGATTAAATAAAGAAAGAGTGTTAGAATTTTGCTGCGTCTAGCCAAGTATAGGGTATAATAAATGTAGCATATTAAGCCACATTCGACAATAGTAAAAGAATTATATAATATGTTAGAGCCTAGCTCATTTTGTAAAAGTAGCAAGCCTATACCTTCAACCGTTATGCAAATAATCAAGTATAAGAACAAGGCTCGCAATGTCAAATTGAGAGCCTTGATTCTAATAATACAAATTAAGATGGGAATGAAAGTACTTAAAGCTGCTATCGTTCCTAAAGAATTATATAACTCTGACAAATTCATCAAGAATTTAAAGAATTAACAGAACCCTTATACGGAGGGCTTAAAAATGATTTATCGCCAATTAAGCCTTCAAATAAATCATTTTCATTCGCATCAACACCAACAACAACTAACTGGTCGCTACCATCCGCTTTATTAGCGTAGTAGACCCTTACACCAACGCAATTTGGCTGTGCGAGTAAGTCTGTTAATATTTTTCTGCCAAAATAGCCCCCAAGGGTTTGGCCGGGGTGCGCATTCCTGTAGTTTGCTGTAAGCTCACTTGCTTCCTGCAAGGTAATTGCCTGGTCTTCGTTTCCTGTAAACATAAAATAATAAATTTAATTGGTTGGTGTTAAATATAAAACGAAAAAACGGGTAATAAAAGAGGTGCTAACTTTCCAAAGACCTAATAGCCCTTATGTTGTTTAGCATATATATTAGGTAATATCATACTAACATAAATATTAGTTTCAATTAATTTCTAATCATTTTCATTTGCAATTCGGTTGCGGATTGCGTACTTAACTAAATCAACCAAACTCGCACTTCCTGTTTTTTCCATTAATTGTTTTTTATGATAACGGAAGGTTGAAAGTTCGATTTCCAGGTTTGTAGAAATTTCTTTTTGACTAAGTCCTTTGCATATTTCTTTGAGCACTTCCACTTCTCTTACAGACAATTTCGTATCCTCAATAATATAGTGCAGTTTCTTATTTTCAGCAAGGCGTTCTAAAATACTTACTGAAATAGGGTCTTTAAAATAAAAGCCTTCTTTGTAAACTTCTCTTATTACTTTTAAAAGTTCATCTGAGTCTGTTCCCTTTTTCATAAACGCAGAAGCCCCGTTAATTATGACATCCGTCACAACATAGTCAAAATAATCCATGCTCAAAACAATTACCTTAATTGAAGGATAATCACGTTTTATTAAACCTAATGCTTCGTGTCCGTCCATTAAGGGCATCCTTAAATCAAGCAAAACAATATCTGGTCTTACATCTTTTAGAAGTTCTAATAGTTCAATTCCGTTAATGGCTATGCCTAGTATTTTCATATTCTCATCTTCCAATAAACTGGCTAAACCTTGAGCGAATACTTTATGGTCGTCGGCTAGTACTAATTTTATTTTTTTCATGCAAACTAAATTTTTGCGAATTATATAAATGGATTATTTGCCTTGCAAAATAGGTAATATTCTAAACTAAAACACCTATCACAAAAGATAGGTGTTTTTTAAATTTATAGTGCTTATTTTTACATCACCTCACCCAAGGAAAAATTTATCAACATGGAAAATAATTTATCAGTACGTAGTTTAGAAACAATTTTTTTAGGTTACTCCCCATTTTGGGAAGGTTGGATTAAACAACAATGTAATTCTTTGCTCCTTCGGGATATAAGGCTATTAAATGCAAGGTTCAAGTACAATACAACTACAAAGTACACTCAGGTTATTCCTAACTCCACAATTAAACGTTTGGAATCAGACTTGTCTTTTTATAAAAAGTGGGCTGTAGCTCAATTTAAAACGGAATTAAAAAATCTTTTTAGCAGTGGCTCTCTTAGTCTTGTTTATTTTGAATCAATAGAAGGTTTACCCTTAGACAAGGAGCTTATAGAAATCTTAAAACGTTTCGGTAAACATACAGTGCCACAAATAATTGATGAATTAAGTGAGAGCGTACTTAGTGGCAAGTTGTATTTTGAAAACATACTAAAGTTTAAAGAAAGATTAAACGAAATTGAAAATTCTAACAAAATGAAAACAACAGCCTTGGAGCTTAAAAAGTCTTTCGCTTGTTATGCTCCTTTTTGGGAAGAGTGGTTAAATTATTCCTTCAACACTCTAACAATCGAAGAGATAGATGTAATAAACAAAATGGTAATTATGGGTTTCAACATCCAAACACATTTAATTAATGAGTCAGAAATAGAATTAATTGTTGTTAAACTTAAAAAGTCACATTCAGCCTATATATCCTGGGCTATAATGAAGTTTGAATTTATGCTTATAAAAATGTTTGATGTAGATGCTTTGGAAGACTGTTTTGAAACGCCTATCAAACAATTAAGTATAGATAAGCCTCTGAAAGATATTTTATTGCGGTTTGGAATTCCTACTCTGAATTTACTTTTTGAACATAGAAACAAAAGTAAATTGGCAAACGGTA
>JADLED010000173.1 GCA_020846335.1 Bacteroidia bacterium
ATTCACTTCGCCCATTGATTAACAAAATGGCTCTTTTAAACAATCTCTTGTTAAGTGCCTGAAAACAAAAGAATTGAGGCGTTATAACCTGATCTTACATTTTAATAAATTAACAATTTAACCTTAATTTATGAGTACCTGATTTTGAAAGAGTTCCCAAAACACAAATTACCATTTATGCCTTTACTAAAAACTGAACAATGTGTAAGGAATTTACCTCCCCTTTTTATCCTAAAGCACGCACTTTGTGCTTAAAACTATCATTTGTATTACGCATTAAGTAATCACTTAATACAGCTTTTTAGCAAGTAAACGAGGGGTTGCAGATAAGTGGATTTAATAGTTGGAATTAATCAAAATTTAGTCACTAAAATTACTTAGCAAACGCTTAACAGAGTTTTCAATAAAAATTAAAACTAACTACCAAATCGCGGTTGCCAGCCTGACTATGGCAACTGGTGCAAATACTCGCGTCCATTTTAACACTGTAGGTAATGTCTTTGTTTGCATTTGCCTCCCCCCACAGCCAGTTGCCATTGCGTTTATACATAAAAGCGTAAGAACTTAATTTGGTGCCATCATACACGTCTTTAATTACCATGGCACCTTCAGGCATTGTTCCCTTATCGGGTAGCTTGCCGTTGTTGGTTAATGCAGCGTAGGCAATGCTGTTAAAGCGCAGTTTAAATGTGCCGTGCGGACCTTTGTTTCCGGCCAACAAGGTTTGCGAATCGTTTTTATAATACCGGTGTGTTTGGTTAAGGCAACTGTCCACCAGAGCCGCGTCGGAATATGCCAATTGCGGATTTTTACCGGTTTTTTTTGTGCAGGAAAACAACATGAATGCAAACGCGGAAATAAGTAAAATTCTTTTCATAGTATGGATTAATTTATTTTAAAATCGGAATGCAGTTTTTTTATTAATTGTTGTATTAAATTTTCCCATGTAAAATTGTTTCGAATCAAAAACAAGGCATTTTGTTTTTTAGCATCGAGTTGCTGTGGTGTTTGATTCAAAACAGTTTCAAGCGCTTGTTCAATACCCGACGCACTGTGATTGGCGAGCAACCAACCGGTAGTTGAATTTACCAATACATTAACTGCACCCACATCGGTGGCCATCACCGCCAGCCCCATGCCCATTGCTTCAAGTATCACGTTAGGCAAACCCTCGCTCCAACTAGGGCACAACAACACATCGCAACTTTTTACCAATGTTTGCATCTGAGCCCTGTCGCGAATTTCGCCGTGGTAAAATACATTCGGCAGGTTTATTCTTTTATCCTGAGGCAAAGGGCCAATAAAATGAAATTCGCAAGTTGTGTTTTTGCCCAACGAATTAAGCTGTAATATGGCCTGATTAAGCTCTTCAATGCCTTTGCGGCGTTCGTAACGGCCCATGAATAAAAACTTCAATACCTTACCCGTGGGGTTTATGTGTTGGGCCAAAGTACTTTCCTCAACACCCGATGGCAGTTCAAAAATGCGCTCAGGTTTAACGCCAATTGACTTGATGATGTCCGTTATTTTTCCACCATACGAAAAAACAACATCGGCTTGCCGGCTGATTAATTTTACCGGACCACGCAATAACAGCAAATGCTGGAGGTATATTTTAAAACCCGGTGGTTTTTGAAACATTTCGTAACCATGAAATTTTACACCAATTGGGCAGCAACTTAATTTACCCGAGTGCTTTTGATTAATAAGGTACCAACCTGTAAATCCCTTGGTGTAAATAAAATCGTAGAGCGATAGTTTATCTTTTAAGGCTTCAAAAATTAGTTTTGAATGCCTGTAGGAATTTACCATGTAGGCACCCGGATATTTTTTGGATGCAGGAAAATCAACAATTACCGAACGAATGAATTTTTTTTCATCGTTGCTAAAATATTCCAGGTCGTTGATGTTGTAATTACTGCTATTGAAGTGATACAAATCCACTTCTACTTTATTTTGCGCCAGGTATTTGCAAAGGTAATACGAGTGTTTTTGCATGCCTCCCAAAACGTAAGGCCAAATACCGTCTGTTACCAGTGCTACGCGCATTAATTTTTATAATTGAGAACAGTTGGCAATTCAACAAAGGCAGCCAAACGCTCTATTTATGAAGGTACATCACTTCCTTAACGGCTTTAATTACCTTGGCCACACTTGGCAAACTGGCTTCAATTAAAGTTGGTGCATAAGGCAATGGCGTGTCGGCGGTGGTAATTCGGGTTACCGGGGCATCCAAATAATCAAATGCCTCTTTTTGCACCTTAAAAGCAATTTCACTGCTAATGCTTGCAAGTGGCCAGGCTTCTTCCACCACTACCAATCGGTTGGTTTTTTTAACTGAGTTTATTACGGTGGCATAATCAATTGGTCGTACCGACCGCAGGTCTACCAACTCCACACTAATTCCTTCCTTTTCCAGTTCCTGAGCGGCAGTTGCAGCCACTTTTAATATTTTACCGAAGGACACAATGGTAACATCGGTACCTTGTTTTTTAACATCTGCCAAACCAATTGGAATCAGGTATTCACCTTCAGGCACTTCGCCTTTATCGCCATACATTTGTTCGCTCTCCATAAAAATTACAGGGTCGTTATCGCGAATGGCACTTTTTAAAAGGCCTTTGGCATCGTAAGGATTACTTGGCACTACAACCTTAAGTCCGGGGCAGTTTGCAAACCAGTTTTCAAAGGCCTGAGAGTGTTGCGAACTTAACATGCCTGCGCTGGCAGTAGGTCCACGAAAAACAATCGGAACGTTGTATTGTCCACCACTCATGCTGTACATTTTAGCGGCGCTGTTTATTACCTGATCAATGGCCACAAGGCTAAAGTTAAATGTCATAAACTCAACTATAGGGCGCAAACCGTTGGCGGCAGCACCTACTGCTATCCCTGCAAAGCCAAGTTCGGCAATGGGTGTATCTATTACACGCTTGGCACCAAACTCTGCCAACATGCCTTTGCTTACTTTATAGGCTCCATTGTATTCGGCCACTTCCTCGCCCATTAAAAACACTTTTTCATCGCGGCGCATCTCTTCCGACATGGCTTCGCGCAAGGCTTCCCTGAATTCTATTAGTCTCATATTAACGCTTGTGTAAAAATCAAAAATAAGAATAAAATCCCACAGGTAGCCATGAAATTTGCAGGAACCGTTCCTGAAAGAATTTAACCATGTGGTGTTAATGATATTCTGTATTTAGGGGTTAGACAGAGAATGAATGCCGGCCAAAT